>CADECO010000586.1:0-3158 GCA_902825905.1 uncultured beta proteobacterium
GGTGCGCTCATGCGGCCCTCGCCATCGACGCGTGCCCACCGACGAGGCAATGCTTGTTCTGGATGTGGTACTCGAACTCGCTGCGGAAGTGCTGGATGAAGCTCTTCACCGGCAGCGCAGCGGCGTCGCCCAGCGCGCAGATCGTGCGTCCGGCGATGTTGTCGGCCACGGTGATCAGCCGGTCCAGATCCTCCGGGCGGCCCTGACCGTGCTCGATCCGATGCACCATCCGGTACAGCCAGCCGGTGCCCTCGCGGCACGGTGTGCACTGGCCGCACGACTCCTCGTAGTAGAAGAACGACAGCCGTTCCAGGCAGCGGACCATGCAGCGCGTCTCGTCCATGATGATGACGGCGCCCGATCCGAGCATCGACCCGGCCTTGGCAATCGAGTCGTAGTCCATGTCGGTCTGCATCATGATCGCGCCAGGCAGCACCGGCATCGATGAGCCGCCGGGAATGCACGCCTTGAGCTTGCGTCCGCCGCGCATGCCACCGGCCATCTCCAACAGCTTCGCGAACGGCGTGCCGAGCCGCACTTCATAGTTGCCCGGACGCTCGATGTCGCCCGACACCGAGAACAGCTTGGTGCCGCCGTTGTTGGGCTTGCCCAACTCCAGATACTTGTCGGCGCCCATCGACAGGATGAACGGCACCGCGGCGAACGTCTCGGTGTTGTTGATGGTCGTGGGCTTGCCGTACAACCCGAAGCTCGCCGGAAACGGCGGCTTGAAGCGCGGTTGGCCCTTCTTGCCTTCGAGTGATTCGAGCAGCGCGGTCTCTTCGCCGCAGATGTAGGCGCCGTAGCCGTGATGGGCATACAGGTCGTACGAGAACTCGCTGCCCAGGATGTTCCTGCCCAGATAGCCGGCCGAGTACGCTTCCTTCAGAGCCTCCTCGAAGCGCTCGTATACCTCCCAGATCTCGCCGTGGATGTAGTTGTAGCCCACGGACGAGGCGGTGGTGTACCCGGCGATGATCATTCCTTCGATCAGCGCGTGCGGGTTGTACCGCATGATGTCGCGGTCCTTGAACGTGCCCGGCTCGCCTTCGTCGGAGTTGCACACCATGTACTTCTGCCCCGGGAACTGCCGCGGCATGAAGCTCCACTTCAGTCCGGTGGGAAAGCCCGCGCCGCCGCGCCCGCGCAACGCCGAGCGCTTCAGGTCGGCGATGATCGAATCGGCGGTCACCTTCTCGGAAATCAGGCGCTTCAGGACTGAATACCCGCCGCGCGCCTCGTAGTCTTTCAGGCGCCAGTTGGTGCCGGTGACACCGTTCATGATCACGGCGTCGGGACCGTAGGTGTCCGGGGCGAAGGGGATCTTGGCGGTGTTCATGACTGGTCGGCGATGAATTGCTCCGGACGCTCGATCAGCTGATCGAGCCGCGGCGCTTCCATGAAGCTGATCATCTTCTTGTTGTTGACCAGCATCACCGGTGCGTCACCGCATGCGCCGAAACACTCGCCCTCCTTGAGCGTGAATCGGCCGTCCTTGGTCGTTTCGTTCCAATCGATGCCCAGACGCTTCTTGAGATGCTCGGCGGCATCGGTCGAACCGCGCAGCGCGCACGGCAGATTGGTGCAGATGCACAGCTTGAACCGGCCGACCGGTTTCAGGTCGTACATCGTGTAGAAGGTGGCGACCTCGTACACCGCCACCGGCGCCATGCCCAGATACTGCGCCACGAAGTCCATGACCTCGGTGGTCAGATGGCCCTTCTCGTCCTGCGCCACCGTCAAGGCGGCCATGACCGCCGATTCCTTGCGCTCGGGCGGGTACTTCTTGACGGCCAGATCGATCCTGGCCAGCGATTGCGCGCTCAGCATCTGCTCATGCCTGAATGATTGATTCGCCGGCTCGGCATCGGTTCATCGATCGACCTCGCCGAACACGATGTCCATGGTGCCGATGATCGCCACCACATCGGCGAGCATGTGGCCCTTGCACAGCTCGTCCATCGCGGCGAGGTGCGCGAAGCCCGGCGCACGGATCTTGAGGCGATACGGCTTGTTCGCCCCGTCGGACACCAGATAGATCCCGAACTCGCCCTTGGGATGCTCGACCGCCGCGTAAGCCTCGCCTGCCGGAACGTGCATGCCTTCGGTGAAGAGCTTGAAGTGGTGAATCAGCTCTTCCATGTTGGTCTTCATCGCCACGCGTGAGGGTGGCGCCACCTTGTGGTTGTCGACGATCACCGGGCCGGGATTCTTGCGCAACCAGTCGATGCACTGCCTGATGATGCGATTGGACTGGCGCATCTCTTCGATGCGCACCAGGTAGCGGTCGTAGCAGTCGCCGTTCACCCCAACCGGAATGTCGAAATCGACATCGGCGTACGTTTCGTACGGCTGCTTCTTGCGCAGGTCCCAGGCGATGCCCGAGCCCCGCAGCATCGGTCCGGTGAAGCCAAGCGCCATCGCCCGCTCCGGGGTGACCACGCCGATGCTCACCGTGCGCTGCTTCCAGATCCGGTTGTCGGTGAGCAGCGTCTCGTACTCGTCGACGTAGGTCGGGAAACGCCGGGTGAAATCCTCGACGAAATCGAGCAGCGAACCCGATCGCACCTCGTTCAGCTTGCGCGTGGTGGCATCGGAACGGAACTTGGAGTTCACGTACTGCGGCATGACTTCCGGCAGATCGCGGTACACGCCGCCGGGCCGGTAGTACGCCGCATGCAGGCGCGCCCCCGATACCGCTTCGTAGCAATCCATCAGATCTTCGCGTTCGCGGAACGCATACAGAAACACCGTCATGGCGCCGATGTCGAGCGCATGCGCCCCGAGCCACAGCAGGTGGTTCAGGATGCGGGTGATCTCGTCGAACATCACCCGGATGTACTGCGCGCGGAGCGGGACTTCGATGCCCAGCAGCTTCTCGATCGCCATCACGTAGGCGTGCTCGTTGCACATCATGGACACGTAGTCGAGCCGGTCCATGTAAGGCAGCGACTGGATGAACGTCTTGTGCTCGGCGAGCTTCTCCGTCGCTCGATGCAGCAAGCCGATGTGCGGATCGGCGCGTTCGATCACCTCGCCGTCGAGCTCGAGCACCAGGCGCAGCAC
The DNA here is from genome assembly GCA_902825905.1 of uncultured beta proteobacterium. GTDB lineage: Bacteria > Pseudomonadota > Gammaproteobacteria > Burkholderiales > SG8-39 > CADEDU01. The sequence goes on from CADECO010000586.1 coordinate 3,067, forward strand.
ACCGTGAGCGGCCGGATGTTGCGGTCCAAAGTTCAAGGTGTAGTTGCGAATTTCAGCCATGCCCGGTGCTTTCCGCTCAGTGCTTTCCAGAG
>CADECO010000587.1:0-3144 GCA_902825905.1 uncultured beta proteobacterium
ACCCGCGCAAAAACGTCGAGGAGTTTCTGGCCGGTTATCGCAAGGCGGGCGGCGCGGTGCAGATGGAATGGATCGAAGGGCTACCCTACGATCTGGTGCGCAGCAAACCCGAGTCCGACGGCGCCAAGGCCGCGATCGCGAAAATCGTCTCATTCATCCACTCAGCGTGCCGGATGACCACGGCGTGACCGGTACGAGCGCGACCCAATCCGTCGATCACTGGCTGCGCGGCTTCGCGGCCGCGCTTGAACAGGGTGACATCGATCGCGCCGTCGAAATGTTCGCGCCGGAGTGCTTCTGGCGCGACTTCGTCGCATTCTCCTGGAACCTGAAAACCGCCGAGGGCATTGACGAGATTCGCGCCATGCTCACCGGCACGCTCGCTGCTGGGCAACCTTCGCGGTGGGCGATCGACGGTGAGGCCACTGCGGGCAACGGCTTCGTCCAGGCATGGCTGCGTTTCGAGACCAAGGCCGGCACAGGCAAAGGCCACGTGCGGCTCAAGGACGGGCGCTGTTGGACTCTGTTCACCTCATTGCACTCGCTGCGAGGCTTCGAAGAAAAGACCGGCCGCAACGGCACGCGCGAGGCCGGCACACAGCATGGCCAGTTTCGCAATCGCGAGTCGTGGCTGGAGCGACGCACGCGCGAAGCGGCCGAACTGGGCACGACGCGCCAGCCGTACTGCGTGATCGTCGGCGGCGGTCAGGGCGGCATCGCGCTGGCAGCACGGCTGCGGCGCCTCGAAGTACCCACGATCGTCATCGAGCGCAACGCGCGCGCCGGCGACTCCTGGCGCAAGCGCTATCGGTCGCTCTGCCTGCACGATCCGGTCTGGTACGACCACCTGCCGTACCTGCCCTTCCCCGATCACTGGCCAATCTTCTCGCCCAAGGATCAGCTCGGCGACTGGCTCGAGGTCTACACCAGGATCATGGAGCTCGACTACTGGACGGGCACCGAATGTCTCGGAGCGCAATTCGATCCGGCCACACAGACCTGGCAATTGCGCGTGCGGCGCGACGGAACGGACATCATCCTGCAGCCCAGCCAGCTCGTGCTGGCCACCGGCATGTCGGGCATGCCCAACGTGCCCAACATTGCCGGCGCGCAATCGTTCGCGGGCACGCTTTGCCATTCGAGCCAGTACGTCGGCGCACCCGCGCACCGCGGCAAGCGCTGCATCGTCGTCGGCTCGAACAACTCCGCGCACGACATCTGCGCGGAACTGTGGGAACACGGCGCGCAGGTCACGATGATCCAGCGCTCGCCCACACTGGTCGCGCGCTCGGAGATGCTGAAGGAACTCGCCTGGGCGCCGCTCTACAGCGAAGACAGCGTGCGCAACGGCATCACGACCGATATCGCCGATCTCACCACCGCATCGATTCCGCTGCGACTCGCGCCGTCGTTCCAACGGCCGATCTTCGCGGAGATCCGGCGCCGCGACGCCGCGTTCTATGCGGCGCTGGAGCAGCGCGGCTTCCTGCTCACGTTCGGCGAGGACGAAGCCGGCATCCATTCGATGTACCTGCGCCGCGGCGGCGGCTACTACATCGACGTCGGCGCCTCGCAGCTGATCATCGACGGCGCGGTCGCGCTGCGGAGCGGCGTATCGATCGAGCGCATCCATCCGGACTCGGTGACGCTCACCGACGGCACCATATTGCCCGCCGATCTGATCGTGTTCGCCACCGGCTATGGCTCGATGAACGAATGGGCAGCGCAACTCATCTCGACCGACGTGGCTGATCGCGTCGGCAAGTGCTGGGGCGTGGGCTCGGGCACCAAGTACGATCCCGGTCCGTGGGAAGGTGAGCTGCGCAACATGTGGAAGCCCACGCATCAGCCCGGCTTGTGGTTCCACGGCGGCAATCTCATGCAGGCACGCCATTACTCGATCTATCTTGCGCTCCAGCTCAAGGCACGCATGGAAGGCGTCGTCACGCCGGTGTACGGCATGGCGCCGGTGCACCACCTGCACTAGTCGCTATCCTGATCATCCTTGTCCTGATCACCCCTTCCCACGCCTGCTGGAGCTCGTTCATGCGCATCGCCACCTTCAACCTCGAGAACCTTGACGACGGCGCCAACATCAAGCCACCGCTGGCCGATCGCATCCGGATCATGCGTCCGCAACTGCTGCGGCTGAACGCCGACGTGCTGTGCCTGCAGGAGATCCACAGCCAGGGCCCCTCGACGGCACCGATCCTCACCGCGCTGGACAGCCTGCTCGTGGGCACGCCATACGCCACGTACAACCGCAGCACCACGCTCACCACCACCGGCAAGCTCTACGCCGAGCGCAATCTGGTGACGCTGTCGCGCTATCCGATCGCGCAGACGCGCATCGTGCGCGACAGCGGCGGACCGCGCCCCACCTATCAGATGGCCACCGCGATTCCGCCGGACACGACCGCGCAGCCGATCGAGTGGGAGCGGCCGATGCTCTACACCACGCACGACATCGGCGGCGGGCGCACCTTGCACGTCATCAACGTGCACATGAAATCGAAGCTCGCCAGCAGCATTCCGGGGCAGCGCATCGACGATCACACCTGGAAATCGGTCTCGGCGTGGGCCGAAGGCAGCTTCATCTCGGCAATGAAACGGCTGGGGCAGGCGCTGCAGGCGCGGCTGCTGATCGACGAGCTGTTCGACACGCACGGCACCGACGCACTGATCGCGATCGCGGGCGACTTCAACGCCAACGCCGACGAAGTGTCGATTCAGGCGATCCGCGGCCCGGTCGAGGAGACCGGCAATCCGGCGCACAGTCCGCGCGTGATGATCCCGTGCGAGAACAACATCCCCGAGTCGTCGCGCTATTCGCTCCTGCATCTGGGGCGCGGCGAAATGCTCGATCACGTGATGGTGTCGCGCGGGCTGCTCGCCTCGTTTCAGCATGCGGAGATTCACAACGAGGCGCTGCCCGACGAGTCGGGGGCGTTTCGCGTCGATACGCAATATCCGGAGTCGGACCATGCGCCGGTTGTTGCGCAATTTGGGTGAATACGCTCCCCCGCCCCTCACCATTCGGGACGCTCCCCCGCCCCCCGCCAATCGGGACGCTCTCCCTCCCCTCACCCTCCCTCTACTCGCGCCACTGACGTGGCTAGAAAGGGAGGGGGCCTAGTTTGCGGC
>CADECO010000588.1:0-3142 GCA_902825905.1 uncultured beta proteobacterium
TGCGACGACATGTAGAGCATGTCCTCCACGCCGTTGATGCTTTCTTCCAGCGGCGAGGCCACCGTTTCGGCGATGACCTTCGGATTGGCGCCGGGGAAGGCCGCGCGCACCACCACCGAAGGCGGCACCACCTCGGGGTACTCCGAGATCGGCAGACGGAACAGCGCGAGCAGCCCGGAGATGAAGATCACCACCGACAGCACGGCGGCGAAGATCGGGCGATCGACGAAAAAGCGCGAGAAGTTCATGAGGGGCTCCGCGCTACTTCTTGTCGGCGATCTTGCCGGCAGCTTCCGGTTTGTCGCCGGCGGCCGTCTTGCGATCGGCGTCGGTGGCGGCCGGTGCGGCAGCCGCCTTCGGCTTGTCACCGGGGGCGGTTGGATTGGCCTCCATCGCCACCATCTGCGGATTGACCGGCATTCCGGGGCGCACGCGCTGCATGCCATTGACGACGATCGCCTCGCCCGGCTGCACGCCGTCCTTGATCACGCGCATACCGTCGACCAGTGCGCCCAGCTTCACCGGCCGGTACTGCAGCACCTTGTCCGCGCCCACCACCAGCACGAACTTCTGATTCTGGTCGGTGCCGATCGCGCGGTCGGTGACGAGCACCGCCTTGTAGCTGCCGCTGCCGACGAAGCGCAACCGCGCGAATAATCCCGGCGTGAGCTGACGGTCCTTGTTGGCGAACACCGCGCGCACGCGGATCGTGCCGGTCTTCGGATCGAGCCGGTTGTCGACGAAATCGACGACGCCCTGATGCGGAAAGCCGTCTTCGTTCGACAGGCCCATGTGGATCGGCAGGCGTGCGTCACGGCCGCGCTGACCGTTCGACGCGAGGTCTCGATACTTGAGATAAACCTGCTCGTCGCCCTCGAACGTGGCGTAGATCGGATCGGTCGACACGATAGTGGTGAGCAGCGTCGCGCCGATGTTGCCGCCATTGACCCAATTGCCCGCGGTGATCTCCGCGCGGCTCAACCGGCCACTGATGGCGGCCGTGACGCGCGTGAACTCCAGATTGAGGCGTGCCACGTCGGCGGCGGCGCGCGCCGCGCGAATACTCGCATCGCCTTCGCGATTGCCCGCAACGCGCTCGTCGTGCTCCTGCTGCGAGATCGCCTTGGAGGCGAGCAGCTTCTCGGCGCGCGTGAGCTCGGTCTTGGCCAGCTCCGAGCGCGTGATCGCCCGCGCGAGTTCGGCTTCGGCACGCGCCAACTCGGCCTGAAACGGACGCGGATCGATGCTGAACAGCAACTCGCCTTTCTTCACCTCCTTGCCGGCGGCGAAGTGCACGCGCTCGACGATGCCCGATACGCGCGAACGAACCTCAACAGTCTCGACCGCTTCGAGACGGCCGGAGAACTCATCCCACTCGCGCACCTCGCGCTCGATCGCGTTGGCGACGTTGACTGCGGGTGCGGGTGGCGGACCGGATTTCGCTGCCGGGTCCGTCGCCGCCTTCGCGGTGTCGCCGCGACCGCAACCCGCGAGTGCCGTTGTCAGCGCGAGGGTGGTGCAGAGAACGAACAGGAAAGCGCGAAGGTCGCGAGCGCGAGCGATGGGATTCATGAGCGATCCGTATGGGGCGTGGCCGTTGGGGCGGCCGTGTCGCAGGGTTTGAAACCGCGAATCCCGCGATGAGTTTGTTGATTTGTGCGGAGCAACAAGATGGACCTTAGCACGCGGCTGCGTCGTGCCGACAGTCGCACGCGAATTGCCTTGCTCGCCGTCAGCCGCACACATTTCAGATGACACGCGGTCGCGCACCATCGTGGCGCTGCTTTCAAGCGGAATGCACCTGCATGGATCCGAAATCGGCGTACCAGCGCCTGTTTGCCTGGGAAAAGCCTGGGCACGGTTGCTGCTATGTCACGCAGTAGTCAGCAATGGCACGCGACGTAGCAAGGGTTACGAGCGCGCCGCCAATCAAGGACATCGACCATGCGTACTCCCGTGTTGATCCGGACCAACTTCTCCGATCGGATGCTGCCGCTTGCGCTGCCGCGTCGCACGCGTCGAGCACGCAAGTCCGGCCAACCGGTGCAAGCGCTGCCCGCGTTGCACCTCGCGCGGGTCCGCGATGGTCGTCACGACGTTGCACGCGATCCGCAAACGAACCGCCCGCCGCTGCTGACGGGCGCGATCGGCGAGCGCCTCATCCGCCAGGTCGGCCTGGATTTCTTCAGCGCCACCGCGAGCAGCCTGTTCGGCGATACGCCCGACGCCTGGATGCGCAAGACCACGCAGGCTAACACCGCCGAAGTGGCCTGACACGGCCCTGTCTGGTGGTTGGTCGCGCGGCGCGTATGGCTTTACGCGCGCGGCAAATCCGGTGAAGATCGGTTCGGTAGTCCAGAACACGATCCACCGGACACTCCACCACCGGAGACGAGGGCATGAAGATCGACCTGCACGCGCATTGGCGGCCGGCCGCGCTCGCCGATGCGATGCGCCAGCGCACCGAGTTCCCGCGCATCGTCAAGAACAACGATGGCGTCGAAGTGATCAAGACGCGCAACACCGAAGAACCAGTGTCCGATGCGTTCGACGACGTCGCCACGCGGCTGGCCGAGATGGATCGGCAGGGCATCACCACCGGCGTGCTGTCGATGCTGGGCTCGTTCTCCTGGGCCGAGCGCCTGCCGGCGAATGAGAGCCTGCCGCTTCTGCGCCTCTTCAACGACAGCGTCTCGGCGATCTGCAAGCAGCATCCCGGCCGATTCGCCGCGTACGCCTGTGTGCCGCAGACCGACATGGAGGTGGCGGTGGCGGAGTTCGAGCGCGCCATGAAGCTGCCCGGCATCATCGGTGTGCTCATGCCGGCCAATGCGTTCGTGCATCGCAAGGCGGCCGAGCGAGTGCGTCCGATTCTCGAAGCGGCGAACCGGCACAAGGCGGTGGTGTTCGTTCACTACGGACCGGCGCCGGGCGATGCGTGGCCGAAGGTGGCCGCCGACATCGATAACGCACGTCGACGTAACGGCACGCTCGATATGCAGGCGAGCCTCTCGTCGGTGATGGTGACGCTCTGCCTGACCGACTATCTCGATGCTTTCCCCGAGGCGCGCGTGCAGGTGCATAACCTCGGCGGCAATATTCCCTACGAGATCGAGCGCATGGATCACCGCTGCCTGCTCGA
>CADECO010000589.1:0-3142 GCA_902825905.1 uncultured beta proteobacterium
GCAGATCGAGATCGTCACCGGCGCCGCTTCGGTCGGACAGGGGATCGAGACGGCGATGGCGCAGATCTGCGCCGAGACGCTGCAGGTGCCGATCGAGTCGATGCGCGTCATCCACGGTCAGACCGATCGCATCGATGTCGGCATGGGCGCGTTCGCCTCGCGCGTAACGGTGATGACCGGCTCGGCGGTGATGGCTGCCGCGCAAACGCTGCGTGAGCAGGCGATCGCGGCGGCGAGTGCCATGCTCGATCGCCCGGCCGGCGAGCTGACGTTCGCGCGCGGCACGGTTACGCACGCCGATGGCGCGGCAATCTCGCTGCGCGAGATCGCGCAACGCATGGCGCAGCGCGGCGAACGACTCTCCGCGGAAGGATGGTTTCGCGCCGATCACATGAACTATCCCTACGGCGTGCACGTGGCGGTGGTGCGCGTCGATCCGGAAACCTGCGGCGTGCACGTCGAGCGTTTCGTCGTCGCGGTGGATCTGGGGCGGATGATCAATCCGATGCTGGTCGAGGGCCAGATCGTCGGCGGCGTGGCGCAGGGCGTGGGCGGCGCGTTGTTGGAAGAGTTCGTCTACGACGCGAGTGGTCAACCGCAGGCGACGACCTTCGCCGACTACCTCATGCCGACGATGACCGAGATGCCGCCAGTGGAAGCGCTGCTGTTCGAAGACGCACCCAGTCCGCAGAATCCGTTGGGCGTGAAGGGTGCCGGCGAGGGTGGCATCAACGGTGCAGGTGCTGCGATCGCTGCGGCAGTGGACGACGCACTCGGCCGCCCCGGCGCGATCAGGCGCCTGCCGATCAATCCCACGCGATTGCATCGTGTGCTCCATGAACGAGGTGAACGAGATGGGTGAGCTTGCCGGGCGAAAGATTCTGGTAACCGGCGCCGGAAGCGGCATCGGGCTGGCGACCGCGCAGGTGCTGGTGCGTGAAGGCGCGAGCATCGCCGCGGTGGTGCTCGACGATTCGCAGCGGCCGGCGGTGGAGGCAGCGATCCCGGGCGTGCCGCTCTTCGCGCTCGATCTGACGCAGCGCGAGCGTCGCAATCAGCTCGTCGAGCAGGCGAGTCGCGCGCTTGGCGGGCTCGACGGGCTGGCTGCTTGTGCCGGCATCTTCATCCGTAAGCCCGGCCTGACGATCAGCGAGGAGGAATGGGTCTCGCAGATCGGCGTCAATCTGAATGCGACGTTCTTTCTTTGTCGCGCAGTGTTGCAGCACCTGCTGGCGAGCGGCACGAAAGGATCGATCGTCGTGGTGTCGAGCCAGCTCGGGTCGGTGGGGCATCCGAGCGCTGCCGCTTATGCGGCCTCCAAGTCGGCGCTCAATGGCATGGTCCGCTCGCTGGCGCTGGAAGTCGCGCAGCAGGGCATCCGCATCAACGCGGTGGGGCCGGGGCCGGTGGCGACCGCGCTCAATGCCGTCGTGCGCGCCGACCCGGCGCGACGGGCCGCGGCGATCGCGGAGATCCCGATGGGCCGTTACGGCGAACCCAGGGAGATCGCCGAGACGATTTCGTTCCTGCTGAGCGAGCGTGCCTCGTTCACCACCGGCAGCATCGTCATCGCCGACGGCGGGCACATCGCGCGGTAACTATCGCGGCAATTGCCGGTCAGCGGACCGTCACCACGAGTTGTACCCGCCGTCGACCACCAGGTCGGCTCCGGTCATGAAACTCGAGGCATCGCTGGCCAGATAGAGCGCGGCGCGGGCCATCTCCTCGGGCAGCCCGAGTCGCCCGAGAATATGGTGAGCGGCCAGCGTCTTGCGGGCCTCTTCCATCGTGCCATAGCGAATCGTCATGCGATCGGTTTCTGTCGCGCCGGGCGAGAGCGTGTTGACGCGGATCTTCTGTTTGGCATGATCGATCGCCATCGCGCGGGCGAGCGAGAGCAGGGCGCCCTTGGTGCTGCAATACACGGCGCGATCGTTCACCGCGGTACTACCAAGCTGCGACGCGACGTGGATGATCGAGCCACCGCCCGCCCGGTCCATGATCGGGATCACCCATTTGCTCATGAGGAAGGCCCCGCCGACGTTGATGCCGAACACCTCGTGCCACAGCTCGGGCGGGCAGGTGACCACCGTGTGGCTCGGCTCACACGCCGCCGCGCCGTTCATGAGCACGCGAATCGACGGGCCGAGTTCGCGCACGATGCGATCGACGGCGGCCTTGGTTTCCTCCGGCGAGGCGATATTGCAGACCATCGCCAGCACTTTCTGGCCGGTGCGCTGCACCAGCCGCGCGGTCTCGTCGAGCTTCTCCTGCGAGATGTCCAGGCATGCAACGCTCGCGCCGGCGTTGGCGAACTCCACGGCGGTCGCCCGGCCGATGCCGCCGCCCGCTCCGGTGATGATGGCCACGCGGCCGGTGAGCTTGAAGTGATCGAGCGACATGCGCTGCGCCTCCCCTTGTTTCAGGCGACCAGTGAACCGACCGGCGGACTCAACCCTGGGTCGGGTTCGTTCTGCTGAATCATCGCTTGAATGCGCCCGCGCAAGCCGGGCAACTCGCTGCGCGGCCATCGGGTGAGCGGCAGATCGGCGAGCAACCTGGCGGGCCGTCCGAAGACGAGCAGACGATCGGCCGTCTCGATCGCCTCCTCGAGCTGATGGGTCACGAAGATCGCGGTCTTGCCCTCGGCGCGGACCATCTCGAAGAACTGCGTGCGAATCTGCATCGCGGTGACTTCGTCGAGATGACCGAACGCCTCGTCGGCGAGCAGGATGTTCGGATTCAAGGCGAACGCGCGCGCGAGCGCGGCCCGCTGGCGCATGCCGCCGGACAGCTCATTGGGGAACGCCCGCAGGAAGTTCTCCAGCCCCAATCGATCGAGCCACACGCGCGCGCGCTGCTGCTGCTCTGCCGGGTCGACGCCCATGATCTCGAGCCCGAGCGTCACGTTGTCGAGCAGCGTGCGCCACGGCAGCAGCCTATCCTGCTGGAAGATGATGCCGATGCGGCCTCGAAACGAATCGAAGTCCGGGCCGTAAGGCGTGCGCCCGCCGATCTCGATCCGGCCCTCGGTGGGCGCTTCGAGGCCGGTCAGGATGTTGAAGAAGGGCGATTTGCCGCAGCCTGTCTTGCCGACCACCGCGACGATCTCGCCGCGCGCGATCGCGAAATCGAGTTGCGC
>CADECO010000590.1:0-3137 GCA_902825905.1 uncultured beta proteobacterium
TCCAACTTGATCCCAGCCTTGCGAATCACCTCGCCCCAGCGCGCGTGCTCGCTCTTGATGTACGCGGCGAACTCGTCCGGCGTGGAGGTGTGAATGATCGCGCCGATCGCCGTGAAGCGATCGACGACCTCCTTCGATTGCATGCCTTTCACCAGCGCTTCGTTCATGCGCGTGATCATCTCGCGCGGCGTGCCCGCCGGCGCGCCCAATCCGAACCACGGCGCCGCATGCAGATTCGGGTAGCCCGACTCGGCGACGGTCGGCACGTCGGGCAAGAGCGGCGAGCGCTTCGGCGTGAGCACCGCGATCGGCTTGATCTTGCCTGCACGCACTTGCGGCAGCGCCACCACAAGCGAGCTCTGAAAATCGAGCTGGATCGCCCCGGCCAGAAGATCCTGGATCTGCTGGGTCGCGCCCTTGTACGGCACGTGCGTCAGCTTCATGCCCGCCGCGACCTGCAGCATCTCCGCAGCCAGATGCGGCACCGTTGCCACCCCCGGCGTACCGAACGGAATCTTGCCGGGATTGGCGCGCGCGTAGCTCACCAGCTCGGCAATGGTGGAGGCCGGCAGGCTGGGATTGGCGACGATCAGCGGCGTCATCGATACGAGGTTCGATATCGGCGCGAAGTCGTTCAGCGCATCGAACGGCACCGACCCCAGATGCGGGGCGGTGGCGAGCGTGATCGCCGTGAGTCCGACCGTGTAGCCATCGGGCGCCGACTTCGCCAGCGCACCCACGCCCACCGTGCCATTGCCGCCCGGACGATTGTCGACCACGACCTGCTGGCCAAGCGCATCGGCAAGGATGCCCGCCGCCGCGCGTCCGACCAGATCGGTCGGCCCGCCAGGCGGGAATGGCACGATCAATCGCAGCGGCTTGCTCGGCCAGGCTTGCGCCATGGCGAGATTCGCACCGAATACTGCAGTCAGCGACGCTATCGTCGCGATGAGGAGCGTGATGATGCGCTTGCGCATGAGGGTTCCTTGATGTTCGAGCGATTCCGGTCGCAACGTAATTATGGCCGTGCTTGCGCCAGGAATCGATCCAACCGATTCGCGAACGCCTGCCGATCCGACTGCGACAACGCCGCCGGCCCGCCGGTCTGCACGCCGCTCGCGCGTAACGTATCCATGAAGTTGCGCATATCGAGGAGCTCGCGCACGTTCTCGCGGCTATAGAGTTCGCCGCGAGGGTTCAATGCGAACGCATCTTTATCGACCACCGCCGCCGCAAGCGGAATGTCGGCGGTGATCACAAGATCGCCCGCGGCAAGCACCGACACGATGTGGTTGTCGGCCACGTCGAACCCGCGTGGCACCTGCACCGCGCGAATCCACGGCGAGACCGGCACGCGCAGCATCTGATTCGCCACGAGCACGAGCATCAGCTCGGTTCGCTTGGCCGCGCGATACAAAATGTCTTTGATCACCACGGGACAGGCGTCTGCGTCGACCCAGATGTGCATGGAATGACTGTTGGTGATTTCGTGGTCGGGATCTCAGCGCTGACCGTCTTGGCCAGGCACTGCTCGCGCGCATCGTACGCGATGCCGACCATCAGCCTCGGACTCGACTTTCCGGCAAGACAGGTGGAACATCGCTCGCACACCGCACGACGAATTCGAGGACTACCGTGTTCCCGAAGAACTGCTGGTACATCGCCGCATTGAGCAGCGAACTTCGCCACGCCCTCACCAAACGCACCATCGCCAACGAGGCGATCGTGATGTATCGCACCGCCGCTGGCGTGGCAGTGGCTTTTCTCGATCGTTGCCCGCACCGGCTGGTTCCGCTGTCGATGGGCCGGCTCGATGGCGATGCGCTGCAGTGCGGCTACCACGGCATCACGTTCGACCACACGGGCCGATGTGTTCGCGTGCCGGGCGAAGAGAGTTTTCCGGATCACTTCTGCGCGCAGACGTTTCCGATCGTCGAGCGCTTCGGATTCGTGTGGATCTGGCTCGGCGAGCGCGAGAAGGCCGACGCGGAGCTCATTCCGCAGGCGCTACGCTGGCAGAGCGAGCCCGGCTGGTGTCCGCTGTCCGATTATTTTTATGTGACCGCCCACAATCAGCTGCTGATCGACAATCTGCTCGATCTGTCGCACGAGGCATTTCTGCATCAGGGCACCATCGGCAACCAGGCCGTCGGCGAAACGCCGGCCAAGACGACGATCCGCGGCGACCAGATCGAAGTCGAACGCTTCATGCCCGACTGCACGCCGCCGAAGCTGTTCGTAGCCGCAGCGGGGTTCACCACCAACATCGATCGCTATCAGCGCTTGTTCTTCGTGCCTCCATGCACTGTGGTCATCGAAGTGTGGGCGGTACCTGCCGGCACGCAGGACAAGTCGAAGGGATTGGCCTGGTGGGTGATCAACTCGCTCACGCCGGAGACGGATCGGTCGACGCACTACTTCTGGGCCTTGCCACGCAACTTCAAGCAAGACGACACCGCGATGACCGAGATGCTGCGCGCGGCGGTGAATCGCACCTTCAGCGAAGATCGAACGATGATCGAAGCGCAGCAACTGATCCTCGACAAGGTGCCGCTTGAATCGCGCACCGTGTACACGCGCGCCGATCAGGCGCCCGCGCGGGCGCGGCAGCTCGTGGCGGAACTGGTGCGGCGCGAGCAGCAACCTGCTACGCCGGCGAGCGCTTGACTTCCGAGCGCGCGCGCCGGTCGTCTACACCGGCACATCCCCCAGCACCGTGCAGCGGCGAATCACGCGCCGCTCACGCGCGACGTCGTAGGCCTGCGCCTGATGCAGGGTGCAGCGGTTGTCCCAGATCATGAAGTCGCGCGGTTGCCAGGCGTGCACGTACACCAGCTCGGGCCGGACGATCATCGCGTTGACCTGATCGATCAGCGCGCGCCCTTCGTCGTAGGGCATGCCCACGATCGATTCGGCGTGATCGCCGAGAAACACGCATTTGCGCCCTGTCTCCGGATGCGTGCGCACGATCGGATGATCGACCGGCGGCACCTTGCGCTTCTGCTCCTCGGTCATCGGCTCCTCGCCGTGGCGGCGGTTGCGCGAGAAATCGAGGTTGTGAATCGCACGCAGCGCGCCCAGGCGCGCTTTCCATTCGGAGCTTAACGCCTCGTACGCGCCGTACATGTCGGCGAAGT
>CADECO010000591.1:0-3127 GCA_902825905.1 uncultured beta proteobacterium
ACCACCGACGCCCGCCGATGCCTTGATAAGCAGCGGAAAGCCGATCGCGTGCGCTTGATGTCGCAACGTCGCGTCGGCCTGATCGTCACCGTCGTAGCCGGCGAGGACCGGAACGCTCAGCTGCCGCGCCAGTCGCTTGCCGCCTGCCTTGCTGCTCATCGCGCGCATCGCGTCAGGCGGCGGCCCGACCCAAACCAGACCCGCTTCGAGCACCGCTTGCGCGAATCGATCGTTCTCTGCCAGAAAACCGTAGCCGGGATGGATCGCCTCGGCACCGCTGTCGCGCGCGGCCGCGAGAATCGCGTCGATGTTCAGATACGACTCCGCTGGCAATGCGCTGCCGATCTCGATCGCCGCATTGGCGCTTTGCACGTGAAGCGCATTCGCATCGGCACTTGAGTACACCGCGATCACGCGCTTGCCCATCGTGCGAGCGGTCGTGGCGATGCGGCAGGCGATCTCGCCGCGATTGGCGATGAGCAGCGAGCGGAACGGACGCAGATTGAGCGCGCGGCTCACGGTGCGCTCCGCATTCAGTGCTTCGCAGGCGGGCCGGGCAGGATGCCCATGCGCTTGGCGATGATCGCGAGCATCACTTCGTCGGCACCACCGCCGATCGAGGTCAGCCGCCCGTCGCGATACATGCGCGAGACCGGGTTGTCCCAGGTGAAGCCCATGCCGCCCCAATACTGCAGGCAGGTGTCGGGAATGGTGCGTGCGAGCCGGCCGGCCTTGAGCTTGGCCATCGACGCGAGCGTGGTGACGTCCTCGCCGCGCACATAGAGATCAACGGCGCGATAGACCATCGATCGCAGCGCTTCGAGTTCGGTCTGGCACTCGGCGAGGTGATAGTGCACCCACTGCTGATCGAGCACGGTGCTGCCGAACAGCTTGCGCTCACGCGTGTAGGCGACGGTGTCGTCGATGCAGTTCTGCAGGCCGCGCAGGAGCTTGGAAGCGGCCCACAACCGCTCTTCCTGGAACTGCAGCATCTGATAGGTGAAGCCCAAGCCTTCTTCGCCGATGCGATGGCGCTGCGGCACGCGCACGTCGTCGAAGTGGATCTGCGCGGTGTCGGAAGCCATCATGCCGATTTTGCGAATCTTCTTTGCGATCGACACGCCCTTCGTTTTCATCGGCACGACGATCAGCGACTTGTTCTTGTGCGGCGCGCCGGCTGAGGTGTTGGCGAGCAGGCAGATCCAGTCGGCCTGGATGCCGTTGGTGATCCACAACTTGCCGCCGTTGATGACGTAGTCGTCGCCGTCCTTGCGTGCGGTGGTCTTGATTGAGGCCACGTCCGACCCGGCACCCGGCTCCGACACGCCGATGCACGACACCATGTCGCCGGCAATCGCCGGTGCGAGAAATTCGCGGCGCAGCGCATCGGAGCCGAAGCGGGTCAGCGCAGGCGTGGCCATGTCGGTGTGCACGCCGATCGACATCGGCACCGCGCCGCAGCGGATGTGGCCCAGCGTCTCGGCCATCACCATCGCGTACGACCAGTCCAGACCACTGCCGCCGTACTCGGGGGGCTTGGTCAGCCCCAGGAATCCGAGCGCGCCGAGTTTCTTGAAGATCTCCTTGGCCGGATAGATCTCGGCGGCCTCCCATTCGTCGACGTGCGGATTGATCTCCTGATCGATGAAGCGCTTGAGATTGCGCGCGAGCTCTTCGTGTTCGTGGCTGAGTTGCATGATCAATCTCCATCAGATACGCGCCACGCCGAACTGCATCGGCCGCAGCGTGCGTCGATCGGCTTCGTGGCACACCGACAGCGCGAAGCCCACCGCATTGCGCGTGTCGCGCGGATCGATGATGCCGTCGTCCAGCAGCAGCGCCGACAGCGCGAAGGCATCCTGCTGGCGCTCGAACGTCTCGATGATCTTGCCGCGCAGCGCGTCGATGGCGGCTTGATCCACCGGCTGGCCGCGCCGCTTTGCGCCGGCCTCGGCCACGATCGCCATGGTGAGCGCGGCCTGCTCTGCGCCCATCACCGCGGTCACTGCATTGGGCCAGGCGAACAGGAAGCGCGGCTGAAATCCGCGCCCGCACATGCCGTAGTTGCCCGCGCCGAACGAGGCACCGCACATGATCGTGATCGAGGGGACGGTTGCGTTCGACACCGCCTGGATCATCTTCGAGCCGTGCTTGATCATGCCGGCCTCTTCAGAGGCCACGCCGACGATGTAGCCGGTGGTGTTCTGCAGATAGAGCAGGGCGGTCCCGCTTTGGCAGCAGGCCTGAATGAACTGCGTGGCCTTCGCGGCGCCGGCCGGATCGAGCGGACCGTTGTTGGTGAGGATGCCGACGCGCTGGCCCTGGACGCTGGCGTGACCGACAACGGTGGCCGCGCCATAGTCGGCCTTGTAGGCGAGAAAGTCCGAATCGTCGACGATGCGCACGATCACCTCATGCATGTCGACGGGATGCTTGTAGTCGACCGGCATCACGCCGAGCAACTCGTCGGCGGCGAAACGCGGCGGCTTGCCTTGCGCCGGCTGCGCGGTGCCCCAGCCGAGTTTGCCGACCAGCTCGCGCGCGATGCGCAACGCATCGGCGTCGTCCTCGCCGACATACTCGGCCGTGCCGGACACCGCGGCGTGCATCGTCGCCCCGCCGAGTGCTTCTTCCGTGGCGATTTCGCCGGTGGCGGCTTTGAGCAACGGCGGCCCGGCGAGAAACGCGCGCGCCCGGTCGCGCACCATGATCACGTAGTCCGACAGGCCGGTCATGTAGGCACCACCCGCAGTGGATGAGCCATGCACGACGCCGATCACCGGGATGCCGGCGGCCGACAGGCGTGCGAGGTTGTAGAACAAACCGCCGCCGCGAATGAACGTCTCGACCTGATAGCGCAGCAGATTGGCGCCCGCCGATTCGATGAGATGGATGAACGGCAGCTTGTTGTCCAGGGCGATTGCCTGGGCGCGCAGGATCTTTTCCAGCCCGCGCGGCTGGATCGCACCGGCGTCGATGCCGGCGTCGTCGGCGAGCACCAGCACCCGCGTGCCCGATACGTAGCCGATGCCTGCGATCACGCCGCCGCCGGGCACGCTCTTGTCGGCATCGGGCGTGTCGAGCCGATAGCCCGCCATCGATGAGAGTTCGAGCCACGGCGCACCGG
>CADECO010000592.1:0-3125 GCA_902825905.1 uncultured beta proteobacterium
GTGATCCTGTCGGCCAACGAATCGAACGGCCTGGAGACATGGTTGCTGCAGAACGGCTACAAGATTCCCGCCGGTGCGGCCAAGGCGCTCGCGCCGTACATCAAGCAGGAGCTCAAGTTCTTCGTCGCGCGCGTCGACATGACCGAGCACGCCAAGACCGGCTCAGAGTATTTGCGGCCGATGCAGTTCAACTTCCGCTCAGAGAAATTCATGCTGCCGATCCGCCTGGGCATGCTGAACGCGCGCGGGCCGCAGGATCTGGTGCTGTGGGTGCTCTCGAAGCAGGGCCGCGTGGAGGCGACCAACTATCGCACCGTGAAGCTGCCGGCGAACATGGACATTCCGACTTACGTGCGCGGCGACTTCCGCAGCTTCTACAAGTCGATGTTCGACGAGCAGGCCAAGCGTGAAGCCTATAAGGTCGTGTTCACCGAATACGTGTGGGATATGGGCTGGTGCGATCCGTGCGCTGCCAATCCGCTCACGCCGGCCGAACTCAAAGGGCTGGGGGTTACCTGGCTCGCGGGCGATCAGCACGTTACGCCCGGCACACCCGGCAATCCGCGGCTCATGCCACGCCGTCCGGCGCCCTCCACGAGTGAAGCGCAGCCGGTGATGGTCACGCGCTTGCACGTGCGTTACACGCCGCAGACGTTCCCCGAGGATCTGGTGTTCCAGGAAACCAAGGATCGCGGCAACTACCAGACGCGCTACGTGCTGCGCCACCCGTTCAAGATCGCTGAGGATGCGTGTCCGGAAGCCAAGGCTTATCTCGAGCAAGTGCGCAACCGCCAGGAGAAGGAAGCCCAGGTGCTGGCCAATCTCACCGGCTGGGAGATCGGTGGCATCCGCGACAAGATGGGCCTGCACCGTGCCGCGCGCGGCTGGCGCAGCATCTTCAGCGAAGACTGGTTCAAGGCCTCGCCGTGAGCGGGCAACACGCCTCGGGCACGCTGGCGCCGACGAGCCGTCGCGCGCCTGGTGCGGGCAGCCCGAGCTTGCAAGAGTGGCTCGGACGGTTCGCTCGCCTGCGCGCCCGGTTGCCCACTCGGTTGCCAACTCGGTTGCCAGAAGACGCGCGCGTTTATCAGATCCTGTTCCTGGCGAGTTTCCTCACGATCGGCGTACTGACGCGCGATTTCACGCTATGGCCGATGCAGATGGCGCTCACGTTCGCCGCGGGTGTGGCGACGCAAGCGTTCTTCATCCACCGACTCGAGATTCGCAATGTCGGGTATTTGAGCGCGATCGTCACCTGCTTCGGGTTGTCGCTGTTGTTGCGCGCCGATTCGTTATGGGTGCATCCGGCCGCGGCGGCGCTGGCGATCGGCGCCAAGTTCGTCGTGCGCTATCGCGGCAAGCACATCTTCAATCCGGCGAATCTCGGCGTGATGTTCGGACTTCTGATCGCGCCCGGCGCATGGACATCGCCGGGTCAGTGGGGCAGCGACCTGGTGCTGTTCGGCTGGTTCATCGCGCTGGGCATGGTGGTCACCGCCCGGGCGCGGCGCTTCGACGTCAGTCTGGTGTTTCTCGCTACCTACGCGGGGCTGCTCGCCGGCCGCATCGCGTGGCTGGAGCAGAGCTGGTCGGTGTTCACGCATCAGATCAACAGTGGTGCGCTGCTACTATTCACGTTCTTCATGATCTCCGATCCGATGACCACGCCTAACGCGCGTCTTGCGCGGATTATCTTCGCGATGATCGTGGCGCTCGGTGCATTCTCCTGGCAGTTCGGCCTGCATCGCCCCAACGCACTCGTGTGGGCGCTGTTCCTGTCCACGCCTCTGGTGCTCTTGTTCGACCGTCTGCTGCCTGCGGCCGCCCCCCGCTGGCGATCGGCGGCGCCATGAGCGTGCCGCAAGGTACGTTTGCGATCCGCCAGCGCGTCTACTATCACCATACCGACGCAGGCGGCGTGGTCTATCACGGCACGTACCTCGACTTCATGGAGGCCGCCCGCACCGAATTTCTGCAGGCGCACGGGTTCGATCTGGCGGAACTCGCGGCGCGCGACGAGGTCATGTTCATCGTGCGTGGAATTCGCGTGGACTACGCACGTCCGGGGCGCCTCAACGAGGTGCTCGCGGTCACGGCGGAAGTAGCTAAGGTAGGATTCGCCAGTCTCGACTTCATCCAGCGCGTGCTCGCCGCGCGGTCCGACGACGAGCAGGCACTCCTGGCAACCGGACGAGTCGAGCTTGGCTGCGTGCACCCGGCCAGTTTCAAGCCGGTTCGCATGCCCGCATCGATAAGAACAAAACTCGGCCTACTCCAATGACGGTTACGCAAGACCTCTCCATCCTCTCCCTGATCCTGCAAGCGAGCGTCATCGTCCAACTGGTGATGGCGCTGCTCCTGCTGGTGTCGCTGGTATCTTGGTACTACATCTTTCAGAAGATGTTCAGCGTCCGCCGTGCCAAGAAGGAAACCGACAACTTCGAGCGCTTGTTCTGGAGTCGGGCCGATCTGAATGCGCTCTATCAGAACGCCACGAATGCCCGTCACCGCTCCGGCAGTCTGGAGCGCGTCTTCGAGGCGGGTTTCCGCGATTTCGTGAAGCTGCGTGGGCAGCGGGCGAGCGACCCCAACGCTCTCATCGACGGTGCACGGCGTGCCATGCGCGCCACCTACCAGCGCGAGATCGA
The DNA here is from genome assembly GCA_902825905.1 of uncultured beta proteobacterium. GTDB lineage: Bacteria > Pseudomonadota > Gammaproteobacteria > Burkholderiales > SG8-39 > CADEDU01. Next base: position 2,649 of record CADECO010000592.1, read on the forward strand.
CAATCTCGATGCACACTTGGCGTTTCTCGCGTCGGTGGGTTCGGTCAGCCCGTACGTAGGCCTGCTCGGCACCGTGTGGGGCATCATGAATTCGTTCCGCGGGCTTGCGAACGTGGGCCAGGCGACGCTCTCACAAGTCGCGCCCGGTATTGCCGAGGCGCTCGTGGCCACGGCGATCGGCCTGTTTGCGGCGATTCCCGCGGTGGTTGCCTACAACCGCTACTCGCACGAGATCGATCGGTTGTCGATCCGCTTCGAGAGCTTCATCGAAGAGTTCCTCAACATCCTGCAGCGTCATGCGGCCGCTGAAGCGGCGCAGGTGCGCGCGCAGGTGTCGCAGCCGCACTATCCGCCGCAATCGCGCGCGGTGTAGAGGATCCGCATGCGTCAGCGCCGCCTGGTCAACCAGATCAACGTCGTGCCCTACATCGACGTGATGCTGGTGTTGCTGGTGATCTTCATGGTCACCGCGCCGCT
>CADECO010000593.1:0-3125 GCA_902825905.1 uncultured beta proteobacterium
AAGCGTGTGGTGTTGAACACCACCGAATTGAACGCGATCGCCCGCGACAGCAGCTCCTTGGGCACCACGTCGTTGACCATCGCCAGCCGCACCGGCTGATACGCGCTCGAGGTGATGCCGATCGCCAGGCACAGCACGAACAGCAACTCGATGCGCATCCAGCCCAGCACGCTCACCAGGCACAGCAGCATCGCCAGCACCATCTGCACCGAGGTGACGGTGATGGCGTGGCGACGCCGCTCGAGCTTGTCGGCGAGCACGCCGAACATCGGCCCGAGAATGACCACCGGCGAGAATTGCGCCATCGCGATCAGGCCCACCCACAGCGCCGAGTGCGTGAGCTCCCACGAGAGCCAGCCGATCGCCACCCGCTGCATCCACAGCGCCAGCCACGACAGCGCATTGCCGCTGATGTACCAGGCGAAATCGCGATGACGCAGTAGTGGGCCTAGCACGGGCGGCGGCGATCGGGGTGTGGCTGGATGAGTTGGATGCCCGGCGTGACGCGTGGTGCGTTCGCGGGCGTCAGTCGGGAACGGTCAACGTCCGGCCGCTGAACTCGATGCGATCGGTGGCTGCCGGGTTGTCGCGGATCGGCGGAACGTTTGCGGCGGTGATCGCAGGCGCCGCGCCCGGAATGCCGCCGCGCGGTACGGTGCGCACCACCTGGCTCGGTGGCAATCGTTGACCGGCCGTGAGATGCGCATACATGCGGTTGTGTGCCTCGATGCCGTACACATGCATCGGGATGTAGCGCGTGTCGTAGCCTGCCAGGAACAGCGTGCCAGGTACCAGCGCCGGATTGATGAACGCCTCGAAGTGCTGCGCGTTGGTGACCTCGTAGTAGTGGAGGTTACTGTGCTTGCCTTCCACCAGTTTGTTGAGCGCGTAGTACGGGCGCGAGGCGTGGTTGACGGGCACCAGATTGTCGGCGCGTCCGTGCACGATGATCGTGGGAATGCGATTGAGATCGCCGGAGCGCTGCACTTCGCGAATACCGCGCTCAACGCGACGGGCAGACGCGTCGGCACCGGCAAGCAACTGGCGCAGACAATGCGCGCCGTCGGCGTTGTAATCCTGCAGCCCAGTGGAGGCTGAGAGCGAGGCAGGGTCGACCAGTGCGCCGCGGAGCGAGAGGTTGTTGATCAGATTGATGCCGCTGGTGGGCGGCACGCCATTGCCGGTGCCGAAGATCTGCGCCAGCGCGGCGGGCGCGAGCGTGGTCGGCAGCCCGGTTGCGGTGGAGGCGCCGAGACTGAATCCGCAGATGTTGTCGAGTACGCTGAAGCGGCCATACGCGTTCGCATAGGCGACTGCAACGGCAGGGGCAACCTGGAAGCCGTAGTGCGATGGTCCGAGTATGTTGCTCTCGGGTTCCCAGCCGTTGTCGTTCAGCAGCTTTTGTGCCTCGATCGCCTGTTCGGCGAGCGTGTTTGAGGCGAGCAGTCCGATCGTTCGCAGCGCGGTGCAACGCGCCGCGGCGCGCGTGGCGACAACGAAGAAGCCTGCCGGCGCCGCAACGTTTTCCAGCGCGAGCGCGGCGCAAGGCTGATACAGGTTCGCCAGCGTGATGTAGTCGTACAAGCCCTTGCTGTGGTTGGCGATGGTGCGGTTGCCGCGCTTGATGGTCAGATTTGGCACCGGACGCGGCTGCACCTGCGGCTCCGATACGACGATGCCGTCGATGAGTTTCTCGCGGTCCTGCTCGCCGGCCGCGAGCGATGCGCCGCCGCCATTGGAAACGCTCGATGCAATGACGATCGTGTTCTGCTTGCGAATGCGATCACGGCCGCGATCGCGCGGATCGCGATGGTCGTTCACGACGACGAAGGCGAAACGGATCGCCTCGAGTACGTTCTCGCCCCAGTCCTTCTCAGGGTTGAGTTGCGAGTGCGCGTGCTTGTAGGCGAAGCGATTCGGCGTGGCGGCGTTGAAAGCCAGGCGCTCGGCGTCGGTGAGTCGCGCGGTGAAGTGCGAGGCATCGCCTGCGGCGGCCGCGCTGGTGCGCGTGCCGTCGATGAGGCCGACCGTGTCGTTGGCCAGATCGTGCGCGCCGTTGCCCGATCCCTTGTCGGTGTAGGCAACCGCGCAGCCGCGCTTCAGCCCCCATTCGCCGGTGGTGCCGATCGCGCCGTAGATCCCACGTGAGCCCGACGACGGACCGGCAACGATGCACGCCTTGTCCGGGTCGAAGTGCGCCGGGATCTGCACCATCATCGCTACACTGCCGCGCCCGCTGGCGTAGGCGAGGCATTCGCGTCCGGCTATCTTGCCTTCGCCGAGCGTGTCCTTGCCCTGCAGATCGATGTTGGGGCCGTAGAGCACACCGTAGCCGCCCGCGGTGGACATGTCCGCGAGCGCGCGATAGTTGTTGTAGATGGCCAGCCGCCGCAGTTCGGCAGCGGTAGGTTGCAGCGGATTCGCGATCGCCGGCGCGGCGTTGCTTTGCAAGCCGGATTTGCCCAGGCCCGCGGTGAGCAGATCGTCGCTGACCCCATCGTAATCCTTGCACACCAGGCTGGACGCAACGAACACCGCATCGCGACCGTCGCGCCGGTCACGGTCATTGTTGTCGCGGCCGTCGGCTGCCGGGGTCGCTGCGGTCGATGTCGCCGATGCGGTCCAAACGAATGCCAGTGCGAGCAGAGCGGTGCGCGTGTGTCGACGCGCCTCGGAGGGGCGAGACCGCATGGAGGCTCCTTTGTGTTTCGAGTTGGAGGGCGAAAGCGTTTGCGGCCGATCGTAGCACCACCGCTCGCGCACCCGTTCACGCGCTGGACGATCACCTGGAAACCCGCGAAGATCGGCGTTGATCTTCAACAGTCACACAGGAGCCAACGATGTCCGACCGCTACGCCAGATACACCCGACTCAAGCTCGACTATCCGCATCCGCGCGTGCTGCGCATTACCATGAATCGCCCGGAGCGGCTGAACGCGACCGACAGCGTCATGCACAACGAGCTGGGCGAGATCTGGCGCGATATCGATGCCGATCCGGATGTCAACGCGGTAGTGCTCACCGGAGCTGGCAACGCGTTTTCCGCGGGCGGCGACTTCGACATGATCGACGGCATCATCATCGATCCGCACATCCGCGCGCAGAACTGTGAGGAGACGCGCGAC
>CADECO010000594.1:0-3122 GCA_902825905.1 uncultured beta proteobacterium
CGGGTGTGGGTGCGCGTGGGGATGCGCGCGGGAATTCATAGCTGCCTGATGCGATGCGCGCGCGTCACGCTTGATGACGGGCTGCGGCGCAGGCTTGACGCTGGGCGCAATGGGTTCAGCAGCTTCAGCGGACTGCGCGCCAGGCGCCGCTTGCGGCATGGCGGTAGGCTTGGACGCCGCCAATAGGCGCAGCGGCACCGCCCGCGTCGGTTCGACGACCGGGTCGCGCGACTTGCCCGGGCCGAAGTTCATTGCAGCCGCCATTGCATGCACCGCGAGCGACAAAGCGATCGCTACGGTGAGCGAGCTTGGTCGTCGGCGTGGCAAGGCGGTGCCAGACATGGCAAGGCGTCCCCCTTCGGAAGTGAGCGTGGGCACAGGCACATTGAGCGACCCAGGCGACAACCCGTTGTTTTGCCGCGATTGTCGCGCAAGCCGTAGCTACTACGCCATCACCGGTTTTTTGGATGCACCTCACCTTAATCCCGGATAATCACCGGTTTCCCCTGCTCCCCTTTCTCGCATGGCTCAATACGCCTACACGATGCGGCGCGTCTCCAAGGTCGTCCCGCCGCAGCGCACGATCCTCAAGAACATCTCCCTCAACTTCTTTCCCGGCGCCAAGATCGGCGTGCTCGGGCTCAACGGCTCGGGCAAATCGAGCCTGCTCAAGATCATGGCGGGCGTCGACAGGCAGTTCGACGGCGAAGCCATCCCGCAGCCGGGCATGCGCGTGGGCTTCCTGCCGCAGGAGCCGCATCTCAATGAAGATAAGGACGTGCGCGGCAACGTCGAGGAAGGCGTCGCCGACACCATTGCGCTCATCAAGCGCTTCAACGAGATCAGCGACAAGTTCGCCGAGCCGCTCGACGAAGACGAGATGAACAAGCTGCTCGAAGAGCAAGGCGAGCTGCAGAACAAGATCGACGCGATCAACGGCTGGGAGGTCGAGCGGCGACTCGATATCGCCGCCGACGCGTTGCGGCTGCCGCCCTGGGATGCCGATGTGTCCAAGCTTTCCGGTGGCGAACGACGGCGCGTAGCGCTGTGCCGGCTGCTGCTCTCGGAGCCCGACATGCTGCTGCTCGATGAGCCGACCAACCATCTCGATGCGCTGTCGGTACAGTGGCTGGAGCAGTTTCTCGAGCGCTATCCGGGCACGGTCATCGCGGTGACGCACGATCGCTACTTCCTCGATAACGTCGCCGGCTGGATCCTGGAGCTCGATCGCGGCTTCGGCATCCCGTGGGAGGGCAACTACTCGTCGTGGCTGGAGCAGAAGGAACAGCGCCTCGAAGTGGAGGCCAAGCAGGAAGCTGCGCGCATCAAGGCGATGAAAGCCGAACTCGAATGGGTGCGCACTAATCCGAAAGGACGCCAGGCCAAGAGCAAGGCGCGTCTGGCGCGGTTCGAGGAACTGTCTTCCACCGAATACCAGTCACGCAACGAGACCAACGAGATCTACATCCCGCCCGGCCCGCGCCTGGGTGGCCTGGTGATCGAGGCCGAGAACCTGAAGAAATCGTATGGCGACAAGCTGCTGTTCGACGGTCTGACGTTCCGCCTGCCGCCAGGCGGAATCGTCGGGGTGATCGGTGCCAACGGTGCGGGCAAGACCACGATGTTTCGCATCCTGATGGGCCAGGAGAAGCCCGATGCCGGCACGCTCAAGTTCGGCGATACGGTGAAGGTTTCGTACGTCGACCAGAGCCGCGACGCGCTCGATGGCAAGAAAACCGTATTCGACGAAATCTCCGACGGGCAGGACATCATCAAGGTCGGCAACTACGAGACGCAGGCGCGCGGCTACGTGTCGCGCTTCAACTTCCGCGGCGCCGATCAGCAGAAGATCGTCGGTCAGCTCTCCGGCGGCGAGCGCAATCGGCTGCACCTGGCCAAGCTGCTCAAGAGCGGCGGCAACGTGCTGCTGCTCGACGAGCCGACCAACGATCTCGACGTCGAGACGCTGCGCGCGCTGGAGGAAGCACTGCTCGATTTCCCGGGCTGCGCAGTGGTGATCTCGCACGATCGCTGGTTTCTGGACCGGGTCGCCACCCACATGCTCGCATTCGAAGGCGACAGCCAGGTGGTCTGGTTCGAGGGCAACTATGCCGACTATCTGGAAGATCGGCGCAAGCGGCTGGGCGACGATGCCGACAAGCCGCATCGCATCCGCTACAAGGCGCTGATGTAGCCTGCTCGTCGATACGTTGGAGAGGATCGATCCGATGAAACGAGTGCTTGTCAGCTGCTTGCTCGCGATGCTTGCCGCCGCAACAGCGAGCGCGCAGGAGTATCCGGTCAAACCGGTCCGCGTGATCATGCCTTACCCGGCGGGCGGTCCTCAGGATGTACTGGGCCGCGTAGTGCTCGACCGCGTGGGCAAATCGGTCGGCCAGCCGTTCGTGATCGAATCCCGCCCCGGCGCGACGGGCAGCATCGGCAGCGAACTGGTGGCACGGGCAGCCCCCGACGGCTACACGCTTCTGCTGCTGGTGAATCACACGTTCTCGTCCAGTCCGCATCTGTACGCGAAGCTGCCGTACGACCCGGTGAAGGACTTCGCTCCGATCATCGATCTGGCCGGCTACGACAGCGCGCTGGTGGTTCATCCGTCGGTGCCGGCGAACAACGTGCGCGAGTTCATCGCGTACCTCAAAGCGAACCCTGGCAAGTTCAACTATCCCTCAGCGGGCAAAGCCAGCCCCGCTCACGTGCTCACCGAGATGTTCAAGCGCCAGACCGGCACCGACTTGCTGCACGTGCCCTACAAAGGCAATCCGATGGCGGTGCAGAGCGTGGTCGCGGGCGAGACCGTGATGATGCTGACCCCGACCACGCCGATCACCGGTCATGTGAAGGCAGGCCGACTGAAGATGCTCGCCGTCTACAACACCGATCGGAACGATGAATTTCCCGATGTGCCCACCCTCGCGCAGCAGGGCATCGCGGGCTTCGATCAGCAGAGCCTGCCGACGTGGTACGGCATGGCTGCTCCGGCCGGCACGCCCGCTGCGATCGTCGACAAGCTGAATCGGGAAACGAACGCTGTGCTGCGCGACCCCGAAGTAAGTGCCCTGCTCAAGCGCGGTGGATTCATTCCGCACGGCGGCACGCCGGCG
>CADECO010000595.1:0-3114 GCA_902825905.1 uncultured beta proteobacterium
CAACGCATCACGCGCGTAGGTCGGTGTGGCCACCGCTCGCCCGGCTTCGCTGAAGGTCACCTTGCGCGTGCCGCGTTGCGCGCTGCGCGCCACGGCCCGACCGCCGCTTGCGACGCGTTCGAGCGCGGGCTTGTTCAGCACGCCGGTCACCGCGACGCGCAGGCTGACGATCTCGGCGGGCTCGTCGGGTGCGCAGGTGCCGTAGCGCACCTGATGCACCTCGTCGAAATGATGCTTGATGGCATCGCGATCGCGCCGCTTGAACACTTCGGGCGAAAGGTCCACGGTCACCGGATGCTCCTGACCGACGTAGCGCATGTCGGCGGCGTAGCCGATCGTCACGCGCTGCGCCTTGACGCGGCTGCGCGCGAGCGCCTGCTTGCCTTCGGCGATCAACGCGCGATACACCGTTTCCAGATCCTTGAACGAGACCTCAGCGAGCCGGCAAAACCACGTCCGCACGTAGTCGTAGCGCAGATCGGCGTGCAGCATGCCGAACGCGCAGAAGTGTCCCGGCGCGCGAGGCACGATCAACTGGCTCATGCCGATCTCACGCGCGATTGCCGAGGCGTGCAGCGGCCCGGCGCCGCCGTAGGCGATCAACGGAAACGCGGCCGCATCGAGTCCTCGTTCGGTCGACACGCCTTTGACCGCGTACGACATCGTGGTCGCGGCGATGCGCAGGATGCCCTCGGCGGCGCGCGTGATGTCCATGCCCAGCGGTTTGGCGATGCGATCGTGGATCGCCCGTTCCGCGCGCGCCAGATCGAGCTGCATCTCGCCGCCGAGGAAGCGGTCGGCGCCAAGCCGGCCGAGCACCAGATTCGCGTCGGTCACCGTGGGCTGCTCGCCGCCTAACCCGTAGCACGCCGGGCCCGGATCGGCACCCGCGCTGTGCGGCCCCACGCGCAACGCGCCGCTGGCATCGACGCTGGCGATGCTGCCGCCGCCGGTGCCGACTTCAAACACATCCACCATCGGGATCTGCACCGGCAACGCCTGGTTGTACCCGCCCACCAGCGCGAGGTTGGTGGTGAGCACGTGGCCGCGATAGATCACGCCGGCTTTCGCCGTGGTGCCGCCCATGTCGAACGCGACCGCGTTGTCCAAGCGCAACTCGCGACACAGCGCCTGCGCACCCACCACGCCGGCCGCCGGCCCCGACTCCAACATCCGCACGCATTCGGATTGCGCCTGATGCGACTCGTACAGCCCGCCGGTCGATTGCACCAGCAGGAACGATCCACCGAAGCCGGCGTTCTTCAGGTGCGCATCGATGCCGCCGACGTAGCGGCTGACCTTGGGGCCGATGAACGCGTTGGCCACCACGGTAGAGCAGCGCTCGAACTCGCGGTATTCCTGCGAGAGTTCGTGCGAGGCGGTGACGAACGCGTGCGGCAGACGCGCCCGCACGATCGCCTTCACGCGCTGCTCGTGCGCCGGATTCACATAGCAGTGCAACAGCAGGATAGCCACGGCCTCGATGCGTTCGGCGACCAGCCGATCGCACGCTGCGTGCACGCTGGCTTCGTCGAGCGGGATGTGCACGTCGCCTTCGGCCGTCAGCCGTTCGCGCACTTCGAACCGCAGCGCGCGCTCCACCAGCGGCACGTGCTTGCGGAAAAACAGGTTGTACGCGTCGGGCCGGTTGATGCGGCCGATCTCGTAGATGTCGCGAAAGCCCTCGGTGATCAGCAGCGCGGTGCGCGCGCCGGTGCGCTCCAGCATCGTGTTGATGGCGATCGTCGAGCCATGCAGGAACAGCCGCGCCTGGTCGTAGCGGGTACCGGCGCGGTCCACGCCGTGCGAGATGCCGTCGACCAGATTGGTGGGCGTCGACAGCGCCTTGCCCAGCAGCAACCGGCCGGTCTTCTCTTCGAACGCGGCGACGTCGGTGAAGGTACCGCCGATGTCGGCGGCGAGGCGGGTCGACGTCGGTGCGCGGGCACGCGATCGGTTTGTTGCAGCGCGTTGAACAGTCATTGTGATCGCTGATCGAGCAGGACGGACGGCGGGGAGCGATGGGTGGGGCCAATCTAACCGAGTTCGGCGCTGCCGCGCGGACACCATGGGGATTGCAGCAGTCGGGGATCGCCACGAGCGGGGATCGCCGGATTCGCGTCGTCCTGCTACAGTCAAAGCGTAGCTACGTCTTTAGATGTAAGAGCTTCTCGGACACGCCAAGTAGCCATACGTGGCCATAAGCGCCAAAGGAGGAAACATGCGCAGCACGCACCGCCGTCACGGGGCAATCGGCGCCCTGGTTCGTTCCATGCTCGCCGCGATCGTCGGCACCATTGCAGTCTCCGGGGCCGCGCTGGCCCAGACCTCGGGCGCGCCGATCAAGGTGGGCGGCAGCCTCGCGCTGACCGGGCCACTGGCGCAGACGTCGATGATCCACAAAATCGCCGCCGAGGTCTTCGTCGACCAGGCCAACAAGCGCGGCGGTTGGCTCGGGCGGCCGATCGAATACGTGGTGTATGACGATCAGTCCAAACCCGATCAGACCCGCACCCTGTACGACAAGCTGGTGACAGTCGACAAGGTGGACTTGCTCATCGGACCGTACGCAACCAACGCCATCCTCGCTGCCATGCCGGTGGCCGAGCGCTACAGCAAGATGATCTTCCACATGAGTTTCGGCATTCCGAGACTCGCGAAGTACGAACGCCAGATTCCAGTGGGCCCGATGGGCTACACGCCTGAAGAGTCGTTTCCCGGCTTGGTCCTCGACGCTCTGGCCTCGGTGGGCAAGGCGCCCAAGACCATCGCCATCGCGACGAGCAAGTTTTCTTCCGTGCACTTCGTTGCGGTCGGCGCCCGTGAGGTCGCCAAGAAGCGCGGCATCAAGGAAGCGCTATTCGTCGAGTACGAGTTTGGCGCGAAGGATTACGGTCCTATCGCTGCGCGAATTCGCGACGCCAACCCCGACCTGCTCTTTGTCGGCGCGATCGGCCTGGAAGGCAACATGATTCTGGAGGCGTTGAAGAAGCTCAACTACTCGCCGCGCAATCACTTCTATCTGTATCCGGCACCCGGACCGTTGGTGGCCTCGCCGGACGGCAAGAACGCCCTCTCGGTGGGAGCGTTTGAAGATCACCCGCCGTTCACCAA
>CADECO010000596.1:0-3107 GCA_902825905.1 uncultured beta proteobacterium
CTACTACATGGAGCAGATCGGCTGGGACGGCAAGCCGCGCCCGGCCAGCGCACGCCCGAAGATCGACAACGGCAACTGGCCGCGAAGCGTGCCGATGCAAAGCGACACGTTCCGCGGGGAGGTGTTCCTGGGGCCGTTGAGTTAGGGGCCGAGGGTTCTGAGGGGGTTCGCCACTTCAGGCGAGCGGCCGGCTCTCGTTCTGAAGTCGGAAGAAGTTGTTGACCCCCGCCGCCTCCCGCACATCAGGCACATCCTCACCCGCCGCCGCGGTCTTGTACGGGATGCCGATCGAATCGGCGATTCGGACGAAGCCGTGAAACGCCGCGGCCACCGCGGCGGCATCGACGAACGGCGCATCGCCCATCGCTTTGCGCACGGCCTCACGTGCAGCCGCGATCCGTGCGAGATCGCGTGCGACGACCGCCTCGGCGAACTCGATCAGGATCGGGGCATGCGCAATTGCGGTGCCCGCGCTCAAGCCGTTCGACACATCTTTCAGATCGACCGCTTCGTTGCTGATTTTGCTGCTCTCACGGAGCATGTACGAGTGCGCGGTCGTTCAATAGGCGCACTGATGCAGCGCCGAGACGCGCGCGGCGATCACCTCGGTCTGCGGTCGGCTGATGGCGCGGATCGAATGGTCGAACTGGTAGACGTGCTGCCCGGGCAGGTAGTGGCAGTTGGCCATGACCCAGTAGTCGCGCATCGATTGCGGCACCATCGAAAGGCCGCGATAGATGTAGCCCGCCTTCGGGCTCGGATACATCGGCCCGTCGCTTTGCACCACGTCTTCGGGTTCGACGATCGGCAGCCAAGCGGCTTGCTTGCGCGCCCCGGGCGGACGATAACGGGTCGGTTCACCGGCGATCGGTGCGGGCAGCGGCTGATCAGACAGACCCAGACCCATGGTGAAGGTGTCGAGCATCATCACCATCGCGACGATGCCGGCGATCTCGACGTATTCGCCATCGGTGAGGCCGCTGTCGAGCACGCTTTGCGCCCACTGCTCGCTCAGCCGTCCTGGGTCGGACACCAGCCGGTGGATCAGTTCGATCTCCGGCGCGGTGAGCTTGCCGGTGGTGGTGTGCGAGCCGCGGGCAGCGGTGGGTGAAAGCGCGGCCTTGATCTCGCCGCAGAACGCGCACTGATCGCGAGCCACGCGAATTTCGGCTGCGACCGCGAGGCGCCGCTCGGCGGTAAGCCAGGTACCCGGACTGGCGATGCGCATCCAGGCGACGCGATGCGCCTCGAGCAGATCGGCGCGCACGGGCAGATCGCTGCGATCGAGCGACAAAGCGAACCCTGCCGCCGCATTGGTTGATGCCGACATCGTCTCCTCCTCTGACAAGCGAATGCGAATCAGGCTACCGCAAATGCATGGCGCGGTCGATAATTGCGCCGGACTGGAACCCGCACCTGCCGGCACCGCGAACCGAGGCAGCACGCAAGGAGTGATCGATGGATACGCACGCGACAACGCCCACTCAGCACAGCAGTCCTCAGCACAGCAATCTCTACGCCGGCAAGACCAGTACGCGCGGCATTCACCATCTCGCGCTCACCACCGAAGACATGAAGATGACCACCGATTTCTTCGTGCGCGTGGTCGGCATGCCGCTGGTGCACGCGATGAAGGTGCCACCGGGCGTGGGCGTCGGGCCCGGCAATCGCGGCAACCCGCCTTATGAAGAGGTCCGCCATTACTTCTTCGACATGGGTAATGATTCGCTGCTCGCGTTCTTCGAGATTCCGAAGGGCGCCGAGCCTGTCTCCAAGCGCGACGCGATCGGCGGCATGCAGCACTGCGCGTTCACCGTGACGCCGTCGCAGCTCGAAGTGCTGATCGGTCGACTCAAGACCAACAAGGTCGCCTTCGACGGGCCGATCGACATCCTGCCGGGGCTGCGTTCGGTGTACTTCTACGATCCCAACGGCATTCGCATGGAAGCCTGCTGTCAGCCCGCCGCGGGTGAACAGCCCGGCGTGATCGGCAGTGTGTTGCAGCGTCAGGCGCAGGCGGCCGCGGAGCTGGCGACGATGCCTGGTGCTGATCCGGCGTGGGTCGCACAGATGACGGCCGCGCTGAAGTAATCGGCCGCCGATGAACGCCGATTCCCCGGCGCAGCGCGCCTACGCCGACCTGCACGAACATCTCCAGGCCCTCAAAGACAAGGGGCTGCTGCTTACCATCGATCGACCGATCGATAAAGACGCCGAGCTGCATCCGCTGGTGCGCTGGCAGTTCGTCGGCGGCATGGCGGAGGCCGAGCGCAAGGCATTTCTGTTCACGAACATCGTCAACGCCAAGGGCCGCCGCTACGACATGCCGGTCGTGGTCGGTGCGATCGCTGCCAATCGTGCGATCTACAGCGTCGGCATGGGCGCGCCGGTCGAGCGCATTCAAGACAAGTGGGATCGCGCGATCGCCCATCCGCTGGCGCCACGCGTGTTGATGCAGGCGCTTTGCCAGGAAGTGATCCTCGAAGGCGCCGCGCTGCAAGGGGAGGGCAATGGTCTGGACCGGCTGCCGATCCCGATCTCCACGCCCGGCTTCGACAGCGCACCCACGCTCACCGCCACCAATGTGATCACGCGCGATCCGGTGAGCGGTGTGCAGAACATGGGCACCTATCGCGCCGCGCTCAAGGCGCCCGATCGGCTGGTCGTGCGCATGGCCACGCGCGTGGGCGGGGCGGGCGGCTATCAGCACTATCTCAAGCATCAGCAGCGGGGCGACAAGACCATGCCGTGCGCGATCGTGCTCGGCTGTCCGCCGTATGTCGCGTTCATGGGGCCGCAGAAGCTGCCGATCGACGTCGACGAGCTTGCGGTCGCGGGCGGCCTTGCCGGCGCGCCGATCAACGTGGTCAAGGCGCGCACGGTGGATCTGCTGGTGCCGGCCGAAGCCGAGATCGTGATCGAGGGACTGATCGATCTGGAGAAGCTCGAGCCCGAGGCGCCGTTCGGTGAGTCGCACGGCCACGTCGCGCTGGAAGAATTCAACATGCCGATGCGCGTAACGGCGATCACCCATCGTCGCAACGCGATCATCCCGAGCTACATCAGCCAGGTCGCGCCGAGCGAGTCGAGCGTGATCAAGCGCGTCG
>CADECO010000597.1:0-3101 GCA_902825905.1 uncultured beta proteobacterium
GCCAGCCAAATTCGTGCTCGCGCGTTTCAGGCAGTCCACACTGTGTATCGAACTGGAGGATTGAGCGATGGCCGACGACACCCGACTCATCGTGCGTACTGCCGATCAGACCCGCAAGGCCGAGATCACTATCGCCGGCACCAGTACGGGCAGCGAGGTCGTCCAGTCGGCCGTCGACAACTGGGCGCTGCCGGCCGACACCGATTACACGCTCGTCAACGTCACGACCGGGATGGCGCTAGCGCCGCATGAGGTGCTGGACCGCTCCAAGGTGAAGGAGGGGGATGTGCTCGAAGTCCAGCCGGTGCTCGTCGCGGGTTGGTGCTGATCGATCACGCAGCGACGGGACAGGCATGTCGGTAAGCGCCGTGCGCCGCGCCGCCGACCTGGCGCGTTTGCGTTCGCTCGCGCAAAGCTCGGACGGCAAGATCTCAGTGCTGGAAGATGCGCGACCCGATCGCTACGTGATCGACCTGCGCTACTTCACGGTCGGCTCGCGCGAGTATCCGCGCGTCAAACAGCCGGCCTCGCGCGTCGTGATCGATCTGGGGGCGCGCTATCCGTTCCAGCCTCCAGCTGCGCACGTGACCACGCCGATCTTCCATCCGAACGTATTCGCATCGGGCCTGGTATGTCTGGGCGCGAAGTGGCTGGCGAGCGAAGGCATGGATCTGTTCGTGCAACGCATCGCCCGATTGCTGACGTTCGATCCGCTGCTGCTCAATCTGCAGTCGGCGGCGAACGGCGAGGCCATGCACTGGTACCAGCGCGTGGCGGCGCAGCATCCCGATGCGTTTCCCACCGACCGCGTTGAATTGCAGGCGGTCGAATCGACGAACCCGAGCGTGCGTTGGCAAGAGCCGCGAGCGCCGGACGATCGCGTCCTGGTGCCGTGCCCACGCTGTACGACCCGCTTGCGCCTGCCTGCCGGCAAATCTGGGACGGTGCATTGTCCGCAATGCGCACACACGTTCACCGCGAGCACCTGAACGTGGCCGCGATCCAATGGCGCGAACAACCGGCCGAGGTCGGCCCCAAACCGATCACTGCGCTCTATCGTGGTGAGTCGGTGTCCGATGTGCTGCGGATCGCCGCCGCACTGGAGCAGCGCCGCGAGGCGCTTCCTTTGCTGATCATCGGTCAGACCATGCGCGAGCAGGTCTTCGCCCATCTCCGAGGCAGCGAATCCGAGCTTGGCGGGTTGCTTATCGGCGACGCATTCACGCATGCCACTGCGGCCGGCGCCAGTGAAACGGTCGCCGTGGTACGCGTACTCGAAGCTTTGCCCGGCGACGACTACGCGAGTACCGCCATCTCACTGCAACTGGGCACTTCGGTATGGACCAAGGCGCGCGAGCGATTGCGCGACGGTCGGCTCGTGGTGGGCTGGTATCACAGCCATCCGCACCTGGGCGCGTTCTTCAGCGGTACCGACCGGCGCACGCAGCGTGCGTTCTTCGCGCACGCCTATAGCGTCGGCTGGGTGATCGATCCGTTCGCCACCGACGCGGCGTCGATCGAACGGTGCTATCTCGGCCCCGACGCCCTTGAACTCGACCGCACCACGATCAGCAGCGCTTCGATCGGTCTATGATTGTTCGCGCAGGTGAGTCGAATATTTCAAGCGTGAGGAGGGTCATGTCATGAATGGTTGGACGACGGCAAGGCGTGCAGGTCTGGCTCTCGTGCTAGCAGCGGGTGTCAGTGCGGCGCACGCGCAGACCACCGACGATTATCCGAACAAACCCGTTCGCCTCATCGTCCCGCAGCAGCCGGGCGCCGCCTCGGATGTGCTCGGCCGGGTGTTCGCCCACAAGTTCGCCGAAGCGCTGGGTCAGTCGGTGGTGATCGACAATCGTGCCGGTGCCGGCGGCATCATCGGCGCCGAGGCCGCCGCAAAGTCGGCACCGGACGGCTATTCGCTGCTGTTAGGTGCATCCGCATGGCTGACTATCGCACCGCACACCTACAAGAAGCTCGCCTACGACACCCTCGCCGACTTCGTGCCGATCTCGCTGTTCGCCATCGGCCAGAATCTGCTGGTGGTCAACAACGCCGTGAAGGCAACCACCGTGAAGGAACTGGTGGCGCTCATGCAGGAGAAACCGGATCAGCTCAACATGGCCTCAGCTGGAATCGGCTCGGCCAGCCATCTCGCCGGATTGCTGTTCAACTCGATCACGGCGGCGCGCGCGGTACATGTGCCGTACAAGGGCGCAGGCCAGTCGGTCGGTGCGGTGATATCGGGCGAAGCGCAATGGTCGTTCACGCCTCTTTCAGCGCCGTTGTCGCACGTTCGTGGCGGTCGGCTGCGGCCAATTGCAGTCGGCAGTGCCACGCGGTCACCAACGCTGCCCGATGTGCCGACCGTGGCTGAATCGGGCTACCCGGAATACAACGCCGCCAGCTGGTATGGAGTGCTCGTACCCAAGGGCACCTCGAACACGGTCGTGGAACGCGTCCATGCGGCGATGATGAAAACCCTTGCACTGCCCGAGATGAGGGAGCAACTGGTCAATCAGGGCGCCGAACCGCGCGGCACCACGCCGGCAGAGTTCACCGAATTCATCAAACAGGATTTCGAGCGCATGAGCAAGCTGGTCAAGCTTGCCGGCTTGAAGGCGGACTAATCGTTCCGGCTTGATCTGACGGTGCGGCTTCGCTGCGACAACTTGAGCGACGCACAGAGATTCCGCCGCAGCGCGTTGCAGCGATACGCACGCCACGGCGGCCGCTAGTTAGACCCGGTTGCTATACCCGGTTGCGCGGGTATTTGCCGTTGGCCAGCGCCCGTTCGCGTGCCGCGTCGAGCACGCGCGTGATACGCGCCATGTCCACGCCCAGCAGTTCGCCGTGGCGCTTCTTGATCCTGCCGCCGATCAGCACCGTGTCGACGTTCTGCGGGCCCATGCTGGTTACCACTGCGCCGACGGCGTTGTTCATCGGCATCACGTTTAGCCGATCGGTACGCAGCAGGATGATGTCGGCCTCCTTGCCCGGCGTGAGCGACCCGACCTTGCGCTCCAGACCATTGGCCTTGGCGCCTTCGATGGTGGCGAACTCCAGCACTTCACGCGCGGTGAGGAAGCGGCCGGCGTCCT
>CADECO010000598.1:0-3077 GCA_902825905.1 uncultured beta proteobacterium
GATGCGGTGAACATGCTCGGTGAGTTGGCCGCAAGCGTCGCGCCGGTCGTGGTGGCCGCCGTGGTGATCATGGAGATGCTCGGGCCGATCGCCACACAGATCGCGTTGCGCCTGGCGGGCGACGCCAGCGCGGTGGCGCCTGGGGTGCGGACATGAGCCTGGCATTCGCGACCTCCGAAGCGCTCACGCTGGGGGTGGAGATCGAACTGCAGGTCGTCAACGCGCGCGATTTCAACCTGACGCGCGGTTCGAGCGCGTTGCTCGCGGCGGTGCGCAAAGCCAAGCATCCGGGCCAGATCAAGCCCGAGATTACCGAGAGCATGATCGAGATCTCCACCGACGTGGGCCACAGCGTCGCCGACATCGAGCAGGATCTGAAAGCCATCAGCGCGGTACTCAACAGTGCCGCACGTGCCGTCAACGTGGGCGTGTGCGGCGGCGGTGCGCATCCGTTCCAGGTGTGGACCGAGCGGCGCATCTACGACACGCCGCGCTTTCAGCACGTCTCGGAGCTGTACGGCTATCTGGCCAAGCAGTTCACCGTGTTCGGCCAGCACATCCACATCGGCTGTGCGAGCGGCGATTGCGCGGTGTATCTCACCCAGGCGATGGCCCGCTACATGCCGCACTTCATCGCATTGTCGGCAGCCTCGCCGTTCGCGCAGTCGGCCGACACGCTGTTCGACTCGTCGCGACTCAACGTGATCTCGGCATTTCCGCTGTCCGGCACCATGCCGGCGCTGGCTGATTGGGCGGGATTCAACCGCTACTTCGACACGATGCGCGGCTACGGCATCGTCGAGAGCATGAAGGATTTCTACTGGGACATCCGCCCCAAACCCGAATTCGGCACGATCGAGATTCGCGTGTGCGACACGCCGCTCACGGTGCGCCGCGCCGCGGTGTTGGCCGGCTACGCCCAGGCCTTGGCCGCATGGCTGATCGAGCAGCGTCCTGCGATCGATCCCGAGGCGATCGCCAACACCTACGCGTTCAATCGATTCCAGGCGTGCCGTTTCGGCCTGCACGCGAGCATCGTCGAGCCGCGTACGCGTACGCATATCGATCTGAGTCAGGACGTCTGCGACACGATCGTGCGCGTGCTGCCGCACGCCGAGCGACTCGGTGCCAAGGATGCGCTCACCGAGCTGATGGCGATCGCGCGCGACCGGCGCAACGACGCCCGGCTCATCCGCGAGCAGCACGAGAAACGCCAGGCGCTGGCCGACGTGGTGCGCTGGCAATGCGAGCAGTGGATGGGAGCGTCGTAGCGGCGCGTCGCGCGGCCGCACGATCGCGAGGGCGCGCGATCCGCTCTAGAATTCGCCCGCACACGAAAAGGGGGGATGGACATGCAATGCCCGACAGGCCGACCTGCGGGGCGCTGGGCCGCATTGATCGCGACGCTCGCTCTGCTTTGCGGCTACAGCCTGCCGGCCCACGCCGCCGGGTTCGAACCATTCGGTATTCCGTTCGAGTTCATCCTGTTCGCGCTTACGCTGATCGGCGTGGCGCTGTTCCATCACAAGACCTTCGAAGTGTCGATGACCGGCGTCGTGGTCATCGCGCTCTACAAGATCCTGTTCACCGGCTTCAAGTGGGGACCGGGCGTCGGCGGCTTCATCAGCCACATGGGTCACGAGTGGGTGATCCTCACCAATCTGCTGTGTCTGCTGGTCGGATTCGCGATCCTGTCCAAGCACTTCGAGGAAAGCGAAGTGCCGGCCATCCTGCCGAAGTACCTGCCCGACGATTGGAAGGGCGCGTTCGCGCTGTTGGTCATGGTGTTCGTGCTGTCGTCTTTCCTCGACAACATCGCCGCGGCCCTGATCGGTGGAGCGATGGCGCACACGGTGTTCCGCGGCAAGGTGCATATCGGCTACCTCGCCGCAGTGGTCGCGGCCTCGAATGCAGGCGGTGCGGGCAGCGTCGTCGGTGATACGACGACCACGATGATGTGGATCGATGGCGTCAGCCCGATCGCGGTGCTCGATGCCTACATCGCCGCGGTGGTCGCGCTGGTGATATGCGGTATCCCTGCCGCGTTGCAACAGCACAAGTACTCACCGATCATGAAAGACCAGCAGGCCGGTGTTCATGTCGATTGGGCGCGCGTGTTCATCGTCGGATTGATCCTGGTGTTCGCAATCGCGACCAACGTGTTCGTCAATTCGTACTTCAAGCATCTGGCCGATCACTTTCCGTTCCTCGGCGCCGCGGTATGGGTCGCGATCCTGGTAACGATTCCATTGCGAAAACCCGACTGGAGTCTCGTACCAGGTGCGGTCAAGGGCACGGTGTTCCTGCTCGGGCTGGTCACCTGTGCATCGATGATGCCGGTAGAGCATCTGCCGGCGGCGTCGTGGCCGACAACGCTCAGTCTGGGCTTCATCTCCGCGGTGTTCGACAACATCCCGCTCACCGCGCTGGCGCTCAAGCAAGGCGGCTACGACTGGGGCATGCTCGCGTACGCAGTCGGCTTTGGCGGCTCGATGATCTGGTTCGGCTCCTCGGCCGGTGTCGCGCTATCCAACATGTATCCCGAAGCGAAATCGGTGGGGCGCTGGCTCGCACACGGCTGGCACGTGCCCGTCGCGTACGTAGCTGGATTCCTCGTGCTGTTGGCGATCCTCGGCTGGCATCCCACGCCGCGTGAGAAGGATCTCAAGCCGCAGGCGCCCAAACCGGGCAGCGCATTCGTGATGCCCATATCGGCCTAGCGAGCTAGTCGATAGCGCGATCTCGCGATCGACATCGTAGGAATCACGCTGCGGTAAGGCGCGAGCGGTCAGGTTGCGCCCCCAAGGGGCGGCGCGTACCATCTCGGCCGCTTCGCCCCATGCCCCGTGCGCCGAAACATTCATCGCGCGTACCCGATCCAGGTCGATCCGGATCCTAGTCAGTCGGGCGTGATCCCCATATCGAGAGGAGTGTTTGCATGAGTTCGCACCAAACCAACGCCACGACCCGCCGCAAGTTCCTCGCCGGGTCGGCCGCAGCCGGCGCCGCGACGCTCGGCTTCCCGGCAATCGTCAAGGCGCAAGGCCCGACGTCGTTCCGCTGGCAGTCGACCTGGC
>CADECO010000599.1:0-3070 GCA_902825905.1 uncultured beta proteobacterium
GCCGCGCCGTGCAGCCGCGTCACGATCTCCTTGGGCAAGCCGCCGGGGCCGACCAGTCCGAACCAGGCCGATACATCGAACCCCGGGAAGCCCGACTCGGCCACCGTTGGCGTGTTTGGGAACAGCGGCGAGCGTTTTGCGCTGGTGACCGCAATGAGTTTCAATTTGCCGCTCTTCACGTTGGCCGCCGCGGCCACGAGCGACGCATCCGCCGAAAGCAACACCGTGCCGGCAAGCAGATCGGCCAGCGCCGGCGCGGCGCCCTTGTACGGCACGTGATTGAGTTCAATGCCAGCGCGTTGCGCGAAGTGCTCGACGCCCAGATGCACGATCGTGCCCACGCCGGGCGATGCGTACGCGAGCTTGCCGGGATTGGCCTTGGCGTGTGCCACCAGTTCGGCCACGTTGCTCGCCGGCAGATTGGGATGTCCAACCAGCGCGCCGATCGTCAGGCACACGTTGGTGATCGGAGCGATGTCCTTGATCGGATCGAACGGCAGCTTGGCGAATACGTGCGGACCGACCGACAGTGCCGAGATCGTCGCGATGCCGATGGTGTAGCCGTCGGACGGTGCCTTGGCGATCGCCTCGGTACCGATGACGCCGCCGGCACCGGGCCGGTTCTCCACCACCACCGGCTGACCCAGCACATCGGCGATGCCTTTGGCGGCGACCCGTCCGCAGATGTCGGTGGGGCCGCCCGCGGGAAACGGCACGATGAATCGAATCGGCTTGCTCGGGTACGCCTGCGCCCACGCGGTGCTCGCGATCATGCTTGCCGATGCCAGGCACAGCATGCGCGACGCGATGCTCGACCATCTCATTGCGATCCTCCTCCGTCCAATCCCGTCCAATCGAGTGTCGCCGCATTCTCGCACGGCGCGATGCGCTGTCCGGCACGTGCTGACGGCGATCGACAGCCGCCGCTGACTAGCGTAGAGCGCGGCCGAACTCTTAGACTGCCTGCAAGACAAGACGAACGACAGAACAACAACCATGCAACAGGGACGGCTGCAGCAGGTCACGCCACGATCGGATATCCATAGACCCGCATACGATCGACGCGAGCGGTCGCGCACTCTGGTCGTGATCACGCGCGGGGCGGTTGCACTGCTGTTCGCGGCACTCGCCGGCTGCGGCGGAGGCGGCGGTGGATCGGATTCATCAGCCACCCTCGCGGGTGGCGGGCCCTCGGCCGGGAGCGGCAACCTGCCGCCCACAGTGACGCTTGCCGCGCCTGAATCCAGTACGCGCTTCGTCGCGCCGGCCAGCGTCGCGTTGACGGCCACGGCCAACGATCCCGATGGCAGTATCGCCAGGATCGAGTTCTTCGACGGCGCGCGCAAACTCGGCGAAGCGACCGCCGCGCCTTATCGCGTCACCCTGACCAATCTCGCCGCCGGTCGCTACACGATCAGCGCGCTGGCCACCGACAACGCCGGCGCCCAGCAGCGCTCGCAACCCGTCGACGTGGTGGTGCGCACCGACGATCGCGCAGTCATGGGAGAGTGGTCCGGTGTATTCGCCTGGCCGGAGATCGCGATCAGTCTGACGTTGCTGCCCGATGGCAAGCTGTTGTCGTTCGCCGAGGGTGACCACGCGTTGTTCCCGACCGATCCGCAGGCGGCGGCCCACAGCACTCGCGTCTTCGTGGTCGATGTTCCGCAGAACGGCACCGCCATCTCCTTTGCCGAGTATCACGACACACGCTCGAATCTGTTCTGCAGCGGCCACGCGTACCTTCCCGATGGCCGATTGCTGATCGTCGGCGGCCACGACGGCGTGGATTTCGCGGGCGTGCCGCACACCACGCTGTTCGACTACCGGCAAGCCGATCCGTGGAACTACGCGCTGCCCGACATGATGAGCGGACGCTGGTACCCCACCGCGATCAGCATGCCCAACGGCGAGGTGCTGGTGCTGTCGGGCAGCATCACCACCGCGAACGACATCAATGATCTGCCCGAGGTGTGGCAGACCTCGTCGATGAGCTGGCGCGCACTGACCTCGGCGCGCAAGGCGCTGAAGTTGTATCCGACCATGCACGTGGCGCCGAATGGCCGGGCGTTCATGGCCGGGCCCGACACTGAGACGGCGTATCTCGATATCAGCGGCGCGGGGCAGTGGCAGTTCGTCGCGAATCGCTCGACCGGCTACATGGACTACGGTTCATCGGTGATGTACGAGCCGGGCAAGGTGATGTTCGTGGGCGGCGGTCAGCCACCGACGCAACTCGCCGAACTGATCGACCTGAACGAGCCCAATCCGCAGTGGCGCGCCACCACACCGATGGCGCTCGCGCGCCGCCAGCACAACGCGACGTTGCTCCCCGACGGCACCGTGCTGGTCACCGGCGGCACCTCGTCGAACGGATTCAACGACGGCACCCAGGCCGCGTACGCCGCGGAGCTCTGGGATCCGGCGAACGCGTCCTGGCGCACGCTGGCCAGCATGCAGATTCCGCGTCTCTATCACTCGACCGCGCTGTTGCTGCCCGACGGCCGCGTGCTCTCGGCCGGTGGCGGGCGTCCTGCGGCGATCAACGCTGCGGACAACCTGAACGCGGAAGTGTTTTCACCGCCCTATCTGTTCAACGGTCCGCGGCCGGGCATCAGCAGTGCGCCTGCGAACATCACCTATGGCGCGGGATTCGACATCGACACACCCGATGGCGTGACGATTCAGTCGGTGACGCTGGTTCGGCTGTCTTCAGTCACGCACTCGTTCAACATGAACCAGCGATTCAACCGGCTGCCGTTCGTGCGCACCGCGAACGGCGTGCGCCCCACCGCGCCCGCGAACGCGAACCTGGCTCCACCAGGCCATTACATGCTGTTCATCCTGAACGACCGCGGTGTGCCCTCGATCGCGCGCATCGTCCAACTGACCTGACGCAGGTCACTGCACGCGGTGCAGTGCGCTTAGCGCATCGATCACCGCGGGCGTGTCGACTCGAACGGCCCCGCGGCGCGCATTGGCTGGATCGAGCATTGCAGCGTTTGCGAGCAAGGCAATGCGATCGCGCGGGGCGTCGCCCAGCACATCGGCGACGAACACGTAGCCATCGTGG
>CADECO010000600.1:0-3065 GCA_902825905.1 uncultured beta proteobacterium
CGAAACGGTGGCGGGCTACGACTACAGCGGCTGGGCCGGCATGCTTGCGCCGAGAGGGACGCCGCAGCCGATCATGCAGAAGGTGCTCGACGCGTTGAAGAGCGCGACGCAGGAGCCGAAAGTGCGCGAGGCGATGGGCGCGCAGGGTGCCGACGTGTCGCTGATCACGTTCGACGATTTCCGCAAGTTCGTGGAGCGCGATCTCGCGAGCAATGCGCGGATCGTCAAGGCGGCTGGCATCGGGCGAGAGTAGGGCGCTCTCCCGCCCTGGTTCCTCGCGCGCCGATTCGTGGTTACTACTTCATCACACCATCAGGCAACGCCGGCACGCCGCGCTCCAGCCACGCGGGCACCGGCAGATTCTTCGACCGCAGGAACGCCGGGTTGAACAGCCGCGATTGATATCGCTGTCCCGAGTCGCACAGCACGGTCACGATCGTGTGGCCTGGCCCGAGTTCGCGCGCGAGCCGCACTGCGCCGGCGACGTTGATCCCGCTGGAGCTGCCCAGGCACAGCCCCTCGTGCTCGAGCAGCTCGAACACCATCTGCACCGTCTCCACGTCGGGGATCTGGTAAGGGAAGTCGATCGACAAGCCATCGAGATTCCTGGTGATGCGCCCCTGGCCGATGCCTTCGGTAATCGAGGAGCCCTCGGCCTTGAGCGTGCCGTGCTTGTAGTGGTGATAGAGCGCCGCACCGGGCGGATCGGCCAGCCCGATCTTGATCGACGCGCGCCGGTCACGCAGCGCCATCGCTACGCCGGCAAGCGTGCCGCCGGTGCCTGCAGCACAGATGAACGCGTCCATCTTGCCGCCGGTCTGCGCCCAGATCTCCGGCCCGGTGGTGTCGATGTGTCCCTGCCGATTGGCGACGTTGTCGAACTGCTGCGCCCAGATCGCACCGTTGCCGTCGGTGCGCGCCATTGATTCGGCCAGACGCTGCGCCACGTGCACGTAGTTGTTGGGATTGCTGTACGGCGCGGCCGGCACCTCGTAGAGCAAGGCGCCGCACAGTCGCAGCGTGTCCTTCTTCTCCTGCGACTGGGTGTCGGGAATGACGATCGCGGTGCGATAGCCGCGTGCATTCGCCACCAGCGCGAGGCCGATGCCGGTGTTGCCCGCGGTGCCCTCGACGATCATCCCGCCGGGCCGCAGCACTCCCTTGCGCTCAGCATCGAGCACGATCGCCAGGGCCGCGCGATCCTTCACCGAGCCGCCGGGGTTGAGGAACTCGGCCTTGCCCAGAATCTCGCAGCCGGTTTCCTCCGAAACCTTGCGCAGGCGGATGAGCGGGGTGTTGCCGACCGATTCGATGAAGCCGTTGCGGATGGTCATGGAGGCTCCTGCGAAAGTTCTACCAAAGCTGCTTTGAAGCAATGCGCGCGCCTTCGGCCAGCGAGTGCAGCTTCATCCAGACGATCTTGGTGTCGACCTGCACCCGGCCGGCGAACGTGCCGAAGCCGCAGTCGACACCAGCGATCACATTCTCCCGGCCCACGCCTTGCGCGAATCGGATGATGCGATCGGCCACGACTTCCGGATGCTCCACGGTGTTGTGGGTCGAGTCGATCACGCCTGGAATGATTGCTTTGCCCGCGGGCAGTTTCACGTCTCGCCACAGCTTCCACTCGTGCTCGTGCCACGGATTGGCCGCTGGAAACGACACGGCCATCGGCTTGGCGCGCAACACGATGTCGACGATGTCGCGCAGCGGCACGTCGGTGTGATGTGGCGCGAGCGTGCTGCCCCAGCAGATGTGCATGCGCATGCGATCGGCCGGGATGTCCTTGATGGCGTGATTCAGCGCGTCGACGTGCACGTTGATGGTCTTGCGGAACTCATCGATGGAAAGCTTCTTGAACACGGTATGCCGTGACAGCGCCAGATCGGGGCAATCGAGTTGCAGCACGAACCCGGCATCGACGATCGCCTTGTATTCCCGCGCCATCACGTCGGCCAGCGCGAACATGTACGCCTCTTCCGAGGGGTAGTAGGCGTTGCGCAGATAGCGCGCGATCTGACCCGGCGAAGGCGAGGTCATGAACGTTTCGACCGCGCCGGCCTGCGCGGTGGCTGCCTTGGCACGATCGATATCGGCTTGCGCGGCGGGCCAGTCCTTCCAGCTCACCGCCGACGAGCACGCCGGTCGATGCTGAAACGGTGAGGCGAACTGCTTGAGGATCTGCGCCAGTTCCGGGAACTCCTCGTCGCCGGTGCCAAGCGGCGCCTGGCTCGTACCGCCGAAGCCGTTGAGGCGATCGAGCACGTGGACGGTGTAGTCGGTGCGCGCCTGCTCGCCGTCGTTGATCACGTCGATGCCGCATTCGATCTGCTTGCGCACGGCCGCTTCGATGGCGCGATCGGCCGCCGCCTTGAACGCCTTCGCTTCGCCGCTGCCTGCCTTGTCGTGGCCGGCCAGCATCAGATCGACCAGGTCTTGCGGTCGCGGCAGGCTGCCCACGTGGGTGGTCAGGATTCGTTCGGTGCTGCGTTGCATGGTCATGCTCCTGTCGATGCGCGTTTCGTCGCTTGCTTCGTTTTGACGGCTGACCGCGCATTCTGGCCGACTGCGGTGGTGATGGCGAGCCAGCCCGGCCGTGCGAGGGCAGCGGGTGAGCAACGAGCGCGTGGGCCGAATCCCGCCGCGCTCCTCCCACGCCAATCGAGGGATTAACATCGGCGGCATTCCCATTCAATCAGGTCCGTCGCGATGAAACGCAGCGAAACGAAAATTCTCACCACCCACGTCGGCAGCCTGCCCGAACTGGCACCAATCGATCGCAGCGCGCCCGACTACACCGTCAAACTGCGCACGCAAGTGGGGGCGGTGGTCGCGAAGCAGCGTGCGCTGGGGATCGATGTGGTCAACGAAGGCGAGTACACGAAGGAGGGCGATTGGCTGTCGTACGTCGAAGCGCGCTTCGGCGGGTTCGAGGCGCGCCCCCCCTCGAACGAGAAGCCGCTGATCCAGCAGGGCAAGGACCGCGAGGGATTTGCCGATTTCTATCGCTACGCCACCGAGCGCGGCACGCTGTTCTATTCGCCCGGCGAGCAGATCAAGCAGAA
>CADECO010000601.1:0-3058 GCA_902825905.1 uncultured beta proteobacterium
GCCCGCGTCTTCGACGGCAGCGGGCGGGCATCGTTTGCCGGTGAAGTGTTGGTTCGCGGCAATCGCATCGAGGCAGTGGGTGAGATTCGTGGTGAGGTGCATGGTGAGGCACGGCTCGATCGCAACGGCGCTGAGGTGATCGATTGTGGCGGCGCGACGGTCATGCCGGGCATGGTTGAGTCTCACGCGCATCTTTCGTGGCCCTCGTCGATCGGGCGCATCTTCGACAGCTTCGAGCTGCGTCCGGAAGAGCATCTGCTCGTCACCGCTCGCAATGCCCGAATCACCCTTGATTCGGGATTCACCAGCGCATACTCGGCCGGATCGCTGGGTACGCGCTTCGAAGTGGCACTGCGCGACGAGATCAACGGTGGCTGGCTGCCCGGACCGCGGCTGCGCGCCTCGTCGCTCGAACGCTTGCCCGATGGTGCGCTGGGCATGAAATCCGACGACGGCGTGGCACATAAACGTGGGCCCGAAGCGATGCGCGCCTACGTGAAGGAGATGGCCAGGGAGCGCGTCGATTCGATCAAGTTCCTGCTCTCGAGCGACGAGGCGTTCAAGCCGGGTGGTTCGCAGCAACTCACCTACAACGAGGAGGAGGTGGCGGCGATCGGCGCGCAGGCACGCGAATCCGGCCTCACGCTCGCCTGTCACTCGCAGGCCGCGCAGGCGGTGAAGTACGCCGTGAAGTACGGCTTTCGCATTTTGTATCACTGCAGCCACGCCGACAGCGAAGCGCTCGACATGCTCGAAGCGAAGAAAGGCGAGCTGTTCGTTGCGCCGGCCATCGGTCTGCTCTGGTCGCGCATGTACGAAGCGGAGTCGTTCGGCATCACCCGCGACGTGGCCGAGAAGATGGGCGCGGTGAGCGGCATCGAGCGCATGGTCAAGCTCTATCCGGAGATGAAGAAGCGCGGCATCCGCGTGCTGCCGGGCGGCGACTACGGTTTTCCGTACAACCCGATCGGCCGTAACGCGCGCGACCTGCAGTTGTTCGTCGAGTTGTTCGGCTACACGCCGACCGAAGCGCTGGTCGCGGCGACCAGGCTTGGTGGCGAGCTGATGGGGCGTGGCGATCTGATCGGACAGCTGAAGCCGGGCTATCTTGCCGATGTGCTCGTCGTGAAAGGTGATCCGACCCGGGACGTGCGCATCCTCCAGGACCACGCCAATCTGCTGGTGATCATGAAGGACGGGGCGTTTCACAAGCGCACCGTGGCGCTCGAGGACGCGCACGCTGCGGTCCTCTAGCTGGGCGTGACTGTGCCAGCGGCTGTGGCGGACGATGCCAACCACACCGCAGTGATCAGCAGCGTCGCGATCGTCACCGGCACCCCCGTGCGTGCGTGACGACGCCAGTCGATCACGATGCCGGCGCGCCTGGCTGCGTCGACCACGATCAGGTTGGCGATCGAACCGACGATCAGCAGGTTGCCCGCGAAGGTGCTGACCAGCGCGAGCATTGGACCGGCGTAGGGTTCGGTGGCCACCGGCAACAGGAGCATCACGGCCGGCACGTTCGAGACGATGTTCGACAGCACGAACGAGGTGGCGAACAGCGGCACCGCCTCGGTCAGCGCCACGCCGCTTGCCGCGAGCCACTGCACTGCCTGTGCGGCCAGCCCGGTGTGTTCGAGCGCGTGGTTCACGACGAACAGGCCGATGAACAGAATCAGCAGTTCCCAGTCGACCTGACCGAGCATGTGGGTGGAGTGGAGCTTGCGGCTCATCAGCAGAATTCCCGCGCCGATCAGCGCAGCCACTTCGCGCGGCCAGTCGGTGAACAGGAACACCAGCACGAGCGCCGTGGCAACCGCGAGTCCTTTCGCCGCCTGCCACAGGTCGAGCTCGACATCCATCGGCTCCTCGCGTTCAGCGCGCACCGCGAGATCGGGCCGCATCGCAAGGGGCAGACTGTCCACGGCGCCAGGAGCGGTCTGCAGCGGCGCGGCAGCGTCCGCCGCTGCAGGTGTCGGCGGTTCGCTGAGCATCCAGTGTCCGTGCGTCTGCCACGCCATGAACAGCCACAGCGCCAGCAGGCCGAGCCCAACCGGCACCGCCGCCACCAGAAAGTACTGGGCGAAGTGCAATTTCAATACCGAACCGATCAGCATGTTCTGTGGATTGCCGATCAGCGTCGCCGCCGAACCGATGTTCGATGCGCAGGCGAGCGCCAGCAGGAACGGGATCGGGTCGAGCTTGCGCCGCACGCACACCGACGCGAGCACCGGTGCCACCGCTAGGCACACCACGTCGTTGCTGAAGATCGCCGAGAGCACCGCGACCACGACGATCACCACCGCCAGCAGCGCCGCCGGTGGAATCGGCCAGGCGGCGATGTTCACCGTGATCCAGCCGTAGAACCCGCCCAGGCGCATCTGCGCCGAGATCACCATGAACGAGAACAGCAGCAGGATCGTGGGCAGATGGATCGACTGCGCCGCCTGCTCGGTCGTGAGCACGCCCAGGCCGACGATCGTGATCGCACCCAACAACGCGATGCCGGTGCGGTCGATCTGCAGGAACGGCAGCCCGCCGACGATCATGCCCAGATAGACGGCGGCAAAGACGACCAGGACGATCAGCGTTTCGTTCAGTTCGGGCAATGCTGGAGGTGAGGCGTTGCGAGTAGACGCGAGTGTCGCGCGGGCGCCGCGCACGGACAAGCTGATCCTTCTGGCAAACTCGTCCACGCCATAGACAACAACATCGTCGCGCCCGCGGGCGCGGCCACACATCCAACCAAATGGGGATCGGAATCCAAAGGAGTGTTTTTCCATGAATCGCACAGACGTTGTCCGCACCCTCGCCGCCACCTTCGCGCTCGCCACTATCAGCATGGGTGCCGCAGCCCAGCAGCAAGCCGCACCAGTCAATCCTGCCGCGGCGATGGTGTCCGGCCCGTACGGTGCGCCCATCTCGCTGGCTGATGCCAAGAAGGCCGGTGCCGCCGCGCTCGCTGAAGCGGCCAAGCTCGGTGTGCCGATGGTGATCGCCATCACCGATATCTCGGGCGAGCTGATCTACTTCGAGCGCATGGACGGCGCCATCGCAG
>CADECO010000602.1:0-1268 GCA_902825905.1 uncultured beta proteobacterium
CATCGCCTCCTTGAAGTACTGCGCGTAGTACTCCGGAAATTGCGCCACCTCGGCGGCGAACAGATTGAGCTTGCGATCGGCCTTCGGCTCGAATCCGTCGAGCCGCTCGCGCACGTAGGTGAAAAAGCCGGGCTTGGACTGCTCGCCGTCGCTCACGACATCGATCCCGCACTCGGCCTGCTGCTTGACGCTTTCGCGCACGGCTCGGGCGACCCGCGCGTCGTACGCGGCGGCGTCGTAGGCTTGGCCTGAGAGCTTCGCTCGCATCATGTCGAGCAGATCTTGCGGCCGGGCCAGGCTGCCCACGTGCGTGGTGAGAATTCTTCCGGCGGATGCCATGGGGAGGTGCTCCTTTGTTGGTGGACTTCGGTTCGTGCGCGATATTGACGCTTTCACTGCCCTCGCGCTAGCGTCGGCGCATGCACGATGTTCCTGTCCTCATTGTTGGTGGCGGCGGCTGTGGGCTCTCGCTCGCTATTTTCCTGCACGATCTGGGCGTGCGCTCGCTGCTGGTGGAGCGCAATCCGGGCACGACCGATCTGCCGCGCGCGCACATCCTCAATCAGCGCACGATGGAGATCTTCAGCCAGCACGGGTTGGCCGAGCAGGTGTACGCCGAAGGCTCCAGCCTCGAGCACATGGGGCGGATCTCGTTCCGTACATCGCTCGGTGGTGACGGCCCGTTCGACCGGCGCAAGATCGGTGATCTCGATGGCTACGGGGGTGGGGCGCTCGGGCCGCGCTACGCCGCCGATTGCGCGTATCGCGCCACCAATCTGCCGCAGATCCAGCTCGAACCGCTGCTGCGTCGCGTGCTCGATGCGCGCGCGCCCGGGACCGCTCGCTTTCATCATGAACTGGTGGGCTTCGAGCAGGACGCAGATGGCGTGACCGCGCGCATCGTCGACCGCACGAGCGGCGAGCACTACACGGTGCGGGCGGGGTATCTGATCGCGGCCGACGGCGGCAAGACGGTCGGGCGCATGCTCGATGTCCCGTTCGAGGGGCCGCGCCGCTTGCGCCGTATGGTCAACGCTTTCTTCTCGGCGGATCTGTCGCGCTGGGTCGATGACGACACGGTGCTGCTGTTCTATTTCATCACGCCCGATGCGTTGGGCGCCTGGGGCGGCGGCGGGTTGCTCAAGGCCGGGCCGACGCGCTGGGATCGTCACTCCGAATCGTGGGTGTTCATGCGTGAGGTGCAGCCCGACGACCCGGACGTGATCGACGAGGCGAATGCGGCGCAACGCATCCGCGAGATCCTGCGC
>CADECO010000602.1:1368-3052 GCA_902825905.1 uncultured beta proteobacterium
GGCTTTCGCGTGCGCGGCCTGATCGACGCGGCGATCGGCATTGAACCCGGCCGTCGTGACGCAACACGTGCGGCGTTCGAAGCGCTGTTCGCGCAGACGCCCGGTGGCGCGACGCGCCGCGCGATCCTCGATGAGGTCATGCGCATCCAGCGCATCGGACCGCAGGCGCACGACATGGAGATCGGCTACGTCTACCACGCCGGTGCGATCGCGCCCGACGGTACGCCGGCACCGGCGCGCGATCCGATGGCGAGCCACTATGCGCCCAACACGCGGCCCGGCGCTCGACTGCCGCACGCGTGGCTGGAGCGCGACGGCAAGCGTGTGTCTACGCACGATCTGGTCGGCGCAGGGCGGTTCGCGCTGTTCGTGGGCGCGCAGGCCGAGCGCTGGAGCGCGGCAGCAGCCAAGATCGTCGCCGCCAGTGCCGTGCCGATCGACGTTGTGGTGATCAACGTCGGGGTGATCAACGTCGGGGTGATCAACGGCGGGGCGATCAACGGCGGGGCGATCAACGGCGGGGCGATCGGCGCGAGCGAGTCCGGAGCCGATGTCTGGCGCGATGTCGATGGCACCTGGGCGGCCCAGGCCGGCGTGGCCGGTGATGGCGCAGTCCTCGTGCGACCCGACGGACACATTGGCTGGCGCGCAGCTCGCGCGAGCGAAAACCCAGCGGCTGCATTGCGCGAGGCGATCAGCGAAGTGCTTGGGTCGTCCCCAATCAATTGATGCGGCACTGACAGCTGACGCGCTGACAAGCTGCTCAGCGTACCGGTTGGCGTGGCTTGGGATTGCGCCCGGTTGATGCAGGCTGCTATACCTTCGCCACGGGTCGGTACGCGGGTTGGTACACCATTGCGCACTCGCAGCCGGGCCCGCATCCATTGGAGGAGATCCATGTTACGCACCGTCATTGGCGCGTTGCTCGCTGCTTCGGCAGCGCTGCTCGCGCTCGCCGCATTGCCCGCGCATGCACAGGGTGTCAATCTGCGGCTGATCTCGGGCTGGACGCCGAACAATCCCAACGTGCCGCTGATCGAGACGGTGTTCATCAAGAACGTCGCCGAAGCCTCGCAGGGCGCGATCAAGATCCAGCGCAGCGGGCCCGAAGTGGTGCCCGCGTTCGAGCAGTTGCAACCGGTCTCCACCGGCGTGTTCGATTTCCTGTTCACGACGCCGGGCTATCACCAGGCGCAATCGGGCGTCGCCAACGTGTTCGACGCGATGAAGCCCGAACCGGACAAGCTGCGCGAGGCTGGGCTGACTGCCTGGGCCGACGAGTACTACCGCAAGCGCTTCAATCAGCGCATCGTCGCCATGGTGCCGGCGCCGGGCAATCACTTCGTGCTGCGCGAGCCGCTGGGCGCTGACCAGTCGCTCAAGGGCCGCAAGATCCGCGCGAACGCCACGTTCGAAGGCGTGGTGCGCGCGTTGGGTGGAACGCCGGTGAACATGCCGCCGGCCGAGGCGTTCTCGTCGATGCAGAAGGGCGTGATCGACGGCATCACCTTCCCGACCTTCGCGTCGGCGGACTACAAGCTCTACGAGGTCGGCAAGTTCATGACCCGGCCGGTGTTCGGCTTGTCGAATGTGATGATCTCGATGAACACGAAGAAGTTCGATGGACTCTCGCCCGCGCATCAAAAGATCATCCTCGACCAGGGCCGGCGGATCGAAGCGCTCG
>CADECO010000603.1:0-3052 GCA_902825905.1 uncultured beta proteobacterium
GGTGCGCGTTGAAGCCGAGTCCGGTGGCACGCGGGCGCTCGTAGAACTGGTCGAACACGCTCTTCGCAATGTCGCGCGGCGACAGTTCGGTCAAGGCAAGCTCGATGCGACCCGATTCGATCTTGGCCATATCGAGCACGTTGTTGACGATCGCGAGCAACGATTCGCCCGAGGTCTGGATGGTGTGTAGGAATTTGGCTTGTCGCTCATCGAGCACGGTCTCGCGCAAGAGATCGGTCATGCCGAGGACGTTGTTCATCGGCGTGCGAATCTCGTGGCTCATGTTGGCGAGAAACGTCGATTTCGCGCGGCTGCTCGCTTCGGCCGCGTCTTTGGCCTTTACCAGCGCGGCGGTGCGCTCGCCGACGGCGGCCGCCAGCTCGGAGCGCGATGACTGCGATGCAACCTGGCCGTCGCGCAACCGCGCGGCGATCTGATCAAGCGACCCGGCAAGCTCGTCCAGCACTCCACGCTCGGCCGTGCCGACTGCCGCGTCCAAGCGTCCTTTGGCCAGCGCACGCGCGACTTTCGCGATCGACTCGATCGGCGCGATCGCGCGCCGGTAAGCGCGATAGACGAGCAACGTAAACAGCGACGCCGCGGCGAGGGCCATGCCGCCGACGAGTAGCCCGAAGTCCTGCGTGCGCGCGACCATGCGCCGTTCGCCCAGCCCGACTCGAATATGGCCGGCAACGACACCCGCGCTCGCCGCGCGCGCTTCGCCTTCCGTCGCGGTCGGGCTGCGAATCGCAGCGACGAACTCGTGGAATCGGTCACCGCCGTTGGGGCCGTCGACAGTCGCGTACGCGGCGGTTACGCCGATCGGCCAGGCGCGTGGCGGCGTGCGGGCAGGAAAGCCATCGCGCGGATCGACCTGCGCGACGACGCGCTTGTTGGCATCGAGCACCGAGACATGCACGACATCGGGGTTCTTCATCGCCGCGCGCGCGAGCTCCAGCAAGGCGTCGCGGTCGCCACGCGCGAGCGGCACCTCGGCCCATTGCGCGAGCAGCCCGGTGAGCCGGCTGCCTGAATCGATCAGGCGCACGCGCTCACCGCCGGTATTCGCGTAGATCGCCACGGCGGCGATGCTCATGGCACGCAGTGTGAGTAGAGCGACGAACGCCTGAGCGAGTTTCGTTTTCATGAGCGGTGTTTTCGTGGTTGCGGGCGCAATCGAGATCGAGGAGTGGCAACTAGTCGCGGCCAAGCAGATCGCCCACGCCGGCCAGATCGGCTTCGGTGAGCGCGCCGGTGATCGCCTTCAGCCGCAGTCCGTTGAGAATCGCCTCGTAGCGCACCTTCGAGAGATCGCGACGGGTCTGGAAGACTTGCTGCTGGGCGTTGAGCACGTCGACGTTGATGCGCACACCGACCTCGTAGCCGAGCTTGTTCGATTCGAGGGCGGTCTCGCTCGACACCAGCGCCTGCTGCAAGGCACGCACCTGGGCCAGGCCGTTGGTTAGTCCGAGATACGCCTGCCGCGTGTTGAATTCCGCGATGCGCTTGGCACTGTCCAGCTCGGCCGTCGCCTTGGCTTGGTTGGCACGCGCTTCGCGTACCCGCGAGTCGACGGCCCCGCCGGCGTAGATCGGCACCGCGAGTTGCAAGCCAACAGCGCTCGATTGGATGTCGCTCTTCGAGGCGCCCACCGCCGGATTCGCAGTGAGGTTGCGGCCATGCGTCGCAACCAAATCGAGTGTCGGATAGGGGCCGGTCTTTTGGCGATCGACTTCACCTCTCACGATCTCACGGCGCGCGATCTCCAGCGCCAGCTCCTGAGCCTGCACTGAGTTGGCACTGCGGCGCGCGACATCGACCCAGCGCTCGAGGTCGATTGGTTCCGGACCGGGAATCCTTACATCGCCACGCAACGGCATGAGCGTGTCCATGCGTCGCCCCACCACTTGCTCGAGCGCGCGCAGTTTGATCTCTAGATCGTTTATAGCGGCGATCTCCTGGGCAGCGGCGAGATCGAACCGCGCCTGGGCTTCGTTGGCATCGGTGATCGTGGCAGTACCGACGTCGAAGTTGCGCTTGGCCTGCTCGAGCTGCTCGGCGATCGCCGCCTTCTGCGCGCGAATGAACGCGAGGCTGTCTTGCGCGGCCAGCACGTCGAAAAAGACTTGCGCCGAGCGGATCATCAAGTCCTGGCCGGCCTGCGCGTAGATCGCCTCGGCCTGCGCCATCGACAGCTCGGCCTGCGCGTACTGGATGACGTTGCCGGGCCGATACAGCGGCTGTGTGAGCGTAACGCCGTAGCCGCGACTGTTGAACCGGAAATCGCGATCGAGCGTCCGGTTGTCAGCATCGTTGTGCGTGTAGTTCGCCGTGCCCGACACCACCGGTAGCACGAGCGCGCGCCCTTGCGGCCCCTTCTCGCGTGCAGCCGCGAGGCTGGCGCGCGCTGCGGCGTATGTCGCATCGGACAAACGCGCCGTACGATACACATCGACCAGCATCGTCGGCGGGCTCGCCAACGAACTCGGCGATGCCGCTGCTAGCTGCTGTACACCCGCGGCCTCCCCCTCGATGATCACGATTGGTGGCGGTTGGATCGGAATGGGGCCGCTCACCGCAAGCTCGGTGATGCCTGGGGATTCATCAAGTAACTTGCTGGTTCCGTCGAGTCGAGCCGCACTGAACTGGTACAGCTGGTCGGGCCTCGCGGGCACACTTGAAACGTGTTGGGCGAACGCAATGGACGTAGTGGCGCCTGCGAATGCGATCGCTGCCGCCGCGCTCACCTTTGTCAGTGTTTCAGGGCTAACCATGCGAATGAAGTGCGATGGAGATCGAGGGAGAGATGTGAATTAGTCCGCTTTGCCGGTGGCTCCGCATCCTCCGGGCCCTCGTCTGGGCGCGATCAACAACCGCCGATTGGCAAGTGGGAGCCGCGTCTGGGCTCCGGATCATCCGGTATCCGTTCATGACGGTATCGTCGGAATAGCAACCGAAATTCAATGAAGTAGCGGGGTTGCCGTGCCAAAGTGCGTATTGGCTGGCCCGCGCTTGCGCAATTCATCAACATTGCGTCAGCTTCGGCGAATCA
>CADECO010000604.1:0-3045 GCA_902825905.1 uncultured beta proteobacterium
GCGGTCACCGCGATGCAGGTGATCGAGCGCAGCACCACGGTTACCGCCGACATCGTTGCCGAGATCAAGGCGTTCCGCGAAGTCGAACTACGCTCGCGCGTGACCGGCGTGATCGACCAGGTGCTGTTCCATCCCGGTGACATGGTGCGCAAGGATCAGCCGCTGTTCGTCATCGACTCGCGCGGGTTCGCGGCGACGGTGAACGATGCGCGCGCGGGGGTGGCCGATGCCGAAGCCTCGCTTGCGCGCATTCGCCAGGATATCGAGCGATACCGGCCGCTCGTTCCAGAGAACGCGATTCCGAAGCAGACGTTCGAGCAGGCTCAGGCACAAGAGAAGCAGGCCGAGGCGATGGTCGCGTCGCGCAAGGCGCAACTGGACCGTGCCCAGCTGGACTTGTCGTACACCGAAGTGCGCTCGCCGGTGCGTGGGCAGGTCGGGCTGCAAAAAGTGGAGGAGGGCGCGCTCGCCTCGGCAGGCAGCACGGTCCTGGTGACGGTTTCGACGCTCGATCCGGTCTATGCGTACTTCAACGTTCCAGAGGCGGCCTATGTCGAGTTCGCGCGTCGTGCCGGCG
This sequence comes from uncultured beta proteobacterium, assembly GCA_902825905.1. Classification (GTDB taxonomy): domain Bacteria; phylum Pseudomonadota; class Gammaproteobacteria; order Burkholderiales; family SG8-39; genus CADEDU01. The sequence goes on from CADECO010000604.1 coordinate 578, forward strand.
ATGCTCGCGGCGCGATCGAGCGCGCCAACCGGCCGATCGAGCTGTTTCTGCCCGACGGATCGGCGCATGCGCACACGGGCAAACTCGATTTCGTCGAGCGTGCGGTCAGCGCTTCCACCGGAACGCTGCAGGTGCGAGCGCGATTCGCCAACCCTGGCGCGTTACTCAAACCGGGCATGAATGTGCGCGTGCGGGTGAGTCCTGAGACCGTAACCAACGCGCTGCTGGTACCGCAACGCGCCGTGGGTGATCTGCTCGGGCGCCAGTTCGTGCTGGTGCTCGACGCCGACGACAAGGTCGAACAGCGCTTCGTGGAGATGGGCGAGCGATCGGGCTCACTTTGGGTGGTGCGCAACGGTCTGCAGGCGAGCGATCGCGTAATCGTCGATGGCTTGCAGAAGGCGCAGCCGGGCCAGATCGTCGCGCCTTCGCCAATCACCGAGGCGGACTTGTCGAGGGCGCATCACGCACACGCGAACAGTGCCAGCGCCGCGTCGACCATCACGAAGCGATAGGGGACCGATCATGGCTCGATTCTTTATCAACCGCCCGGTTTTCGCCGTGGTGACCGCGTTGGTGATCCTGCTCGCCGGGGCGATTGCCGGTCTCAATCTGCCGATCGCGCAGTATCCACAGATCACTTTGCCGACGATTCGCGTCGAGGCGAACTACCTCGGCGCCAACGCCCTGGTGGTCGAGGAGTCGGTTGCCCAGCCGATCGAGGCACAGGTCAACGGCGTGGAGGGGATGCTCTACGTGGAGTCGATCTCCTCGGGCAACGGCAAGTACCAGCTCGACGTCACGTTCGGATTGGATCGCAACCCCGACATCGCTTCGGTGCAGGTGCAGAACCGGGTGTCGCAGGCCAACGCCCAGCTGCCCGCCGATGTGCTCAACGCGGGGGTCACGACCAAGAAGACCACGCCTGACACGCTGATGTACGTGGTGCTGCATTCGCCGCAGGAGACATTCGACGAGCTGTTCCTCACCAACTACGCCAACATCTACGTGGTCGAGACGCTCAAGCGACTTAAGGGCGTTGGCAACGTGCAGGTGTTCGGGTCGGAATTCGGCATGCGCATCTGGCTCAAGCCCGATCGAATGGCCCAGCTGAATCTGACGACCACTGACATCGCCAATGCGATCAAGGAGCAGAACCTGCAGGCGCCCGCCGGGCAACTGGGCACGCATCCGGCGCCAGCCGGCCAACAGTTCCAGTACAGCGTGCTGGTACGCGGCCGTCTGATCGAGCCGGCCGAGTTCGAAAACGTGATCGTGCGTGCCAACGCGGACGGCTCATTCATCAAGGTGCGCGATGTTGCACGCGTCGAACTCGCCGCCAAGGACTACACCTTCGACAGCCGCTACAACGGCCGGCCGGCGGCAGCCTTTGCGATCAATCTGACACCTGAAGCGAGCGCGATCGAAACCGCCGGGCTCATCAATGCTTCGCTCGCGGACATGTCCAAGCGGTTCCCGAAAGATCTTACCTACGACGTCGTGGTCGACAACACCATCTTCGTCAAGGAGTCGCTCAACGAGGTGGTGCACACGTTGTTCGAGGCGTTGCTACTCGTGCTCATCGTCGTGTCGCTGTTTCTGCAAAGCTGGCGCGCGACCCTGATCCCGATGCTGGCGGTGCCGGTATCGTTGGTGGGCACGTTCGCGGCGTTCACCGCACTCGGATTCACGATCAACACCTTGACACTGTTCGGCATGGTGCTGGCGATCGGTATCGTCGTCGACGATGCGATCGTGGTGGTCGAAGCGGTCGAGCATCACATGCATCAGGGGTTGTCGCCGTTCGACGCGACGGTCCGCGCGATGCGGGAGGTGTCGGGTCCGGTTGTGGCAATCGCGCTGGTGCTGTGCGCGGTATTCGTCCCGGTGGCGTTTCTGGGCGGTATCTCCGGCGCGCTCTACAAACAGTTCGCGGTCACGGTCGCGGTATCGACGCTGCTGTCGGCATTCGTGGCGCTGTCATTGACGCCTGCGCTGTGCGCGTTGCTGATGAAGCCCAAGGCGCACGCCGAGGCATCGGAATCGCGGCAACGCAATCCGATCGTGCGGTTCTTCGCGGCGTTCAATCGCGGCTTCGACCGTCTCGTGGGCAGCTATGGCCGGGGCGTGCGCACTGCCATCCGCCGACTCGCACTCAGCCTGGCATTGCTGGCGGCGTTCATCGCCGCGGCGGGCGGATTGATGAAGTCGGTGCCGGGCGAGTTCGTGCCGCCCGAAGACCAAGGCTACTTTCTGGGCATGGTGTTGCTGCCCGAGGCGGCGTCGATGAATCGCACGATGGTCGCTACTGACAAGGTTGAGCGACATTTGCGCGAGACCCCAGGCGTGGCCCGCACGCTTACGGTGAGCGGCTACAACATCCTCACCGGATCGCCGCAATCGAATGCTGCATTGTTCGTCGCGGCGCTGGCGCCCTGGCATGAGCGCCACGCTTCAGGCAAGGCTCC
>CADECO010000605.1:0-3042 GCA_902825905.1 uncultured beta proteobacterium
AAGCCGAGATCGCCGGTCTTGAAGAATCCCTGCTCGTCGAATGACTCGGCGGTGCGTTCGGGATCCTTGAAGTAGCCGTTGGTGACGTAGCCCTTCACGCGGATCTCGCCGACTTCGCCGATCGGGCGCTCGAACCCGGTGACGGGATCGACGATGCGCTGGATCACGCCATCCAGCGGACGGCCGACCGATCGGAAGCGCAGCTCAAGCGGCTCGCTCGCGTCCGATACGTTGCAGTTGCCGTAGGTTTCGGTCAGTCCGTAGATATTGCAGATCTCGTGTGCGCCGAGCGCCACTACGCGCATCATCTGTTCGGGGGTGCCGATGGTGGCGCCACCGCGCAGCGAGCGCAGGTCGCGACGGGCTCGATCGGGGTGCTCGTACAGAGCCTGACCCATGTTCGGCGTGCCATAGAACATCGTGCAGCGCTCGCGCTCGATGATTTCCAGCGCCTCACCGGCGTCGAAATGCTCCTGCAGCACGACACAGCCACCATGCGTGTAGAGGTTGAACAGGGCGTTCTCACACGCGAGGCCCCAGAACATCGAGACGGCCAGCCACAGACGGTCCCGCTCGGTGGTGTGCTGGCGTTCGCCGATCTGCCACATGTTCTCGATCAGCGCATAGTGCTGTAGCTGTACGCCCTTGGGCAACGCGGTCGATCCCGACGTATAGAGCAGATAGGCGAGATCGTCCTTGTCCACTGTGCCCTCGGCGGCTTCCAGCACTTGCTGCGATGTGGAGGCTGCCAACTCGCGCAGCGAAGCGTACGGTCGGCAGCCTGGTATCGCGAGATTGGCGACGTACGCTGGTTTGTCCGTAGATTCGCCTCCGGGCTCGCCCACCAGCACGATCTCGCGCAGCAGCGGCAAACGCTCGGCGCAAGGCTGCATAGCCCCGAGCATGGCCAGGTAGTCGTACTTGAGAAATCGGCCGGTGGTGATCAGCACGCTCGCATCGGAGTGGGCAAGGATGTACTCCAGCTCGCGCGCGCTGGCCCAGGTGTTGACGCCGACCATGACGGCACCCAACGAGCAGATGGCGAAATCGGCGACGACCCACTCCGGACGGTTACCCATCAGGATGGCCACCTTGTCGCCCTTGCGCACGCCCAGCGCCGCGAGTCCTCGCGCAATCGTGCGTACTTCTTCGCGCAAGGTACGAAACGAGAACCGCTGATCGTTCCCTACCAACGCTTCGCGTTCGGGGAACCGCGCGGCGAGTTCCGCGAGCAGGTCCGGCATGGTGCGGGCGCGTGGCATGGTGGCCATCGAAGGCACCCGGCTAGCTGGCCGCGCGCAGCGCACGCGCGAAGGCTGACAGGTCATCGCAGCGCGCCACGTCGCGAATCGCCTGATCGATCTCAATGCAGGCCTGCGGCCCGAGCGTGGCGGTGACGACGCGGTGGAATCGATCGCGAACCTCGGACGGCTCCAGCGAGATCAGTGCGTCGAGCCGCTTTGCAAGCCGCCGGCCATCACGAAGCTCGACGATGACTTCGGCGCCTTGTTGTTGCGGAAACGCGTGCGAAAACGCCGGATCGACTTCGAGCCGCACGAGCTGAGCCAACGGCAATGCGGCAGATGTGGCCGGATCCCGATAGCTCGCCTCGTCGAGCTGCCCGGTGCCAAGCGCACTGGCCACGGCGAATGGAATGCTCATCTTGGCTTGAAGCACTGACGAGAACGACCCGCGATGCGCGCAGCCGGGATAGTCGATCGCCTGCGGGAAACTCTTGACGGTGATCGCGCGCACATCATGCACATCGAAGCGATGCTCCTTGATCAGGTGCAGCGCGGCTTGCCCCGGCGTCTGCGCGAAGTTACAGACCGGCGCGGGCTTGTGATACACCGCCATGATCTCCCATGGAGCATCGAACGCGTCGATCGCGTCGAGCCGGTGTCGCGCCTCACTACTCGTACGAAACGCCGCGAGCATGCCGCCCTGACCATCGAGCGCAGACTCCGCTCCTCGGGCACCGGCCTGCGCGAGCAGTACGCACGTCAGGCCGTTGCGCGCAGCGAAACCCGGGTGGAAGAACATTTCGCTGCCACCGGAACGCGGCCACTCGTTGAACCCAGCGACCGTATTGGCAGCGAGCGCGATCGCGTTCGTTGTCTGCGCTTCGCTCAATCGCAACAGGCGAGCGCCCGCAGCAGCCGCGCCGACCGCGCCGGTCATCCCCAGCGGGCGATAGGTCAGGGCCGATTCGCGATTGACCACCGCCTGGCCCAGGCGCGCCATGACCTGATATCCGACCACCATCGCCGCGACGAAGTCTTCGCCGTTCGATCGACTACGCTCAGCAAGCGCCAGCAGCGCCGGAATGATGACGACACCGATGTGGCTGACGCTCGCGGTGTGCATGTCCTCCTGCACCAGGCCGTGTGCCATGCTCGCATTGGCGAAAGCCGCTTCGCTCCAGCTCGCGGTGCGCGTCTCGCCAATCACGGTGGCTCCGGTATCGCCCATGGCGAACGCGTAGTCGATGGCCTGGCGGCTCCAGGGCAGATCGCGCGAGGCCAACGCGCCCGCGAAGCAGTCGAACAGGCAGGTGCGGACTTTGTCGATAACCGCGGGCTCGAGCGCGGCGACATCGCACCGAAGCGCGGACTGCGCGATCCGGCGTGCAAGTGAAGCACTCGCGCGTTCGCGGTCAGATTGCGCGATCACAACAGATTGCGACGCGGATGCAGCCGCAGTCGATTCGATAGCAGAGGTTGTCGGCATGGTGGTTCGCCAGTACGATTGATCGCGACTATACAAAGGAGACAGGCGTGACGTCGATCGAACGCGCGGTCGATTGCCGCAACACCCTCGGCGAAGGTCCGCTGTGGTGTCCGGTCGAGCGCGTGCTGTGGTGGGTCGACATCTCAGCGCCCGCATTGTGGCGGTTCGATCCGGCCCGCAACACAACGGCGCACTGGCCGCTGCCGAAACTGGTCGGATCGATGTGCCTACGCCGCGACGGAGGGTTCCTGATCGCGTTCCGTTCGGGGCTCGCGACGCTCGATCAACCCGAAGCTAATGCGCGGTTCGTCG
>CADECO010000606.1:0-3040 GCA_902825905.1 uncultured beta proteobacterium
TGGCGCACGCGTCGCGGATCGCGTCGAAATTCTCGCTGGGCTCGAGCCTGGCGAAACGATTGTCACGTCGGGCGTATTCCTGATCGATTCGGAAAGCCGCCTTCGCGCAACTGGCGTGGCCCCGGCGCATGCGGGACATTCCGGACCAGCCAACAGCGAGGCTGCGCCGCCGGCGGCACCGTCCGACGACAAGGCGCATTCCGGTCACGGCGGCTGACGATGATCGAACGCATCATCGAATGGTCCGCCGAGCATCGCTGGATCGTTTTTGGCGCAGTTCTGGTCCTGGCGCTTTGGGCCGTTGACTCGGTTCGCAAGACTCCGCTCGACGCCATCCCCGATCTTTCTGATCCGCAGGTGATCGTATACAGCGAGTGGATGGGCAGAAGCCCCGATCTCGTCGAAGACCAGATCACCTATCCACTGGTTCGCGCACTGCAGAGCACGCCCGGCGTCAGCGCAGTGCGCGGCTACTCGATGTTCGGCATGAGCTTCGTCTATGCGATCTTCGGAGAAGATACCGACATCTATTGGGCGCGCACCCGTGTTCTCGAGCAGATCGGCCGCGTTCAGCAGCAGATGCCCGCGGGCGTGGTCCCGACGCTGGGTCCGGACGCGAGCGGCGTCGGATGGATTTTCCAATACGTTCTCGAAGACACCACTGGCAAGCGGAATCTCGCCGAGATGCGCGCACTGCAGGACTTCACGGTGCGCCCCGCCCTGCAGGGAACGGAAGGCGTGGCTGAGGTGGCGTCGCTTGGCGGCTATGAACGGCAGTATCAAGTGCTGCTCGATCCCAACAAACTCACCGCGTTCGGCATCAAGCCCACCGACGTGATCCGCGCGGTGCGCGACGCCAATGCCGAAGTCGGGGCGCGCGTACTCGAGCTGGCGGGCCGGGAATACGTAGTGCGTGGACGCGGCTACGTGCGCTCGCTCGACGACATCGAGCAAAGCGTCGTGAGCGTCGCTCCCGGCGGAGTTCCGATTCGCGTGCGCGACGTCGCGAACGTGCATTTCGGCTCCGATATACGCCGCGGGGCCGCGGATTGGAATGGACGCGGAGATGCGGCGGGCGGCATCGTCGTCATGCGCCTCGGTGCCAATGCACTCGAGGTGATCGAAGCGGTCAAGCGACAGGTCAGCCAGCTCACGTTGCCCGAAGGCGTTCGGCTCGTGCCCACCTACGACCGCTCTGAGTTGATTCGCGGATCGGTCGCCACGCTGCGCCTGACATTGATCGAAGAGGCCATCGTGGTGGCCGTGATCTGCCTGGTATTCCTGATGCACGCGCGGTCCGCGCTCGTTGTCATCATCATCCTTCCACTTTCCGTATTGCTGTCGTTCATCGGCATCCGTTACCTTGGCCTCACCACCAACATCATGGCGTTGGGGGGGATCGCGATCGCCATTGGCGAGCTTTCCGATGCGGCCATCGTGCTCATCGAGAATGCGCATACGCGGCTGGCGGCGGCGATGCCGAACGCGGATCGGCGCCGAGTCATCATCGACGCGTGCAAGGAAGTCGGTCGACCTATCTTCTTTTCCCTCTTGCTGATCACGGTCAGCTTCCTGCCGATCTTCACGCTCGCGGGCCAGGCTGGCCGGCTGTTCGAGCCGTTGGCGTACACCAAGACCCTCGCCATGTTCGCCGCAGCACTGCTGTCGATAACGCTCGCACCGCCGTTGATGATCTGGCTCCTTCGCGGCCGTATTCGCACCCAGGATGAGAACCCGGTGAACCGCTTTCTGGCGCGCGTCTACCAGCCCATCGCACTGCGGGTCGTTCGCCACCGCCGCATCGTCACTGCTGCGGCCGCGGTCGCAATCCTCGCAACCGTGCCGGTCTTCCTGCGACTCGGCTCGGAGTTCATGCCGCCGCTCGACGAAGGTTCGTTGCTGGTCATGCCGACGACTTTTCCCGGCATCTCCATAGAAGAGGCACGCCGCGCACTGAACGCCCAACACCGCGTCATCATGGGTTTCAAAGAAGTCGCATCCGTGCACGGCAAGGCGGGACGCGCCGAGACCGCGACCGATCCGGCGCAGCTCGACATGAACGAATCCGTCGTCATGCTGCGGCCGCGCGGCGAATGGCCACTCCAGCGATACCCCCGCTGGTACAGCACGTGGGCGCCGCGATGGCTTGCGGCTACGCTGGGTACCGTGTGGCCCGAACAGCGTGCTCGCACGACCACCGAGCTCACCCGTGATCTGGATCTGGCACTGCGCATGCCCGGTTATCAGATGGCGATCTCCCCTCCGATCCGCACCCGAATCGACATGTTGACTACCGGCGTGCGAACGCCCGTCGGCATCAAGGTGTTCGGTCCTGATCTCGCGGGCATTGAGCGCGTGAGCCTCGAACTCGAGGGACTCTTGCGCCAGGTTCCGGGTACCCGCAGCACGTTCGCGGAGCGCCAGACCGGGAGGGAATACATCGACATCGTTCCGGACCGCGAGATGATCGGCAGGTTCGGTCTATCCATGCGAGAAGTGCTCGATGTCGTCGAGGCGGCGATCGGCGGCATGCCGGTTTCCACTGTCATTGATGGCCGCGCTCGCTATTCCGTAAACGTGCGTTATGCAGCGGATTTCCGAGCCGACCCGGAAGCCCTGCGCGGATTGTTGGTGCCCGTGCCGGAACCCCAATCCATGACGCGAAGTGGCACCAACTCCGGCCGGGGTACGACGGCATCGTCTGGGGCAACGCGACCTGACGCGAGTGGCATGGATGCCATGGGAGCCATGGGTGGCGGCGCGAGCGGGAGCAGCGGGCGTTCGGGTGCCGCACCGATGAATGGCGGAAATCCAGCGCCTGATACCGCGATGGCGGCGTGGCAGCAGACAGGCAGCGCCGTCCCACTCGGCCTCCTCGCGGACGTGCGAGTCGTTTCCGGGCCGCCAATGATCAAGGACGAGAATGGTGTGCTGGTCGGCTATGTTTTCGCCGATATCAATAGCGCAGAACGCGATCTCGGTGGATGGGTCGACGACGCGAAGGAAGTAGTCGCCGGCGGACTCCAACTACCCGTCGGGT
>CADECO010000607.1:0-3006 GCA_902825905.1 uncultured beta proteobacterium
GGTCGACGAGTTTCTTCACCACAGCGGCCGCTTGCTGGGGATTGTAAGAATCATTCTCGGCCAACCACTCGATCTTGCGACCGTGCACGCCGCCGTGCTCGTTGATGTGGCGGAAGTAGGCGTCGGTCCCTTCCTTCATCTGCGTGGCTCCGGCCGCCAGGCCGCTCTGCAGCGGCAGGAACGCACCGAGAACTATCTTGTCTTTGGTGATGCCGGGTTCGGCGCCAACGGCCCCGATCGGCAGCATTAGTACGGCGGCACAACATCCGGTCACGATGCGTCTGAAGCTGGCTTTCACGATCGAATCTCCCTTGAGACCATGCAAACGAACTGAGTGACTCACGCTGTTCCGAGATACGCGGAGACGACATGCGGATCGCGGGCAAGCTGCTGCGCTTCGCCGGATATCGTGACCCGACCTTTCTCGAGCACGTAGGCGCGATGCGCCACCCGCAGCGCCTGGCGCGCGTTCTGTTCCACGAGCAGGATCGTAACGCCGCCACGATTGATCTCGGCGATCAAGCGAAAGATCTCGCGAACCAGCACCGGCGACAGTCCAAGCGACGGCTCATCGAGCAGCATGAGCTTGGGCTTTGCCATCAGCGCGCGTCCGAGTGCCACCATCTGCTGCTCGCCTCCGGACAACGTGGCGGCGAGTTGCCGGCGTCGCTCCTGCAATCGCGGAAACAGCGCGAATACCGCCGCCAGATCATCGTCCAGGCGCGCCCCGCGACGCAAGTAGGCGCCCATGGCAAGGTTTTCTTCCACGGTCAGTTCGGCGAAGAGCTGCCGCCCTTCGGGCACCAGCACAATGCCGGCTTCGATGATGCGCTCGGTGGGTTGACTGCGCAGTTCGACGCCTTCGAAGCGGATCGAGCCCGCGGTGATGCAAGGCACGCTCGAGGTGATGCAGCCGAGCATGGTCGATTTGCCGGCCCCGTTGGCGCCGAGCAACGCCACGATCTCACCCCGCTCGATCCGAACCGCGACGCCATCGAGCGCCGTGATGCCGCCATAGCGTGCGTGCAGATCGCTGATCTCAAGCAACGCCTTCCTCCTCACCGAGGTAGGCCTGGATCACCGCAGGATCAGCGCGCACGACCGCAGGAGGACCCTCGCAGATCTTCTCGCCGTGATCGAGCACCACGATGTGATCGCACACCGCCATCACCAGCCGCATGTCGTGCTCGACCAACAGGATCGTGATGCCACGCTGATCGCGCAGGCCGAGAATGGTCTGGGCCAGGCGGCGCGTCTCCTCCGGGTTCATTCCTGCGGCCGGTTCGTCGAGCAACATCAGGCGCGGATCGCTCGCCAGCGAACGCGCGAGTTCAACCTTTTTCTGCGTCCCGGAGGGCAACGCGCTAACGGTCGAGTCGGCGTAGGCATCCAAGGCCAGCTCCCGCAGAATCGCATCTGCACGCGCAGCCGCTTCTCGTTGCGCCCGCCTCGAGGCGGGCAGCGCCAGCAGATCGGTGAGCAGGCCCGGCCGGCAACGATACGCCCCACCGAGAATGACGTTCTCCCGTACCGACGCCGTGCGGAACAGTTCGAGATTCTGGAAGGTGCGACAGATGCCCAGGCGAACGATGTCGTGCGGCTTCGTTCGCAGCAGATCATGCCCGTCGAAGCGAATCGAACCCTCATCGGGCTGGTACAGGCGGGAGACGCAATTCAACAGCGTTGATTTGCCCGCGCCATTGGGACCGATCAATCCGACGATGCTTCCCGGACGCACCTCGAACGATACGTCCACCAACGCCTTCAGGCCGGCGAATGCTATCGATAGCCGCTCGATGGCCAGCATTCAAGTCCGCCTTCTGCGCAGGCGCGCGGGCAGACTCGCCAGTCCGCCAGGCAGGAACTGCATGCACAGCACCAGGATCACGCCGTAGATCACCATCTGCGCATCCTTCAACTCGCGCAGGAGCTCCGGTGCCAGCGCGAGAAACAACGCGCCCAGCACTGCACCCACACGCGAATCGAGGCCACCGATCACGGCCATCGTAAGAAACGACAGCGAGACGGTTAGTGAAAACGCCTCGGTGCTGAGATGGCCGATGAGATGGGCGTACAGAGCACCGGATACCCCGGTGAAAAACGCCGACAACGCGAACGCGAGGACGATGAATCGCGCGCGCGGGATGCCGTTCGACTGAGCGGCGATCGGGCTCATGCGAAACGCCTCGAGCGAACGTCCGGTGAGCGAGTTGCGAAGGTTGCCGGTCATCCAGATGAACAACGCCACGAGCGCGAGGAGCAGGTAGTAGTACTCGAAGTCCTCCTTGAACTCGAAGCCCAGAATCGTTGGGCGCGGCACGAACAGCCCCTGGCGTCCACCGGTGAGCGACTCCCATTCGAACAGTGTCTGTTGGATGAACAGCGCGAATCCGAGCGTTGCAATCGCCAGGTAGTGCCCCTGCACCCGCAGCGCAGGTAACGCCACGATCACGCCGAACGCGGCGGCTACCAATCCGCCGGCCAGTACACCGAGCCAGAACGGCAGCCCCAGTTTGACGACGACGATGGCTGATCCGTATGCGCCAAGCGCCCAGAAGCCGGCGTGGCCGATGGAAATCTGTCCGCCCATGCCGATGAGGATGTTCAACGACAACGCGACCAGCGTGTAGACGAGCGCGGTGGCGAGAATGAAATGCCCATAGGGCCCCAGACCGAGCGGCACCAGGAAGGCGATGAGGATCGCCAGCGCCAGGGTGGATCGACGCAACAGGCTCATACCTTTTTGGCCACCGTGCGACTGAACAGCCCGGTCGGGCGGAACATCAGAACGAGCACGATGACGAGGAACGCGAAGGTGTCCTTGAACGACGTCGAGATGAACGCGCCGAACAGATTCTCGGCAACACCGATCGCCAGGCAACCGAGCACGGCACCGGGCAGGCTGTTGAATCCACCGAGCACCGCCCCCGCGAACGCCTTGAGCAGCACCATGACCATCATCTCGAACACGAGGAAGGTGAGCGGCGCACCCAGGATCCCGCACAC
>CADECO010000608.1:0-2984 GCA_902825905.1 uncultured beta proteobacterium
GTTGTGCAGGCCGTCGAGTTCTGATCGATTGCGGCTTGTTTCAAGGCGAGCACAGCATCGAAGAAGAAAATGCCGACCCGTTCGGCTTCGAGCCGTCAGCGATCGACGCGATTCTGCTCACGCATGCGCATCTCGACCATTGCGGGCGTCTGCCGCTTCTCGTCAAGCGCGGTTTTCGCGGTGAGATCATCGCCACCGCGCCGACCAGGGAGCTCACCCGCCTGGTATTGCTCGACGCGGCCCACGTCCAGGAAGAGGAAGCCCGGCGGCACGCCCGCGGCACCCGCCACAAGCCTGCACCCGGGCGCGGCGCCCTGTATTCGATCGTCGAAGCGCTTCGCGTCGTTGACTTCTTTGGTCGGACCGCGACGCTGGGAATAGCGATCGCGGTCGTCGAAGGTATCAAGGCTACGTTCATCGAGGCGGGTCATATCCTGGGTTCCGCTAGCGTCGTGCTCGAACTCTCGGAAGCGGCGGACAAGCGCACGGTCGCCTTTTCCGGTGACCTCGGAAATCGTGGGCGCCCGATCCTTCGCGACCCGGCGCCGCCTCCCCGCGCCGATGTCGTCGTCATGGAGACGACCTACGGCGACCGATTACACAAGCCGTTCGACACCTCGGTCGAGGAGTTCTACGGGGCGCTCAACGATACGTTCAACCGCGGCGGCAACGTTGTCGTCCCGACCTTCGCGCTGGAGCGTGCGCAGGAACTGCTCTACTACCTGCGCGCCGGGATTGAGTCGGGGCGGCTGCCGCGCGCAACGCAGGTGTTTCTCGATTCACCGATGGCGATTTCCGCCACCGCCATCTACGAGCGGTACCCCGATTACTACGCGCCCGCAGCGACGCGATTGTTTCGTGACGGGCACGACCCGTTCCAGTTTCCGGGCCTTCACTTGACGCGCGAGCTGAGCGACTCGATGGCGCTCGATCACCTCGGCGGAGGTGCGGTCATCCTGGCGGGAGCCGGTATGTGTACGGGTGGCCGGATCCTGCATCGGCTCCGGGACAATCTTCCACGCGCCGATTGTGGTGTCATCTTCGTCGGTTTCGCGGCTATCGGAACCCTGGCGCGCAAGATCATCGACGGCGCCCGCTCGGTTCGGATCCATGGCGAAGAGGTCGCGGTAAGCGCATCGGTGCATACGATCAACGGCTTCTCCGCTCACGCCGACCAAGCGGAGCTCGTGGCGTGGCACCGCGCAATAGAGGGCGTCGAGCGAACGTTCCTGGTGCACGGCGAATCGAGCGCCATGGAACGATTCGCCCAAGCGCTTGGCGATGCATCGATAGAAATGCCCGCGTTGCATCAGCAGGTCGCGCTGTAGCGCACGGGATAGCATTCGATGTGGCCGGGCGCAGTCGATTCTCCGGCGCCCCCGACATTCAGACGGCTGCCGAAGCGGGGCTTTCCGGTCTGGATTTGGATTTCTGGATGAGCGCGACAAGCTCCTCGATACTTGTTATTCGCAGCACCGACCCGCTACACATCAACGGCGATCACGCCACCAGCGATAGCTTGCGATGACGAAGGCGCGCGAGCGTGGGTCGCCGATGGGTCGGGTGCGTCACCAGGCGGACTGAAGCAGCGATCATTCGCGACATCGGTACCGGTTCGCATGGCGACGCCGACGTCTGCGGCAGCCAGCGCGGGCGCGCCGTTGACGCCGCCACCGTCCATCGCTACCCGCCGCCCCTGCCCCTTTAGTGTCGTCACCATCGCCACCGCGTCCCTCCCGACCCAAATCGGGCACGACGGATGTCCGCTATATCGCCGCAAAAATGCCTGCCCAGAACTTTGAGTCAACGAAGACACGAACAACGTTGGCAACGATATAGACACCGAGTGCAAACAGCGTGACGAAGAACACCGTCCGAAAACGCTGCTCACTGAGGTGTTCTCGAATCCATCGTCCTCCAATCATCCCAGCAAGGGCTGGTATCACGGCTGCGCTCGACAGAATGCCATGTGCAACCGTGAAGAGATCCGCCTGCCGTGTGCCAGGAACCGGGAGGTCGATCGAGTCATGGTGCGGCCATTCAAGCTCAAGGACATCGGGGCGCTGCGGTTCAATGCACGCTAGGATCCGCTCGACACAGAGGCTGGGGCGGTCCCTGGCCAGAATGCCACTGCGGGCGATCGATATCATCACGCTTGGCGCCATGCAGAGCGTCCACAGGGAGGGACTTCAATGAAGATCGCATTGCGCGCCTTGGCTGCCGGCTTGTTCGCGATCCCGACTGGGGCGGCCGCGCTGGATTTTCTATGCTCGGCCTCGCAGCGACAGGTCGCGCACGTGCCCGCGTCGTCGATCGGCACGTCGCTCGTCGGAGACGTGCTGAATGTCTTCGACGGCCGGCACGGCCCGCCGATCACCGGCGCCGATACGCCGGTATACGTGAACGTGCGGACCTGCAAATTCTCGAGCGATCCAGAGTAGGAGACGTGGGTGTTCACGCGCTGCGCGAGCCGCAGCACCAGCAAGTGGGTGCCGCTCGCGGGCGCGCTGAACCGCTTCAACGGCCGGCCGATGTGGATCGTGGGACCGAAGCTGCCGGAGGGAACGAATCTCCTCGCGCACATGCAATCGGCGCGGCCGGAGATCCGGGTGGTGCGGCTCTATTTCGAGGAATCGAAGCGCGCCGCGATCGAAGCCGGGAAGCTCGGCGGTATGCAGGTCACCGAGCATCGCCTCGAATGGACGTCGATCAAAAAGGGTGCATTGGTGACCTTGCCTGATGGAAGATCAGTCCCTGTCAGCGCCGATCTGCTCGGACCGGAGGTGACCCTCACGCTCGCCAATACTCAACGTAGCTCGGAACCGAACGGCTACTCCGACGACTTCCATCTCGCGAACGCCGAGAACGAGCTGCTGAGCAAACCGCTCAGCTGCGATCGCTGCAAGGACTTCAAGGGCGGCGAGACGCGGGTTGTCCGTCTGCTCCAGGACATGCAGCCGCCCGCCACCTATACCAAAACGACA
>CADECO010000609.1:0-2973 GCA_902825905.1 uncultured beta proteobacterium
TCGAAGTAGCGAAGGAAGTATGTGGATGAACGTGAGAGCCGAAAGAGCACATCGATGACGACCTCGCATCGCTTCGTTTCCGACCCTGGCGCGCTTGCCGAGATTGCCCCCGGTGTCGCTGCCGGGCGCATCGATCCGGTGCAGTTGCTCGACGCTTCGCTCGCTCGGATCGACGAGGTCGAGCCACACGTTCAAGGCTGGATCAGCATCGATCGCGACGGTGCGCGGGTGCAAGCGCGCGCCCGGCGCGACCAAGCCGTGCGCGGCCAGGTGCGCGGACCGCTGCACGGCGTACCGGTTGCGGTCAAGGACGTCATCGACGTCGCCGGCTGGCCCACGCGCGCCGGCAGCCGGTCACGCGCACACGTCGCGCCCGCCACGATCGATGCGGAGATCGTTTCGAACTTGCGCGCGGCTGGCGCGGTGATTGTCGGCAAGGTGCATACCACCGAATTCGCGTACTTCGACGGTCCGCCCCCGACGCGCAACCCGTACAACCTCGCGCACACACCAGGCGGATCGAGCACCGGCCCGGCGGCGGTCGTTGCCGCCGGCATGGTGCCGCTGAGCATCGGTACGCAGACAGCGGGTTCGGTGAGTCGACCGGCTGCTTACTGCGGGGTTGCCGCGTACAAGCCGAGCACACTCTCGTGGTCGAGTTTCGGCATCGTGCCGTTCGCGCCGGGCTTCGACACGCCCGGGTTGTTCGGACATCGCGTGGCTGACGTGGTCATCGCCGCCGGCGCCTTGATGCCTGCGCACCTCGCGTTCGCACCGGTCCGCCGGAAACAACAGTTGAGCGTCACGGTCGTGACCGATCCGATCCTGCAAGCGGCGAGTGATGCCGTGCGCACGTCGATGAGCGAGGCGACGGCCAGACTCGAAGCGGCCGGTCATGCGATCGTCTCCATGGCCTCGCCGGTCGCGCTCGCGGCGATCGCGGGATGGCACAAGACCTGTATCGAGTACGAACTGGGACGCGTGCATCCGCAGCTGCTTGAGGTGCCAGCCGACCATGTCACCCCCGCGCTGCGCGAAGCGGTGGAGCGAGGACGCGGAATTGCCGAGCACGCCTATCTCGACGCTCGCGCGGAACTGGTCGGCGCCCGGGCGGCCTGCTGGGCGGTATTTGGCCAGTTCGATGCACTGCTCTTTCCAGCTGCCCCCGACACCGCGCCTGCTGGCACGAAGACTGGCGACCCACGCTTCGTCGTGCCGTTTACCGCGCTTGGCGGGCCGATGTTGTCGGTGCCGTTGACGATCGCAGCAAACGGCTTGCCGCTGGGGGCGATGCTGATGGCCGCACCCGGCATGGACACGACGTTGCTCGCCATCGGCGCGCGCCTGGCCGGAGTCATGGAGTTGGGGCGCTAGAATCGCCCGCTCGCACGCGCGTTTCGTCTCAGGCAGTTAGACATGCAGTCATCAGGGAGTCAGCAACCAATGCGTTATCGGATCTCCGTCGATACCGGCGGAACGTTCACCGATGTGGTGCTCGCCGACAGCAAGGGCATCCGGTCGATCGGCAAGGCGCTCACCACGCCGCAGCGAATCTTCGAAGGCATGCGCGCGGCGATCGAAGTCGCCGCCGAGGAGTCGGGGCTTACCGGCGCCGACGTGCTGGCCAACTGCGACATGTTGATCTACGGCACCACGCGCGCCACCAACGCAGTCGTCACCAACAACACCGCCAAGACCGCGTTCCTCGCCACGCGCGGGTTTCGCGACATCCTGGTGCTCAAGGAAGGCGGCAAGTTCGATCCGCACGATTACAGCTACGACTATCCGCCGCCTTACATTCCGCGCCGCTACACCTTCGAGATCGACGAGCGCATCGACGCGCAAGGCAATGCCATCCGGCCGCTCGACGAGGCCCAGGCGCGCGAGGTGGTGCGCACGCTGAAGGCGCGCGGCTTCGAGGCGGTAGCGGTGTGTTTGATGTGGTCGATCGCCAACGGCGAGCACGAGCGCATCCTCGGCCGCATCCTCGACGAAGAACTGCCCGGTGTGCCGTACACGCTCTCGCATCAGCTCATCCCGATCGTACGCGAGTACCGGCGTGCTTCCACCACTTCGATCGATGCGTCGCTCAAGCCGCTCATGCAAAAGCACCTGCGCGAGATGGAGGACGACCTGCGTTCGGCCGGGTTCACGGGCGAACTTTTGATCAGCACTTCGGGCGGGGGCTGCCAGCATGTGTCGGAAGTGGCGACGCGTCCGGTGCAGATGCTGAAGTCCGGTCCGGCGATGGCTCCGGTGGCCGGACAGGCGTACACCACCATCGAATCATTGGGCGGCGATGCGATCGTGTGCGACACCGGCGGTACGACGTTCGATGTGGGCCTGGTGCGCGACGGCAGCCTCGTCTACTCGCGCGACAGCTGGCTCGGCCGGCGCTGGATCGGGCACATGGTGGCGATGTCCACCGTCGATGTGCGAAGCATCGGCGCAGGCGGTGGCTCGATCGCGTGGATCGACTCGGGCGGGCTGCTGCGCGTGGGTCCGCAAAGCGCGGGCGCGATGCCGGGCCCGGCCTGCTACGGCCGCGGCGGTGACCTGCCGACCGTCACCGATGCGTGCGTGGTGCTCGGTTATTTCGATCCGGGCTATTTCAACGGCGGTCGCATGACCCTCGATGCGGCGGCGGCAAAGCGCGTGATCACCAGACTCGCCGGCGAGCTGAGCCGCAGCGTCGAAGACACCGCATTCGCGATCATCACCATCGCCAACGAGTTGATGATCAAGGCGATCCACGAGATCACCGTCAGCGAAGGCCTGAATCCGCGCGAGAGCGTGCTCGTCGCCGGCGGCGGGGCGGCTGGTTTGAACATCATGCCGATAGCGCGCGAGCTGGGATGCAAGACCACCATCCTGCCCAAGACTGCGAGCGCGATGTCCGCTTGCGGCATGCAGTACTCCGATATCGTCTTCGAAGAGACGCGCAGCCGGGTCACGCTGTCGGGCAGCTTCGAC
>CADECO010000610.1:0-2961 GCA_902825905.1 uncultured beta proteobacterium
CATCAATTTCCCTTCGCCCGAGATGAAAGCGGTTGGGTTCGTCACGCGGGTAATGACCGATGAATCCACTGGCGAACAACTGGCTGTGGTGTACGTGCCAACTTCGCCCAATCCGACCTCCGGGTACATCGAGATCGTACCGCTGGATAAGATTGTCCCGACTGACTGGACCTTCGATCAGGCGATGAGTTTCGTAATCACCGGGGGTGCCAACGCCCCCGATCGCGTGCGCTTCTATCGCGAATCTGTGCGCCACAGGTCCCGCCAGTAATTGCCCCCGCGCGAAAGGTATCTTCAAACACGCCGGCCGCACCTGCTTGACGGCGCTCAAGGCAAGCGCGGGTGGATGGCGTCCAAGGCGCGACTTGAGTACGCGTAGGGGAGTTCCTGACTTGACCCATGGCAACTCTGTGCCAATGATCGCCAGGCGTTCCCCGAATACCAATCGCTTAAGGGACCAATAGACCCTGTGCTCCGTCGGCGCTGGTACGATTTGCTGTTGATCCTCCTGGGCATCTGGCTCGCGCTGTCGCCATCGCTGCTGGAAGGCACACAGATGAGCGACCTTATTCGATGGAACGCGGTGATCGGCGGCGCGGCGATCGCGTTCGTCGCGGCTTTCGATGTGCGGTGGCCCACTGTCTGGGATGAATGGATCCTTTTTGCAGTGGGTCTCTGGCTCGCTTTCGCGCCGTTTGTACTCGGCTTTTCACAGCATCGGATGGCGAGCGCCAACTTGGTGTTCACAGGGCTACTCACGATCATCATCGCGACGGCCGCCGGCAACGCGCGCAGGCGTGCCGGTGCCAGCCGGCAATAAGTCCATCAGCCCGGCGGGCTGCTATTCCGTGAGCCGTTTATCGCGATCCTGCCCACGGTAGGGCAGCTCCAAGTGCAACGCCGCCATCGCCAACATGTTGGCCGACACCGGCGCGGTCACGAAGACGAACACCGTGATGAGCAGCTCGTGCATGCCAGGGGTTTCACGGGCGAACGAGGCAAGGATCGAGGCAATCAAGAATCCCCCGACGCCCAGGGTCGACGCCTTGGTTGGTGCGTGCAGCCGCATGAACACATCGGGCAGTCGCAGCAGGCCCAGTGCGCCCACTAGCAGGAAAAAACTCCCGGCAACGAGAAAGATGGCGGTCAGGGCTTCCGTCATCATCGCTCGTCACTCGACCACGGATCCGCGCAGCGCGTAACGTGCTAGCGCCACGGTGCTCAGGAAACCGATCAGCGAAATCAATAGCGCTGCCTCGAAATACGCCGTGCCGCTGCCATCGATTCCCAACAATATGAGGAGCGCAACAACGTTGATGTACAGCGTATCGAGCGCAAGGACCCGATCGGGGATGCTTGGGCCGATGAGCAGCCGGCCCAACGTGAACGCGATCGAAACGCCAATTGCCACGAACGCGAGGGCGATAGCGGTGGCTAGCATCGAAAGATCTCCTTGAGTGGACGCTCATAGCGTGACTTGATCTGGGCGATGAGCGCCGCCGGATCGGCGCAATCGAGCGCATGCACGAGCAAGCGTCTGCGGTTGAGATCGAGCACCGCCGATACGGTGCCCGGCGTCATCGTGATGATGCTGGCCAGCAGATTCGCGGCATAAGGATGCGCGGCATCCAACGGAATCTCCAAGAACGCAGGTCGTAGCCGCTCCATACGACCGAGCACCAGGCGCGCCACGGTGATATTCGAGATAATGATGTCCCAGATTACGATCGCAGTGAGTTTGACGATGAGTCCCGGCGCATGAATGCCCTCGCCGGCATCGAACAGCCGGCGCAAGGGAAGCGGGATGATTACTCCTAAGAGCACGCCGGCGACCACGCTCAATGCCGAGATCTCGCGGGTGAGCACGATCCACGTGAGCGTGATCACCATAGACAACAGCGGGAAAGGGAAGATGCGCTTCATGGTCGAATGCCCCCTATTGCCTGTGCCCGGGGATGAATGGCATCGACTCCAGCGTGTCATTCCCAATCGCGCGCGGATCGAGCACCGAGCGCGTGTAAGCGTGCCGGTCGATCACCTGTTGAGCGGTGCGCTCGCTGAACTGCAGCAGCGGTCCAGCGCCCACGATTAGCGCGCCGAGCAGCGCGAGCAGTACGCCGACCGATGCGACGCGAGCCGCGCCGATGGTCGATCGTTCCGAACGCTGCTCGAACGTATTCCATAGCAACACGCTGTAGCTGCGCGAGACTGCGACCAGTGCGACGAAGCTCGCCACCAGGACGGCGAGCCAAGGCATCCAGAAGAACTCGCCGTCGGCGACCGCTTGCAGTACCAGGACTTTGCCGATGAAGCCTGAGGTGGGCGGCAAGCCCACGGCGGCGCCGGCAGCGAGCGCCAGCGCGAATCCGATTAGGAACGGGTGGCGCAGAGAGGGGCCTGGAATCAATCGGTCCGCGGTTTCGCCGCGCTCTCGGCTGACCACTTCGGCGATCAGGAACAGCGCGGCTGTCGCCGCCGTGCTGTGCACGAGATAGTAGGTCGCGGCGGTCAGGCTCACCACGGTGCCCTGGGCGGCGACGATGAACAAAGTGCCCAGGGAGAGAATGGTGAGATAGGCGGCCAGCCCGCGCAGCGTGTCGGCGCGAAGCGCCCCGAGCGCACCGAAGAGCACAGTCGCGATCGCCATCGCGAACAGCCAGGGCGTGGCCAGGGCGGCGTTAGGGCCCGCATCCTGACCGTACAGCAACGGATACACGCGGATGATCGCGTACACGCCAACTTTGGTCATGATGGCGAAAAGGCATGCGACCGGAGCGGCGGCGGCGGGATAGCTCGCGGGGAGCCAGAAATAAAATGGAAACAGCGCGGCTTTCACGGCGAACACTACGAGCAGCATGAGTCCAGCGGAACCTGCGATGGCGGCCTCCGTTCCGCCGAGCGCGGCGATCCTTGCAGACAGATGGGCGAGGTTGAGCGTGCCGGTCACGCTGTAGAGCAGGC
>CADECO010000611.1:0-2956 GCA_902825905.1 uncultured beta proteobacterium
CTGCTGGAAGGCATCGCGGTCGAGGCGCTCAACGTCAAGACCGCGCTGTTCTTTCTTGCGTTCTTGCCGCAGTTCGTTTCTGCCGCACAGCCGCTGGTACCCCAGCTCATCCTACTCGGCAGTATCTGCGTTGTGCTGAACACGCTCGCGGACGTGGTGGCCGTGTTCGCGGCAGTTCGCCTGCTCAGATCGTCCACGGCTCGTGCAGTGCGAGCGCGTCTGCTCACCCGCTTGTCCGGGGCGACGATGATCGGGTTGGGCGGGTATCTGTCTTTGGCCAGACGCGAGTCCTGACCAGGCATCGCACCGACCGGTCTCTGCCTGCCGCCCGCTTTGGCAGCCTCTCAGCCCGATAGGCGAAATGGGTGCCCTTCGACCCTTCGGCTCAGGGCAGGTTGGCTCAGGGCGAGCGGGCTCAGCGCGAACGACTACCCACTCATCCTCTGCAGCCGCGCCAGCGCGTCGCGCAACTGCGCTGCGAACTCCAGCGTGTTCTCACCGCCGCGACCCGGGTCGAGATTGCTTGCGAACGCCGCATCGGACTCGGCCCACTGCTCGCGCGACAGGATGTTGAGCGCGCGCGGAATCAGGACCTCTTCTTCCAGATACATGTGCGCACGATAGAAGGTGTCGTACGCGCGCAGCGCCTGGCTGAATTGCTCCACCATCGCGCGCTTGCCGGTGGCGAGTGCCTCGGCTTGTGCCTGCAGCGCGCGCATTGCTTCGCTGCCGTACGTATGCTCGCGGCGCAGCGCCTGCAGATAGTCGCCGCCCTCGGGATCGTGCTGTTCGAGCAGCGCGAACAGCGTTTGATCTTCCTTCGGGTGATGCACCTGATCGGGGAAGCCGTCGAGATACGCCAGCAGCGCGCGCACACCAGGCAGATCGAACGTGGTCGGCTTGCCTTTGGTGGGTGCCTGTACCGCATCGACAATCGCGTCGAGCGCGGTGCGGATCGACCGGTGCTCACTCAGGATGATCTGCACCGTCAACGGCTGCGCGTTGCTTTCGGCTAGTGCCTTCATGATGTTCGCTTCCATGGCTGCGGCCTCCATCAGGCCCTCTCGCATATCCGGCACGGCATTGCGCATGATCCGACCCTCATAGTAGTGCGGGTTCACTCTAGGTAGGCGACCGGCGCCTGCTTTGATCTTCGTCAATCGCGACTCGACTAGTGCCGGCGGCGGGCAGCTTGAGGATTGTCAATCCCGACGACCGGTGCAGGCCTAGCGTACCAACGCGGAATGGACGAAGGGAATCAAGCAGGAATGACAAGCGTTGCGCCGTTGGCGCCGAGTGCGCTGCGCCGGGTGTGCGATCCCGCCCAATTCGCGTTTGCGAGCACCGCACAACTCGAGCGCGTCGAGGGAGATGGCGCCCAGCGTCGCGCGGCGGCGTCGTTGCGCTTCGGCATGGGCATCGAGCGTGCCGGCTACAACACTTTCGTCATCGGTTCGTTCGGCCTGGGGCGGCGCACGCTGGTGGAACGGTTGCTGCGCCAGTCGCCGCGGGTGAGTGCGGGGCCATCGGACTGGTGCTACGTCAACAACTTCGACGAGCCGCAGCGCCCGATCGCGCTACGCATGCCGCTTGGGCGCGCGCAGGCGCTGCGCCAGGACTTGGAAGCCTGGGTGGGTGAGCTGCAGGCGGCGATTCCGGCCGCGTTCGAGAGCGACGACTATCGTGGACGGCTCGCTCGCATCGACGCCCAGTTCCACGCGTATGAAGAGCAATCGTTCCAGTCGCTCGCCACCCGCGCGGCGAACGACGGCGTGGCGCTGCTGCGATCGCCGAGCGGCTTCTCGTTCGGTCCGCTCGATGGCCACGAAGTCATGTCGCCGGAGAAGTTTCGCCAGTTGAGTGCCGAGGAGCAGCAACGCATCACCCAGGCGGTCGGACGCTACGAGGCTGAACTGGAGGAGACAGTGCGCCAGTTCGCGCAACTGCGGCGCAAGCGATTCGAACAGGTGCGCGAACTCAATCAGGAGGTTATCGAATTGGCGGTGGCGCAGATCACCCAGGAGCTGCTCGACAAGTACAGCGAGTTGCCCGATGTCGTGCGCTATATCCAGGCGGCCAAGGCCGACGTCGTTACGCGCGGGGAGGATTTTCGCAAGCACGAAGGCATGGCTGAGATGCCGGCGTTCATGCAGAAGCCCGAGCCCGACTTCAAGCGCTATCGCGTCAACGTGCTCATCGGCGATGGCGAGCGCGAACAGGTACCGATGGTGTACGAAGACAATCCCACGTACGCCAACCTCGTCGGACGGGTCGAGCACGTCTCGCAGTTCGGCACGTTGAGCACCGATTTCACGCTCATTCGCGCCGGCTCGCTTCACCGTGCCAACGGCGGCTATCTGCTCATCGATGCGATCAAGCTGCTCACCCAGCCTTACGCTTGGGAGGGCATGAAACGCGCCCTGCGCTCGCGACGCATCCAGATCGAATCGCTCGGTCAGGTCTACAGCCTGGTCTCGACGCAATCGCTCGAGCCCGAGCCGATCCCGCTCGACGTGAAGGTCGTGCTGTTCGGTCCGCGCATGATCCACATGCTGCTCGAGTCAGCCGATCCGGAGTTCGGTGCGCTGTTCAAAGTGGTCGCCGAACTCGACGAAGACGTGCCGTGGAGCGAGCGCTCGAACGAGGAACTCGCGCAGTTCATCGCCGGCATTGCCGAGCATCAAGGCGTGCGGCCGCTCTCGGCGGCGGCAATGGCGAGCGTGTTCGAGCACTGCGCGCGCATGGCGGGCGATGCGGCCAAGCTTTCGGTGCACGCGCAAAGCATCGAGGAGTTATTGGCCGAGGCGGATTACTGGGCGGGTCAAGTCGGGGCGGGTCAAGGAGGAGCCGGCGGAAGCGCGCAGATCGAACCGCAACACGTGCAGCGCGCCATCGACGCCCAACTCGAGCGGGCGGGTCCGCTCCAGGGCCGGATGAAGGCATCGATCCTGCGCGA
>CADECO010000612.1:0-2956 GCA_902825905.1 uncultured beta proteobacterium
CATGTTGGTGAGGGCGGCTTGCTGCCGGTCCTTGTCCCATTCGGCCACAGCATCGCTCAACACGAACGTGCGGAAGTCGCGTTGTGCGGCATCGCGGACTGTCGTCTCAACACAGCAGCTGGTCGTGACACCGCATACCACAACTTCTTCGACGCCGAGGCCTTTGAGATAGCTCTCAAGTGGAGTGCCTAGGAAGGAACTGGGACGATTCTTATCGATCAAGAAATCACTGCCGTCCGCGCCCAGCTCCTCCAGCAGCGCTTGGTCCCAGCTGCCCGCGACCAGTGCCTTCGCGTCCGCCAGCATCGGGAACTTCTCCCTTAGCATGAAGCCGCCGTCGCGAAAGTCGGCACGATAGGTATAGGAGGCGCGACGCTAGCAGGAATGGTCGTCCGGTGCCGACAGCGTGTCGGCCGCGAGCTGCAGGGCATGAATTGCGGCCAACACGCCCGGGGTGGGCGCGGGTTCCACGCGATAACTCATGACGACAGGACGTTGCCACGCGAACTGCGGCGCGTCGATCGCCAGCAGCTCGCCACGCTCGAGAGCATCTGCGACCAGCCCTAGCGGCAAGATCATGATGTGCGTACCGTTTAGCAGCAGGCTGCGTGCAAATTCGACCGAGGTTGTTAGGACTCGAGCCGATGGCGGTGCCAGACCAGCGGACTCGAAAGCCTCGCGCCAGGCGGCATCCAAATCCCCGCTGTCGGAGACCAGAAGCCAGGCGACTGCGGCCAGCTCACGGGTGCTGACCGAGCCGGCCCGTTGTGCGAGCGGATGACAAGGCGCGGCGATGATCCGGTAATCTTCATGTGCCAGGATTTCGCTGACAATCTGCGCGTCAGTGTCGGCCTTATTGACGGTGCGAATGTAAACGGCCACATCGGCGCTGCCGTCGATCAGGCCCTGCAGCAACTTTGGCTGGATGCCATCCAGAACGTTGACCTCTAACGCGGGATGCCGGGCAGCGAGCGTGGCAACCGCGGGAGCGATGAGCGACGCAGACACGGTTGGGCTCGCACCGATCCGCACGATGCCTGTATTGGCCAATGCTACGGCCGACAGGCGCATCTTTAGCTCAGCCTCATCGCTCAGGACGCGACGCGCGAAAGTCGCGAGCTCGCGTCCAAACACGGTTGGCCCAGGCGATCCGGCCGCGCGATCGAGCAATCGCACCCCCAGCTCCTGCTCCAGCAAGCCGAGCGCTTTGCTGATGGCTTGCTGCGTGCGTCCGAGATGCTGAGCCGCACGAGTGAAGCCACCCTCGTCGATCACCGCCAGGAAGTATCGCAATTGCTGCAGTCGCATTCTTATGATGATAGCGCTCGCAACCGGCGGCTGTCCGCCAGCAACTGGAAGTTGTTTCACCCCAGCCATCTCCCTCGGCACTCTGATCAGGCGGTGTACGCTTGGAGGGGGCCGACAAAGACTGTCTGATCCTATGTTTGAACCGTATTTCCTGTTAGTCGTCCTGCACGTGGTCTTGTTCGCCTATTGGCTGGGTGCCGATTTCGGTGTTTTCACGTGTTCCCGCTATATCGTGCGGCCTGATTTGCCGCTCGCCGAGCGCGAGCGGTTCCTCGAGGCGCTGCTTGCGATCGATATTCTGCCGCGTACCGCCATCGTTCTGCTGCCCTTCGTGGGTCTGCAGTTGGCGTCGATGCGTGGTTCAATCGACGTATCCAGCGCAACGCTGGTTGTGGCGTGGTCAGTCGGATTTGCCTGGCTCGCGGTTGTCTGGTTGGCGTACCTTAAAACCCGCCAGCCGACCGGGCCGTTCTGGCAACGGATAGATGTGTCCTGGCGAGTAGCGTTCATCATCATACTGGTGGCGCTCGGCGTGATCTCGCTGCTGCGCGGCGCACCATTCACTGCCAAGTGGATCGCTACTAAACTGCTGGTGTACGCTGCACTGTTGATGGTCGGGCAGTATCTGCGCGTCAGCATTCGCGGCTGGCGCCTGGGCTTCATTCGGCTGCGCAAGGGCGAGAGTGGGCCGGATATCGATGCGTTGTTCAGCGATGGCCGGCGCCGCGCCAAGTATGCGGCATTCGTGTTCTGGGCGCTGATCGTCACGATGGCGTGGCTCGGTATCGCGCAGCCGTTTTGAGACTTGAGGGTATTGGGCTGCTATGGCTTATCAATGGTTGTTAGCCGCACATGTCGCGGTGCTTGGATACTGGCTCGGTTCCGAGCTCGTGATCAACTCGACGTACCGGTACGTTTGCTACCACGATGAAATGGCGCTGGCGGACCGCACGCGCTTGATGGGCCACGTCATGCACGTGGATCAGCACGTGCGCTACGCGCTGGTCTTGCAGGCGAGTCTCGGCACGATGCTCGCGGCCTATCTTGGCTACCTTCCCGGCGGGACGGCTTTGATGACGGTCGCGGCTGTCGTTGGTGTGCTATGGCTGGGGTTCGTCGAGGTCGTGCACAAGCTTTCTACCAGGCCAGTTGGCAAGTCGCTCTCAGCATTCGACCGCGGGTCGCGCTATGTGTTGATGGCCGTCCTGGTTGCTATTGCATTGGGGCTGATTGGGAGCGCGTGGTCGATGCCGGGCTGGTTGCGCTGGAAACTGGCGTGCTTTGCAGGTGTCATGGCTTGCGGCGTCGGCATACGCCTTTCGTTACTCGGCCATTTTCGCACCTGGGCCGTCATGGAACGCGACGGCCCGACCGCCGAGACCAACGCCGTCATTCGCCATGTCTACGTACGCTCAACCGCCATTCTGGTGTTGCTGTGGGTGTTCATCGCAGCCGTGGCGTTCCTGAGTGTCCAGAAACCAGGCTGAACAGTTGAGATCTATGACAAAACTAGACACTGAGTTGATTGCAGTCATCGAGGACTGGGTGAAGGCCTACGAAGGTGACGATGCCGAGCGCGTCATCGATCTGTACACGGCGGACGCGGTGGTCGCCGTGCAAGGTCGTGCGACCGTCAACGGCGGCACGG
>CADECO010000613.1:0-2953 GCA_902825905.1 uncultured beta proteobacterium
GAAGCGGGCGAAGCCCGCTGGAGCCAGTCAGGTGCAGCGAAGGGTTAGCCGTCACCGCTCACTCGCGGCCAGCCGGGCACCAAGCGCCGCAAACGCCGCCGCGAAGCCATAGCGCAGAGCGCTCTGTACGCGAGCGGACTCGATGACGAACCGACGAAAGGCGTGAGCCAAGAAGCCATAGATGACAAACACCACAAAGGTCATTGCCATGAAGACCGCACTCAGCACCAACAGATGAGCGAGTGGCTGCGTAGAGGTGGGGTCGACAAACTGAGGCAGGAAGGCTAGGAAGAAGATGGTGAGTTTGGGGTTGAGGATGTTGAGCAGGAAGGCCTTGACCACAAGCCCTGTAGCAGAGACCTTGGACATGCTGCCATCGACCGAGAACGCGGAGCGGTCGCGCCAAGTGGCGACAGCCAGGTAGAAGAGGTAGGCCACACCCGCGAACTTGAGCACCTGAAACGCCAAGGCACTGGTGTGCATGACGGCCGCCAGGCCCAGGACGGTAGCCAGCAGGTGCGGCAGGATTCCCGCCGTACAGCCGACCGCAGCGTAGATGCTTGCCCGGCGACCACGGGTAAGGCCGGTGGAAACGGTGTACACGACCCCGGTGCCGGGGACCAGAACGACGACGAGTGAGGTGATGAGAAATTCGAGCGTGATCATGACGAGATTGTGGTGGAGTTGGGTGACGGCTAACTAGAAGTAACTTTCATGATAAGGGTTTCCAATACCAGAAACCGGTTTCCAGATCTATTAGCCGGTTATCGTAGGTATAGGCAGGTTTATCACTGAACCGCCCCCTTCTCTGCCCTGTTACCGCCCCCTGCCGCCTCACTTTGCTTCCGTCTGTTATCGGGCAGCAACTGGATGATGCGCTCCTGCAGCCCCAGAGCCCGCGCGGCCGCGAGCGGCAGCAGCCACAGCCGCGCCGACGGGTCCCAGCGTCCGCCCGCCTCGCCCACGGCCCGTCGTAGCGCGACCTCCGCGTAGGCCACGCGCACGCCGACGATCTGCCGTAGGTGTTCGCGGTCCGGCTCCGGCGCGGCTGCATTCCGCGCTGCAACAGGCGTCCAGTCGGCTTCGTCGACGATGATCTCGACGGTCTTGATGCGGCGCCTGCGCTCCTGGTCGTAGCGATAGCGCACGCAGATCAGTCGGTCGCCGAATTCGGCGGTTAGCTTCTTGGCGCCCTTTGCCCCGGGTCGCAGGGTGACGCGCGCCTCCATGCCTTCCTCCGCATTCGTTGTCGTTGGCTGTATGCAAATATAGCCGACGAAGGAAGTGCGCGTCCGGCGCCGCACCGGCAAGAAGGGCGGGCTATCGACTCAGGCGCTTCGTGGCGTGCAAGCCGAGCCGGCTGCAGCCTGAGTTAGCTACAACACCGATCCGCCAGCAACCCCTCTGCCTGCGCCTCCGCGTGCCAAGCACGCGCTTTCGCGCCGAGCAGGCGCGCGCGCTGAGTGATCGGCACGACCTTCGCGCCCTCGGGTGGGTTTGCCATGCTGGTGAGCGGCACGTCTTTGGGCAGACCGTGTTCGTGCATGTGGGCGCGCAGCGCCTCGGTCGCCGCTACGTCGGCTTTCATCGTGACGCGGTCGATGACCACGCCGTAGTGCTCGCGTGCGGATTCGATCGAGACGTAGCCCTGGCGCACGTCGTTCTCCACGTCCTCCCGTTTGCGGTCGATCGGTTTGCCGAAGCCACCGCCGCCTCCTGATCGCAGGGTGTAGCGATCTCCCGGTTTGAGGAGTTGGGAGAAGATCTTGCCGGTGGCGTACACCGTCTCCGGTTGGCCATGGCGTTCGATGGCCACCTGGTTACCCAGCGCCGAGAGTCCGCCGAAGAGTCCCCACGGACGATGCTCCACGCGCTCGATCTGCGTGTTGAACATGGTGTCGGTGAGGCAGCGCACGACCTGCTCGGTGCCCAGGCCGCCGCGATGCTTGCCCGCGCCGCCGGAATCCTGCCGCAGCGCGTAGCGCTCGATGATGAACGGGTACTTGGCTTCGACCTGTTCCGAGGGGCCGTTGTGGGTGTCGCCGTCGTTGATGGCGATGGTGGCGCACATGCCGTCGCTGTCGTGCTTGGCGCCCCAGCCGCCGCCAATGAGGCCACCCAGGTAGAGGAAGAGTTTCTTGGTGTCGGGGCGGCGGCCGTTGATGTTCGCCACGACCAGGTCGGCGTGATGCGCGGCGGCCACCTTGGTGGGAATCGCCGGGGCCAGTGCCTTGAATACGGTGTCGATCACCGTCATCGGGAAGGTCATCCACATGCGCATCGGCGCGGGGCGCGTGGCGTTCACGACCCTGCCCTCGGGCACGATGATCTCGAGCGGCCGAAAGCACCCGTCGTTGATCGGCATCTCCAGCGGCGCCGCGATGCATTTGAGCGCCACCTGCGCGGCCGACAGCCCGGCCGGCATGCCGGAGTTGAAGAAGCCGCGCACCTGCTCGCCCACGCCGGTGAGGTCGACGGTCATCGCATCACCTGCCACCGTCACCTTCACGCGGATCGGGATCGGCTTGCCCATGTCGACGCCATCGTCGTCCATGAACGACTCGGCCTCGTACACACCATCGGGAATGGCGCGGATCTGCTCGCGCGTGGTGGCCTCGCTCTGATCGAAGATCGCTTCGATGCCGCCGAGAAACTCGTCGCGCCCGTACTTGGCCAGCATCTCCAGCACGCGCTTCTCGCCCGATTTCACCGCCGCGATCTGGGCGCGCAGATCGCCCATGGCGCGCTCGGGCACGCGCACGTTCAGCTCGATGATGCGGAACACGTCGTCGTTGGGCACGCCCTTGCGCCATGCCTTCACGATCGGCATCTGCAAGCCTTCGGAGTAGATGTCGAGCGTCATGCCATCGAGCGTGCCGCCGATGTCGATCCAGTGCGCCATGCACGCGGAGAACGCCACGATCTCCCCGTTCCAGAACACCGGCACCACGAA
>CADECO010000614.1:0-2942 GCA_902825905.1 uncultured beta proteobacterium
GGCCACCGGCAGGATTGCGCTGCATCAGCCTGACGACCTGCTGGGAAAGTACCTCACGCGGGGTCAGCTCGTCGCGCACGTGCTCACGAACGAGCCGCCGCTGGTGCGGGTGCTGGTCCGCAATGAAGACGTGTCGCTCGTGCGCGCACAACCCGGCGCGATCGACGTGACGCCCGTGTTCGATTCCGCGAGCACTTATCCGGCCAGATTCGAACGCGAGGTACCTCAGGCGTCGCGCACCTTACCCACCGCTGCGCTCGGCGAGTCAGGAGGCGGGACCGTTCCGGTCGATCCAGCAGATCAGTCGGGGCGTACCGCGCGTGAGCCGTGGTTCGAGTTCGATCTGCGGCTGGCCCAGGAGCTCGAACCGCATATCGGCGCGCGCGTGCTCGTAGCGTTCCGGCATGGCGATGTAACCGCGGCTGCGCAGCTCGCTGCCTTGCTGCGCCGCATTTTTCTGCGGCACTTCGAGCGATGAACACGCGTGTGTTGCCATCGCCGGGCATCGCCTGGGGGCCGTATCCCGAGCGAAAGGTCTCGCTGAATCGACCGACGCTGCGCGATGTGATGCGTTGCGCGACCGATCTGTCCGCGCCGCGCGGCTCCGGGCGGCTGCCGCGCGCGGTGGCAGCTGCCCTGACGCGAGCACGTGAGCGCTTCGCGCTGCTCTCGCAGCAGGCGTGGATTGGAACCGTGCAGGAGGTGCGTCGGGCGTTGCGACGCGACGGCCTGACACCGGCGTTGACCGGCACCGCACTCGGACTGGCCGGCACGGCAATGTCCCGTGCGCTGGGCAAGACTCCGTACGACACGCAGTACTACGCAGCGTGGCTCATCCTGCAGAACCGCCTGGCAGAAATGGCCACCGGCGAGGGCAAGACGCTGGCGACGGCGGTCGCGGCGGCCGTGGCGGCACTCGGCGACGTACCGGTGCACCTGCTTACAGCCAATGACTACCTGGTCGCGCGCGATCGCGAGCTGATGCGGCCGTTCTACGCCACGCTCGGTCTGACCACCGGGTGCGTGCTGCCCGGCATGTCGGCCGCAGCACGGCGCCACGCCTACGGCCAAGACGTGACGTATGCCACGGCGAAGGAGGTGGCGTTCGACTACCTGAAGGATCACCTCGCGCTCGACGGCGAACGGGACCCACTCCAGATGCGCGCGCGGGAGATCTCGGGCGCGAGCGACGCACCGCTCCTTTGCGGACTATGCATGGCGATCCTCGACGAGGCCGACAGCATCCTGCTTGACGAGGCGTGCACACCGCTCGTCCTCTCCGCGCCGATCGCGGCCGTAGACGAGCGGGCTTTTCGCGGCGCGTATGCCATCGCCGCGAAACTGTGGCGCAACCGCGACTACGCGCTCGATCTGGAAGCGCGCGGCGCACGCTTGACGACGCGTGGGCGCGATGCGGTGGGGCGAGCGATTCAAGATGCGCACGGCACGCTCGCGCTGCGCCGGCGCGCCGAGGAGCTGGTGGAGATCGCGCTCGCCGCCCGGCACGTGTTCCAGCGCGATCGCGACTATGCGGTGACCGAGGCCGGCATCCAGATCATCGACGAAGTGACCGGACGAATCGCAACCGGCCGCATCTGGTCCAGCGGCCTGCACCAGATGATCGAAATCAAGGAAGGCGTTGCGCTCAGCAAGCAGGCTGCGACGATCGCGCGGATCACTTATCAGCGTTTCTTCCCGCGTTACGTGCGGCTGGGCGGCATGAGTGGGACGCTCACGGAATCACGCCGCGAGCTGCGCGTGTTCTTCGGCACCCCAGTCGCGCGCGTGCCGCTGGCCAAGCGCAGTATGCGGCGCTGGATCGGCACGTCGATCTATCCCACCACCGAGCACAAGTGGCAGGCTGTGGTCGCGCGCGTGCGCGAGCTGCATGCGCAGGGGCGCCCGGTATTGGTTGGCACCGACAGCGTAGATGCTTCGCATCAACTTTCGCGGCGGCTCGCCGACGCGGGTGTCGCGCATCAGGTTTTGAACGCACTGCAAGACACCGAGGAGGCCCAGCGCGTTAGCCGCGCGGGCGAGCGCGGCACCGTGACGGTCGCCACCAACATCGCCGGGCGCGGCACCGACATTCAACTGGGCGCAGGCGTTGCCGCCATCGGCGGCCTACACGTCATCGCTTGCATGCGCAATCGAGTGCGGCGCATCGATCGCCAGCTCGCCGGACGCTGCGCCCGACACGGCGATCCGGGCAGCGTCGAGGAGATGCTCTCACTCGAGGATCCGCTTGTCGCGCAGTTCTGGCCCCCGGCAGCGCGACGCGCGATCGGCGCTCTGGTGGTCCAGGGTGGTCTGGGGACCTTGCTCGCGCGACCGCTGTTCGGGATCGCGCAGCGCGCGCGGGAGTGGAACGATTTCTATCGCCGCCGCCAGCTACGCATTGCCGAGCGCGAGGCGCACGAGCACTACGCGTTCTCCGGCGGCATCGAATAGTCAGCCTCACTACAGATTCAACGAACGCTCATTGGAGTCGATCACCATGAAACATCGCCTGCTCTCTATCGCCTCGGCTGCAGTGCTCACGCTAGCCTGGTGCGGCGCGGTCGCGCAGCAGCTCGATTGCATGATCCAGCCGCACGAGGTCGTGCAGCTCGGCAGCCCGACGCCGGGTGTCGTCGAGAGGATTCTCGTCGAACGCGGTGATCTGGTGGAGCGTGGCCAGGTCGTGGCGCAGCTCAAGGCGGATGTCGAGCGAGCGTCGCTGGGGCTGGCGCGTGCTCGCGCGGCCCAGGCAGGCGAGCTGGCCGCGGCGCAGAGTTCACGTGAATTCGCCAGTCGCGAGTTGAAGCGCGCGAGCGATCTGCAGGCGCGAAATTTCGTGTCGTCGAACTATCTGGACAAGCAGAAGACCGAGCTCGACGTGGCGCAGGGTCGCACCGACCAGGCCCGCGAGAAACGAACCGTCGCCAACAAGGAAGTCGAGC
>CADECO010000615.1:0-2931 GCA_902825905.1 uncultured beta proteobacterium
CTTTCTAGCCGCGTAGCGGCGCGAGTAGAGGGAGGGCGGGGGGCGGGAGAGCGCCGCCAACCCACCGGCGCACAGCCTGCGCCGCAAACTCGGCCCCCTCCCTTTCTAGCCGCGTAGCGGCGCGAGTAGAGGGAGGGCGGGGGGCGGGAGAGCGTCCCGATTGGCGGGGGAGGGAGAGCGCCCTAAACCACCGCTTCCGGCCGCTTCTCTTTGATCGGCTTGACCAGATCTTCGCGCCTCACGCCGAGCCAGCGCACGATCGGCGCCATCACCAGCACCGACGAGTAGATGCCGAAGAGAATGCCGATGGTGAGCGCCAGCGCGAAATAGAACAGCGCCTGCCCGCCGAAGATCAGCATCGAGCACACCATGAGCTGGGTGCTGCCGTGGGTGATGATGGTGCGCGACATGGTCCGCGTGATCGCGTTGTCGATGATTTCGGTCACCGAGGCGCGGCGCATCTTGCGGAAGTTCTCGCGGATCCGATCTGCGACCACGACCGACTCGTTGACCGAATAGCCCAGCACCGCGAGCACCGCGGCCAGCACCGGCAGCGAGAATTCCCATTGGAACAGCGCGAAGAAGCCCAGGATGATCACCACATCGTGCAGGTTCGCAATGATTGCCGCCACACCGAATTTCCACTCGAACCGGAACGCCAGGTAGATCACGATTCCCAGTGAAGTGATCAGCAGGGCAAGCGCTGCGTTCTCGGCAAGTTCGCGCCCGACCTGCGGGCCGACGTATTCCGCGCGACGCAATTCTGCGGTCTTGTCCTCGGCGCGCAGCACTTCCATGACTTTGTCGGAGAGCGCCTGCTGCGCGTTCTTGCTGGCCTCCTTCGTCTTGTCGTCGGCGGAGGGTGCCTTGAGCGGCACGCGGATCATCACGTCGCGCGACGAACCGAAGTTCTGGACAGTGGTGTCGGTGAACCCGGCCTTTTCGAGCGCGGCGCGGATCTTGTTCAGCTCCGCCGGCTGGGTGTACGACACCTCGAGCAGCGTGCCGCCGGTGAACTCGATCGAATAGTGCAGTCCCTTGGTCACCAGGAAGAACACCGCGAGCAGAAACGTCACCAGCGAGATGATGTTGAAGGTGAGCGCATGCCGCATGAACGGTATGTCGCGTCGGATCTTGAAGAATTCCATCTGGGTGTCCTGCCGGAAAGGGGGAGGGGGCGTCGCGGCGTTGCGCGCTACGTCCAGGAGGTGTTGCCGATCGACACGCGCTCGAGCTTGCGTTGCCTGCCGTAGAACAGGTTCACCAGAGCGCGCGACACCACGATCGCGCTGAACAGTGAAGTCAGGATGCCCAAGCAATGCACCACCGCGAAGCCGCGGACCGGTCCGGATCCGAACAGCAGCAGGGCGAGCCCCGCGATCAGCGTGGTCACGTTCGAGTCGAGGATCGTGCCGAACGCGCGGTCATAACCGGTATGGATCGCTGCTTGCGGCGGCAGCCCCGCGCGCAGCTCTTCGCGAACGCGCTCGTTGATCAGCACGTTCGCGTCGATTGCCATGCCCAGGGTGAGCGCGATAGCCGCGATGCCCGGCAGCGTGAGGGTGGCCTGCAGCATCGACAGCAGCGCCACCAGGAACAGCAGGTTTGCTGACAGTGCGATGACGGAGAACACCCCGAACAGCAGGTAGTACACGATCATGAACGCGGCGATGGCCAGGAACCCGCCGAGCGTGGATTTCCAGCCCTTCTCGATGTTGTCGGCGCCCAGGCTGGGGCCGATCAGCCGCTCTTCGACGAATTCCATCGGCGCGGCCAGCGAGCCGGCGCGCAACAGCAGAGCGGTTTCCGTGGCTTCAGCCGGCGTCATCCGCCCTGAGATCTGCACCCGCCCGCCGCCGATTTCGGTGCGGATGACCGGCGCGGTCACCACTTCGCAGCGGCCTTTCTCGCACAGCAGGATGGCCATGCGCTTGCCGACGTTCTCGCGCGTGAGCTGCTTGAAGATCGAGGCGCCGGTGTTGTCCAGCGTGAGGTGGACGGCCGGCTCCTGCGTTTGCGAGTCGAAGCCCGGCTGCGCGTCGGTCAGGCGCTCACCGGTCAGCTCGACGCGCTTGCGCACCAGCACTGGCACACCGCCGCGCTCGCGATAGAGCTCCGAGCCGATCGGCGGATTGCCGCGCTCCGCCTCGGTGATAGCGGTAGGCGTGCTGTTTTCCTCGTCGACCATGCGCAATTCCAGCGTCGCGGTGCGGCCGATGACTTTCTTGGCCTGGGCGGTGTCCTGCACGCCCGGCAGCTGCACGACGATGCGATCGGCCCCCTGTTGCTGGATGACGGGTTCGGCCACGCCCAGTTCATTGACGCGCCGATTGAGCGTGCTGATGTTTTGCTTGAGCGCGCCCTCCTTGAGCCGCGTCTCCGCCTCGGGCTTGACCGTGGCCACCAGCCGCAGGTCCTCGCCGCTCCCCGACTCGGCCACGGCCAGATCGGGGAACCGGTCGGCAAGCACCTTCTTCGCCTTGTCACGATTCTCGGTGTCGCGAAACCGCAGGGTGATGTTGTTGGGTTCGCGATTGATGCCAGCGTGGCGGACCGAATCGCTGCGCAATTGCGTGCGCAGTTCGCCGCTGAAGCCGTCGAGGCGCTTTTGCAGCGCCTCTTTCATATCGACCTGCAGCAGGAAGTGCACGCCGCCACGCAGATCGAGGCCGAGGTACATCGGCAACGCATTTACCGCGCGCAGCCAGGGCGGCGAGCGCGGCACCAGGTTCGCGGCGACGGTGAAGTCGGGGTCGTCCTTGTTGGTGGCGTTCAGCTCCTGATCGATCAGGTCGCGCGCCTTGTATTGCGTGTCGGTGTCGCCGAAGAGGACTTTCAGGCCGGTGGGGTCGAGCGACGTTCCTTCGATGCCGATGTTGGCCTTCTTCAGGATTCCTTCAATCTTGCCGAGTGTTGCTGCATCGGCCTTCA
>CADECO010000616.1:0-2928 GCA_902825905.1 uncultured beta proteobacterium
CACGAGTTGAACCTTGGTGCTGCGCCCGCGATCCAGTGCCAACTCGAACGCCTCGAGCGAGCGCGAGATCGGAAACTGCGCGCTGATCAGCGGACGCACGTCGACCCGGCGCGAGCGGATCGCCTGCACCGCCCAGTCGAACTCCTGATGCGCGCGAAACGCACCGCGATAGTCCAGCTCGCGCGCCATGATGTCGTTGGCAGGGAATGGCACCTCGGGCGGAAGCGTACCCACTTGCACGATGCGCCCGCCACGCCGGGTCGCCTTCAGACACGTGCCCAGTGCCGCGGGACTGCCGGCGCACTCCAGACTTACGTCGGCCAGATCGGCAAGCTCGGCGGGTGCGGTCTGATCGCTCCGAATGGTGCGGTCGGCGCCGACCGCCTTGGCCATCGCAAGCGCTCTATCGTTGATGTCGCACACGATCACGTGCGCGGCGCCTGCCAGCCGCGCTGCCAGCACGCTCATGCAGCCGATGGTGCCCCCGCCGGTGACGAGCACGGTTTCGCCCAGCACCGGGCCGGCGCGGTGAATCGCATGCAGGCCGATCGACAACGGCTCGGCGCAGGCGATCTCGCCGAGCGTGACCTGCTCCTCGGTGATCGGTGTGAGCTGCGCCTGCCCCATCACGAAGCGTTCGCGGAACATGCCCTGCGCGTGGGGAAAGACACTGGCCGATC
Source organism: uncultured beta proteobacterium (assembly GCA_902825905.1). Classification (GTDB taxonomy): domain Bacteria; phylum Pseudomonadota; class Gammaproteobacteria; order Burkholderiales; family SG8-39; genus CADEDU01. Next base: position 681 of record CADECO010000616.1, read on the forward strand.
CGAGAAAGAACATGTGCCGGCACAGATTGCCGCGGCCGGCGCGACAGTAGTCGCAGCGCCCGCAGGGATGCGATGGATTGATCGCGACCTTCTGGCCGGGCGCGACACGCGTTACCTCTGCGCCGACGGCATCGACCACGCCGGAGGCCTCATGGCCCGGGATCAGCGGTTCGCGCACGACGAACGCGCCGACCCGGCCGTCCTTGAAATAGTGCAGGTCCGATCCGCAGATGCCGCCTGCGCCCAGGCGCAGCAGCACGTCGTGCGGCCCCAGCTGACCGGCGGGGCGCGGGGTCTCGTCCTGCAGGCGCAGATCGCGCGCGCCGTGGATGATGCAAGCCAGCGACATGGGGTGTCCTCGTTCGGATTCAGGCGAGCGCTCGCGCAGCGGCAGCGCGGCGTGTGAGCGCGGGTTTCGATGGGGTTCGCGATACAGATGGCGCGCGACGTTCGAGCGCCGGCCAGGCATCGGCAAAGCGCTCCTGCGAGTGCTGCAAGTGGGCATGCATCGCTGCGCGCGCGGCCCGTGGTTTGCGCGAGGCGATCGCGCTGATCACGGCACGATGCTCGGCGATGGCCTTGCGCCAGCTCTTCTCGTTCTCGAAGTGCTGACCCATCTGCTCGAACAGCGGATTGTTGCGCTCGTCGAACAGCTCGCCGATCGTGCGCAGGAGCGGTCCGTTGCCGGCGATCTCGGCCACGCGCATGTGAAACAACCGGTCGCCGCGAATCGGCATGGTGCCGCCGGCGAGTTCAGCGTCCATCAGCTGCAGCGCCTCGCGCAGTCCGGCGATGTGCGCTCGCGTCGCGCGGCTGGCCGCCACCGCCGCCAGCTCGCACTCGATGAGCTGACGCGCACGGATGATCTCGAACGGGCCGAACGTATTCGGTGCCAGCCGCTTGGCACCGACGGGCTGCCGTGTGAGCACATGCACGCCCGAACCCGGCCGCACTTCGACCAGACCTTCCACTTCCAGTGCGATCAGGGCTTCGCGGACCGACGGCCTCGACACGCCAAGTTGCACCGCCAGATCGCGCTCTGCGGGCAGGCGCGCGCCCAGGGCGAGCTCGCCGCTCTTGATGAGCGAGCGCAACTGGTCGGCGATCTGCCGGTAGAGGCGGCGCGGTTCGACAGCTTGGAGAGGCATCGGTGAAGTGTTGGGGTCTCGGGTGCCGGCAGCGCAAGCGTTGAGGTCGGTGCAGCGGGCCGCAACGTGCGGTCAAGTGGTCAGACCACTTGACCGCAATCATAGCCGGGTGAGGCCGCAAAGAACAGCCGCGTCGACCTCAGAGCCCCGCTTCGCGAAGCTCGGCGCGCGTGGGCAGCCCCTCGGTGTCGCCGCGCACCTGTACCGCGCGCGCTCCGATCCACGCGCCGCGACGCACCGCATCGGGCACGGCGAGCCCTTCGAGCAATCCACTGATCAGCCCCACGGCGAATCCATCGCCTGCGCCGACCGTGTCCACCACCCGCTGTACCGGGAACGCGGGGATGTGGCCGCATCCGGCCTCGCCGTCGTACCACGCGCCATCGGCGCCGAGCTTCACCACGACCAGCCGGGCGCCGCGCTCGCGATAGAAGCGTGCGACCGCCTGAGGATCGGCCTGACCCGTCAGCTGCCGGCCCTCTTCCACACCGGGCAGAACCCAATCAGCGAGCGACGCGAGATCGTTGATCGTGCCGCGCATCGCCTCGGCCGAAGGCCACAACGCCGGGCGCAAGTTCGGGTCGAAGCTGATCGTGCGGCCCGCCGCACGGGCGCACGCGGCGGCGGCCCGCACCGCGCCAAGCGTGGCCGGTGTCAACGCGGGGAAGATGCCGGTGAGATGCAGATGGCGGGCGCCAGCGAGGCGGCTCAGATCGAGTTCCACCGCCGCAAGCGTGCTGGCTGCCGAGCCGCGGCGGTGATATTCGATCGGCGGATCGCTGCCGTCGTCGACGCGTCCCTTGAACATGAAGCCGGTGCGCGCGCCTGGCACCATCTGCACCTGCGTGCAATCGATTCCCTCGGCACGGAAACTGTCCAGCAGATAACGCCCCATCGAATCGTCGCCCAACTTGCTGATCCAGCAGACGTTCAACCCCAGTCGCGCGAGCCCGACCGCGACGTTGGTCTCGGCGCCCGCGGTGCGCTTCTCGAATTGCCGAACGGTGTGCAGCGGACCCGACTTGCCCGCGACGAACAGGGCCATTGCCTCGCCGAGCGTGACGACGTCGAGCGCGCTCACGCGGGCGACTCCGGCGTCA
>CADECO010000617.1:0-2923 GCA_902825905.1 uncultured beta proteobacterium
GGGGTGCCGATCGGGTCCTGTTGCAGTCAGGGCAGGCAATCGAGTCGGTGTGGCAGGGCGTGGCGCGCGACGTGCCGCGCCCCCTGGCCGCGTCGTAAGCGGCGACTCGCTATGGATTCGGCCTATGTCGACCCGCCAGCCGTTGCTCGTTGATCGGGTTGCGGCGCGCCGTTTCGCGCAACGTGCTGCCTTGCGGTACGCGCATCGCCTCGACCCGGTGGCGCGGGAGATCGAATCGCGCATGGCCGAGCGCCTGGCGTTGGTGCGGCTGGAACCGCACCGCATTCTCGATGCCGCGAGCGGCCGCGGAACTTCAGCTGAGGCATTGCGCCGACGATTTCCGGAGGCTCAGCTGATCGCGCTCGACTACGCCGCCGCGGCATTGCCGCGCCCGGCTGAAGACGGCTCGCTATGGCGCCGGGCGCGACGGTTGCTGCGAACCGACGCAATGCGAACCGCTGCGGTCTGTGCCGACCTCGCGGCACTGCCGATCGCCGCGTCGAGCTGCCAGATGGTGTGGGCCAATCTCGCTCTTGGCGCGGAGCACGATCCCATGCCCGTGTTTCGTGAATGGCATCGGGTGCTCGCGGTCGGTGGATTGCTCATGTTCTCCACCTACGGGCCCGACACGCTGCGTGAATTGCGTGCGGCGTTCGCGTCGGTGGACGCTGTGCCGCACGTTCATGGATTCATCGACATGCACGATCTGGGCGACATGCTCGTGGCCGCCGGTTTCGCCGAGCCCGTCATGGACATGGAGACGCTGACGCTGACCTACGCGTCAGTCCGACAACTGATGGATGACCTGCGCGAGACCGGCCAGCTCAACGCGCTTGCCCACCGCCGTCGCACATTGTCAGGACGCGCGCGGTGGCAAGCCCTGATCGACCACTGTGAACGTTCACGACAGAATGAGCGTTCACGACAGAACGACCGGTTCGCCGCGAGCGTGGAAGTCGTCTACGGACTGGCGTGGAAACCCGCGCCGCGTGCCGCTGCCGAGGGCGCCTCCGTGATCCACTTCGAGCGATCGACACGCAAATCGGGCCAATGAAACGGTCGCGAACAGGTCGGTAGCTGGTTCCCTTCGCTTGCCCGCTCCTTTACGCGTGTGTTAATTTCCAAAAGTTTGGCGGGCCCGATGTCCGGCTTGACACAGCTTGGGCTTCCATGATCGATCGATCTGATCTGCACATTGAAGCGTCACGCCAGCGGAACGGTGGGTTCGACCTCACGTTGCGACGAAATTGCTCGCTCGCACCTTGCACGTTAGTCGCGCTGCTCGGGGCGGTCGCTGCGGTGTCGCTGGCGATCGGGCTCGGTTTCGCGCTTGTGGGGCTGTGGCTCGTATTGCCCTTTGTGGGGCTCGAGATCGCAGCGCTTGTCGCGGCGTTCGTGGTGCATGCGCGACACATCGCGGATCGCGAGAGCGTCACGCTGCATGCAGGGGAACTTGCCATCGAGATTCGCGAAGGGGTGCGCACCCAACGCTACGCGTTCAATGCGCACTGGGTCCCGGTGGCGTTGCGGCGTAGCGGGCTGGAAACGCGGCTGTACGTTGGCCCGGCGGACAGGCAGATCGAGATCGGCCGCCACCTGGGCTTCGAGGAAAGAAAGCGGCTTGCCCAGGATCTGTCAGCCAGGTTGCGGAGCTTCCGGGCCGGTGGAAGTGAAGGTTAGAGAGCGCCGTTGGCCGCCAGGCCGCGGGCGCCATTGAATTCAACTATGCAAGGGCTTAGGGAAGGGATGAAAAGCTTAGCCAACAAGCTGGTAGGCGGGCTCGCGCTCGCATTGACGGCGGGCGTAGCGGCCGCGCAGAGCAAGTACAACTTCCCGCCGCCGGCCACCGATGTCGCTGCCGAGATCGACTGGTTGCACATCACGATGATGTGGATCATCGCGGTGATCTTCGTCGTCGTGTTCGGTGTGATGTTCTATTCCATCTGGAAGCATCGCAAGTCGGTCGGATACAAGGCAGCGCAGTTCCACGAGAACACTGCCGTGGAGGTGCTCTGGACGATCGTGCCGCTGGTGATCCTGGTCGTCATGGCGATCCCGGCGACCACCGTGCTGCTTCGCATGCGCGATACGACCAACGCTGACATCACCGTCAAAGTGACGGGGTACCAGTGGCGCTGGGGTTACGATTATCTGAAGGGCGACGGCGAAGGCATCAGTTTTCTGTCGAGCATGTCGACCCCGCGCGATCAGATCGAAGGTAGCGCTGCCAAGGGCGAGCACTACCTGCTCGAAGTCGACAATCCGATGGTCGTGCCGGTGAACAAGAAGGTCCGTGTCGTGCTCACGGCCAATGACGTCATCCACTCGTGGTGGGTGCCCGCGTTCGGCGTCAAGCAGGATGCCATCCCTGGTTTCGTGCGCGACGCGTGGTTCAAGGCCAACAAGGAAGGCACGTTCCGCGGCAACTGCGTGGAGCTGTGCGGCAAGGATCACGGCTTCATGCCGGTCGTGGTGAAAGTCGTCTCCGAGGGCGAGTACAAGACCTGGGTGGCCGATCAGAAGAAGGCGTTGGCTGCCGCAGCTGACGATCCGAACAAGCAATGGGCGCTGCCCGACATGCTCGCTCGCGGCGAGAAGGTCTATACCGGCAACGGCGGATGTGTTGCCTGCCATCAGGCCAACGGCATGGGCATCACCGGCACGTTCCCTGCGCTGAGCGGCTCCGCCGTCGCGACCGGCCCGAAAGATGCGCAGATCAACGTACTGCTCAACGGCGTGGTGAAGGACGGCAAGCCGACGGCGATGGCCTCGTTCAAACACCTCTCCGACACCGATCTGGCGGCCGTCATGACCTATACGCGCAATGCGTGGGCCAACAAGACTGGCGACGTCGTTCAGCCGAGCGACGTGAAGGCCGCGCGCAAGTAATCGATTAGATCCAGGAGCCCCACCACATCATGAG
>CADECO010000618.1:0-2908 GCA_902825905.1 uncultured beta proteobacterium
CTTGTTGCCGACGCGCTCAAGATCCTGCACATGGAAGGCTCGCACATCGACGTTGCGTTTGGCGCACTTGCCGATGAGCACGTCCATCACCTGCTTGAGCTTGAAATCGTCGTCGGCGTAGAGCGTGAGTTCGAGTTCCTTCTCCTCGATGCGCGCGTCGGTCCCCTTGAAGTCGAACCGGTTGGTGATCTCCTTGTTCGACTGATCGATCGCGTTGTGAAGCTCGACCTTGTTGACTTCGGAGGTGATGTCGAAGGAGGGCATGGTGGCCGCCTGAGAGGAGTCGAACAACGCGAATTATAGCGAGCCGGCTATGCTGAACGGCGCCAGGCGAGACAGGCGACGCCGGCCAACGTCGACGCTGCACAGAGCATGTACGCCATCGCTGCGCTGGAGGCGCCCGCCAGCGCGCTGAAGATGAGCGGACCTACCACCAACCCGGTGCCCGAGATCACGAAGCTTGCGCCGGTGATGCGACCGACCTCGTTGCGTGGCGCAAGCCGCGCGATTTCGGCCAGAAACACGCCGTTCCAGCCGCTCACGGTGAGCCCGACGACGAAGCACACCAAGTAGAGCAGCAGCAGCGGCAGATGATGTCCGATTCCACCGAGCAGCGCGAACCCTGCTGTCATCACCGTGCCCAGGGCGATCAACAACACCGTCGCGGGCAATATCCGGCCGGAGATGGCGCCCCAGATCACCCGACCGAGCAATCCGCCGAACTGTCCCACGGTCAGCACCGATCCGGCGACTGCCAGCGACAGCCCACGCTCGTGCACGAGATAACTCACCAGGAATGCGTTGAAGCACACCTGCGCGCCGACGTAGGCGAGCGCGGCGATCGTGATTCGAAACAGGTTCGGATCCACCCACACCGCGCGCAGCGCCTGGGTCATCGGCTTGGCGGGAATCGACGCGTGCGCAGCGTGAAAATCACGGTCGAACCGGCGGCGCGCGGTTTGCAGCGCCCAGGCGCTCAGCAACATCGCCACGGCCATCGCGAGCAGCGCACCGCGCCAGCCGAAGCGCAGCAGCAGAAACGGAAACAGCACGCCGCTCAGCATGCCGCCCAGTTGCACGCCCGTCTGCTTGAGCGAGAACACCAGCGGCTGCTGTGGCGCCGGGGTCAGCCGTGCCAGCAGTTGCGAACTGGCGGGCGTCTCAACGCCGTGCGCCAATCCGATGAACATCGACGCGAGCACGAAGGCCGGCCAGGTGCCCAGCGCGGCGACGAACAGTCCAAGCGCGCACCACAGCAGGCACAACTGCGAGACACCCATCGGACCGAATCGGGCGATCAATGGACCCGATCCGTATGAAGTGAGCAATGCGCAAGTCCACAGCAACCCCGAGTAGACGCCGACATAGTTCGTGCTCAATCCGAGGTCGGCGGCGATCTCAGGTGCCATCACCGGCACGCTGAACAGGCTCGCCGAGCAGGCGAGCATGACGAAGTTCAGGATTGCCGCCGCGCTCAGCGCTTCACGCGGCATGCGCAACCCGCGACGGCGCGGTCGTAACGCCTGCCGTCATCCTCGACGAGAGTGGATGGGCAGCCCGGTGCGGATAGGAGAGGGCCGTTTCGAGCGCGCGACTCAAGCGGGCAGCTCGAACGTCGGGCCGCGATACTCCCGGGGAATGACGACACGCCCGGTCGCCAGTTGCTGGCGCCATTCGTCAACCGCAGACGCAACCGATGCCGGCGCCGAAGGCGACAGATGCAGCGTCACGATCTCCGGGTGGCGGATATCGAACTGACGCACGTAATCGCCGCGCCACACTGAGTCGACGATGTCGCGCGCCATGCTCATCACCATCGCCGCCAGATCGACGCGCACCGACGCAGCGAACAATTGGGGATCGGCCACCACCCAGTCGGCGCCGGTGCCGATCTGTCGCACGTTGCGCTGCGCGCACGCGCGGCTCACGCCTTCGCGCGCGCGATCGAGCATGGCGTAGACGATGTCGGCGCCCGCACCGATCTGCGCCGTGGCCAGGCGATCGGCAAGTTCGGGTTGATCGTGTCGTGCACGCGTGGAGGTGAGCAGCTTTGCTTTCGCATTGACGCGCGCCACGCCGTCGGCGAAGGCGGCGCGAGCACGCAATCCGTCGGCGTCGCCGTCGGCACTGAGATGGGCCACCACATTCGAGCGGGTGAGCAATCCGGCCGCGATGCCGGCCAGCCAGCTGCCGTGTTCGTGGCGCGCGATGTAGCCAGCGACGTTCGGGCGTCGCGCCTGGCCCTGCAGCACGGTGAACCGTTGCCGCGGGAACTCCCATGCGACGCGATGGGCGATCGGCTCCAGCGCATCACCGTGCACGACGATCATGCCGACACGCGCCTGCGCCCATTCGCGCATGACGCCGAACGCCTGTCGTTCGTTGGCATCGAGCGCCGCCGTGTGCGTCAGTTCGATCTGCAACGTGTCGCGCAGGCGTTGCAGGCCTTGCAGGACCGACTGCGTCGCGTTGAAGCCGCCCGGCTCACCGGCCAGCGCCGCCGCGAACGGGCCCCGCTCGGGCCGGTCGATCGGCGTACTGCGGCAGGCTGGAAGCAGCGCCGAGGCAGCCAGTGCCTGCAGCAGGCGACGTCGCCCGATCGAAGCGTGAATGGATGCGTACTTCATCGGGGCAGTGTAGCCAGCGGACCTGGCAAAGTAAATTCGCGCGAAGCCAGTGCGATCGGGCGTCGCACCCCCGACGAGCCGCGCACCATCGACGCGCCTCGCTCTCCCAACGAGGTTCGCGCCATCGCATCTCTATAATGCCGCGGACACACTCGTTCGCGACGTTTCATCCAATTCATCCGGACTCGGCCCATGACCGACGCATCGCGCATCCTGCAGCACATCGAAGAACTCGCGCGCTGCTCCGAGCAGCCCGACGGGCTCACGCGTGTCTATCTGAG
>CADECO010000619.1:0-1132 GCA_902825905.1 uncultured beta proteobacterium
GGTGATGAAGTGGAACGGCGCGTCGTACATCGGGAAGGTCGCGCGGATGTTGCGGTGCTGCTTACCCTTGGTCCACTCGCCCTTGCCTTCCCACGCCTGCAAGGCAACGCCCATCGTGGTCATGCCCAGGTCGATCTGCTTGGAGTCGGTCAGGATGATGTTCTGGTTCGGCCCCTGCGTCTGCTGCGTGCTGATGTTGGTGCCCAGCTTCTCGTTCACCAGACTGGCCCACACCTGGCCGTAGACGAAGTAGGTGCCACCGACCGAGGCGGTGCCCAGTGTCAGCGTCTTGGGCCAGCTGGGATTCGGTTTGGGCTGCGCGTGCGCGACGGTACAGGTCAGACCAATCGTCGCCGCGATGAGTAGAGGCAATGCTCGAAACATGACAGGGCTCCGGAGAAAACGGAAAAGGGTACAGGCCGCGAAATACCAGACGACTGCGACAAACAAAAAGGCCGCCGACTTTACACCGATGTGCACTGTCGGACAGCCCGTTCTGACCCCAACCGCGCAGCGCTGGCGCGTCTTGGAGGCCCCCGCTCTTGACTGCGGGACCTCCCGTCTGGCTCACCTACTTGATCGCGTATTTGTGCGGCAACTTCGCGCCGGACTGCTCCGCGACCTCCATATAACGCCGGAACAGCTTGCTGGCGGGCAGACCGTCGGCGTCGAGTTTCTTCGCCATCTCGTCGGGCCAGTTGCCCAGCGCCTGCGCCATCTTGCGACGCTCTTCGATCGGCAGGACCTGAATGGTCGAACCGCCGTCCTTGAGTTTCTTGAGCGAGTCGTCGAAGCGGCGCGTGGATTCCTCGGAGGTGCGATCCTCCCAGTTCTTCGCCTCCTCTTCGAAGATCTTCCTGATCTCGGCCGGCAGCTTGTTCCAGGTGGCCACGTTCACGGACATCTGGTAGATCATCGTTGAGCCCCAACCGACGACGGTGTAGTGCTTGGCCACCTCGTGCATCTTGAAGCCGAACCAGGCCGGCGGAAAGATCACCAGCCCTTCGTACACGCCCGACTGCATCGAGTTGTAGGCCTCGTTCATCGTCGTCTGCACCGGCACGATCCCGGAAATCTTGAGCCACGGCAGGTTCGGTCCGGCCGCCGAGATCTTCTTGCCTTGCAGATCTTC
>CADECO010000619.1:1232-2894 GCA_902825905.1 uncultured beta proteobacterium
CGTTCCTTCACTTTCGGCGCCCAGTACTTGCTGCCCATGAAGATCGGCTCGAGCGGCTGCATCGGTTGCCCGGCACCGATGCGCAGGGTGAAGGTGTCGGCATGAGCCGACCCCACGGCGAGCAACGCTGAAGCAGCGACCCCGGCGATGACGAGAGATGTACTGCGCTGGCGTGACGGCATGATCTCGATCCTCCTCTTCGGTGAACCCAAAGGTACGTCTTATCGGTACTACGCTTGCACTATCGCAGCCGGACCCCCGCAGCGCAAGCGGACGTGTTGCGCTGCAATGCCACGGCAACGAAGAACTCTTGCGGTTGCGTTCCACTAACCCGGTCGGGGTCGAAGCGAGTCAGCCAACCGGTCGCGTATCGCCGGGATCACCCTCTGCGCTTCGCGATAGGCAAGCTCGATGATGCGGCGGCGGTAGTCGACGCTGGTGCTGGTCCAGTAGCCGATGTCGGGATGAATCACCAGATCGGCTAGCGGACGCTCAGCGTCGACCAGGCGTCTGCGCGCCAGATCGCTCTCGCGATACTGCTCGGCACCGTTGGGCACGTCGTCGAGCTTCGCCGAGACATCGACCGCGACCACGAACTGCGCGCCGAGCGTGCGCGCGGCTCGCACCGGCAATGGCGCGGACACGTCCCCGTCGACGTAAGCCACCTCGCGGATTCGCAACGGCAGGAATCGGCCGATCCAGCCGGTCTGCGTAGCGGCGGATGCGCGCAGCGCGGCGCCGGCCGCACCGGCATTGAAGATGACCGGTTTGTTCTCATCCGCACGCGTGGCGATCGCGGCGAACCGAAGCGGCAAGTGCTCGAGGGCGCGACGGGTCAGCGAGCCATTGACGAAATCCTCCAGTGCCTGCCCGCGGATGCGTCCGCTGTACCAGACGAAATCGATCAGACGCGCGGGATCGAGCGTGAGTGCAAGTTGCTCGAGCTGCGCCGCATTGCGCCCATCGGCGTAGAGTGCACCGACCAGAGCGCCGGCGCTGGAGCCCACGATCAGATCTGGCCGGATGCCCGCCTGCTCGAGTGCGCGCAACACGCCGATATGCGCGAATCCGCGCGGCCCGCCACCGCTCAACACCAGCGCGAAACGCGGCTTGGGTGCGTCTGGCGATGGCTGCACGAACCGCGGCGGATCGTCACCCGTGTACTCACCGCTCCAGATTTCACAGCCGACGAGCCCGAACGTCAGCGCAAACAGCAATATCGTGCGGATCGAGAACTGCACAACCGCGGTGTCGGTGGCAAACATCGTGGGCACGATTGTAGGCGAGCCCTTGAGCGACTCGACGGTGCGCGGCATCGAAAAGCGGCTCGCAATGCCGACAACCTTTCCGGTACGTCCGGTCAGGCTCAATCTGCGCAGGGTCATGGACCTCCGTACACGCTGATCTCGTATCCTCGGCGCTTTGCCGCAATCGATGGGACGAGCGGATGAAACGGCCGGCCGGAATCGCGCGAGCCACTGCAGTTGGCGTCGCGCTGTGGACCGCTATAGCGAGTAGTTGGGCGGCCGATCGCGCCGATTCCGCACCGGCGGCGCGCACCGACCGCCCGAAGACCTGCCTGGTGCTCTCCGGCGGCGGCGCCCGCGGTGCCGCGCACATCGGGGTGATCAAGATTCTCGAAGCGCTGCGCGTGCCGATCGA
>CADECO010000620.1:0-2892 GCA_902825905.1 uncultured beta proteobacterium
CCCTAGCCCCCGACGCCTTAACCACCCTGGCCAACAACTCACGCTCATCGTGCAGCAGCTTGGCCGACTGCTGCGGATCGGCACCGATCACCACGAGCGCGACTTCGAGCAGCCGGTTGCGCACCTCGGGTGAGGTGACCGTCTTGTGGAGCGTGTCGTAGAGCTTGTCGATGACCGGCTTGGGCGTCCTGGCAGGTGCCGCGAAGATCAGGATCAGGCTGGCATCGACGCCGCGAAAACCTGCTTCGGCGAACGTCGGCACATCGGGCATGCCGGCGAAGCGGCGCTCGCCGGTGATCGCCAGTGCACGCAACTTGCCGGCGCTGATCTGTCCGCGCACCGTGCCGGGCAGGCCGAACATCATCGGCACTTCACCCGCCACCACGCCGAGCACCGCCGGCCCGGCGCCCTTGTACGGCACATGCACGATCTCAGTGCCGGTGGCCGTCTTCAACAGCTCGGCAGCGAGATGGATCGCCGTGCCACTGCCCGCTGAGGCGTATGCCATCGCCCCGGGCTTGGCCTTGGCCATCGCGATCAGCTCGCTCACGTTGGCGACCGGCGTGCTCGGATTCACCACCAGCACCATCGGCCCGCGCGCCACCACCATGATCGGCGTGAAGTCGGCCACCGGATCGAACGGCAGCCTGGCGTACAGGCTCGGGTTCACGACGAACGCCGAATCGAAGAACCCGATGGTGTAGCCGTCGGGGGCGGCCTTCGCCACCGCGTCCGCGCCGATGTTGCTTGCCGCACCGGGCCGGTTCTCGACGACGATCTGCTGACCGAGCAGCTCGATCCATTTCGGCGTGAGCATGCGCGCAGTGGTGTCGCCGACGCCGCCGGGCGGGTACGGCACGATCATGCGGACGGGTTTGGACGGGTAGGTGTCCTGGGCGATTGCGCCACCTCCCAGCAGGAGCGCCAGCAGCATGGCGCGCAATACCTGGATCGGCAGATCCCTCATTGGTGAATCCTCTTCGTTCGATAGACGATGGCGCTTATTGCGACGACGACGATCATCCGCCGCACTATCCGAAGCGTATCGCAACCGACACGTTCTTCTGTAGCGATGCACGCATGTCTTTTGCTGCCCGCTGAGGTGTCACGTCGGGTTGGTTCATCAACCACTGCGGGAGCGGTCGCGTACCATCGTGTCTTGACTTCCTACCGGTCGGAGATACCTATGAGCGCACGAGCGATTCACTTCATGCGGCTTGCGACCGCATTGACCGTCCTACTCGGTGTGGCGAATCTATGGCCGGTCTGGGCCGCCGACTTTCCGGCGCTGCAAGAGGGTAGCTGGACCCTCCGCGATTTCCGCTTCCGCTCCGGCGAGACGCTCCCCGAGTTGCGCTTGCACTACCGGACCATCGGCGCGCCAAGCGGCGAGCCCGCCGTGATCCTGCACGGCACCACCCAATCGGGCGCGGCGCTGCTTGGGCCGAACTTCGGCGGCGAACTGTTCGGCCCGGGCCAGCCTCTCGATGCCTCGCGCTACTACGTGATCCTCCCCGACGCGGTGGGACATGGCCAATCGAGCAAACCCTCAGACGGTATGCGCACGAAGTTTCCGCGCTACAACTACGACGACATGGTGCAGGCGACCTACCGCCTGCTCACCGAACATCTCGGCGTGCGGAGCGTGCGCCTGGTGCTGGGCAATTCGATGGGCGGCATGCAAACCTGGCTGTTCGCGGCCACGTATCCGCAATACATGGACGTCGCGGTTCCGCTGGCATCGCTGCCCGCCGAGATGTCGGGGCGCAATTGGATGCTCCGGCGCCTGATCATCGACTCGATCCGACGCGACCCGGAATGGAACAACGGCAACTACAGCAGCCAGCCGCGCAGCGTGCAGTTCGCGGCCGTGTTCTACGGCCTGGCAACGCTTGGAGGCAACCAGGGGCTGCAACGCCTCGCGCCCACGCGCGAAAAGGCCGATGCGCTGCTGAATCAACGGCTGACGGCGTCGTTCACCGCCGACGCGAACGATTTTCTCTACCAGTGGGAGTCATCGCGCGACTACAACCCCGCGCCGTTCCTCGATCGCATCGAGGCCGCGGTGCTGGCTATCAACTCCGCCGACGATGAACGCAATCCACCCGAGTTGGGCGTATGGGAGCGCGAGATGAAGCGCGTGAAGAACGGGCGGACCTACCTGATTCCGGCCAGCGACCAGACGACGGGGCATGGCACCACGTCTTTCGCCCGGCATTGGAGCAAGCAACTGGCCGAGGTGCTGCAGACCGCGCCGAAGCGCGGCAAATAAGGACTAGCGGTACAGCGCCTTGCTCGCAAGAGCAGCACCCTTGCCTAGCGACTCGAGCTTGGCCCACGCGATCTGCGGATGCGAGCGTCCGCCGAAGCCGCAATCGGCGCCGGCCACCACGTTCTCCTTGCCGACCACCTCCGCGTAACGCGTGATGCGTTGCGCCACCAGCTCCGGATGTTCGACCACGTCGGTCGAATGCGTGATCACGCCCGGAATGAGGATCTTGCCTTTGGGCAGCTTCACGCTTTGCCACACCGCCCACTCATGCTCGTGTCGCGCGTTCGCGCCCTCGATCAGATAGGCCTGCGCCTTTACCCGCAGCATGACGTCGGCGATCTTCGCCAGCTCCAGATCGTAGGCGTGCGGACCGTGCCAGCTGCCCCAGCACAGGTGGTAGCGCACCCGATCCTCGGGGATCGCGGCAAGCGCGTGATTGAGCGCCTCGACGCGCACCATGCAGCGCTTGCGAAACGCCTCCAGCCCCATCTGGATGCCGATGCGATCCCAAAGCGCGGGTAACCACGCGTCGTCCACTTGCAGGATGAATCCGGCGCGCACGATCGTTTCGTACTCGACCTTCATCGCCTCCGCGATTCCGTAGAGGAACGCCTCCTCGT
>CADECO010000621.1:0-2879 GCA_902825905.1 uncultured beta proteobacterium
GTGCCGTACACGATGGACGCCAACGACGGCAAGTTCTGCCAGCCGGCGGGCTTTTCCACGGGCGAGGATTTCTACGCGTACCTGAAAGCCACGTTCGATCAGCTCTACGCCGAGGGCGAGCACACGCCGCGGATGATGTCGGTCGGGCTGCATATGCGCATCACTGGGCGTCCGGCGCGCGCCCATGGGCTGGCGCGCTTTCTCGATTACGCTTTGCAGCACGATCGAGTCTGGTTCTGCCGCCGGCTCGATATCGCGAATCACTGGCGCACCCATCACCCGTACCAGGCCTGAACGCACAAAGGAAGGCAACCATGACTGCAGCGGTGAACCAATCCGGGAAAGCAGGAGCAATCGGAAGAACCGAGCGCACATGGCTGCACACCGTGGTCGGTTGTGCGGTCGCGGCGGCCCTGCTGATACCTGCACTCGCGTCAGCACAGACGCGCTATCCCGACAAGCCGATTCGCATGCTGTGCGGTTTCGCTGCCGGCGGCCCCACCGACGTGCTCACGCGCCGGCTCGCTGCGCGGATCGGACCGACGCTCGGACAAACAGTGGTTGTCGACAACAAGCCCGGCGCCTCCACCACCATCGCCACCAATGAGCTGGCCAAGGCGGCGCCCGACGGCTACACGCTCTACTTCACCGGCTCGGCCTCGCTCACGATCACGCCCGCGACGATTCCGAACCTGCCGTTCGATGTGATGCGTGATCTCGCGCCGGTGGCGATGGTCGCGGCCGAGCAGATCGCAATCGCCGTGCATCCGTCGGTGAAAGCCCGAAATCTCAAGGAGCTGGCAGCGCTGGTGAAGGCCAGCCCGGGCAAGTTCAGCTTCGCCAGCTCAGGCACCGGCGGCATCGGTCATCTCACCGGCGAGCTGTTCAATCAGCAGGCGGGCGGGCTCGACATGCAGCATGTGCCGTACAAAGGCGCGGGACCGGCGATGCAGGACGCCGTGGCCGGACACGTGCTGGTGCTCGCCGCAGGACTTGGCAGCATGTATGCGCAACACCAGTCCGGCAAGCTGGTGGTGCTTGCGGTCACCGATCAGAAGCGCTCGACCGTGGCCAAAGACATACCGACCACCGGCGAGTCCGGATTTCCGAACTTGATCACTACCAGCGTGTTCATCGTAATGGCGCCGGCAGCAACGCCCGCGCCGATCATCGAATCGCTCGACAAGGCGATCGCGCAGGCGCTCAAGACTGATGAGTTCCTGAACGACTTGCGACAGGCCACGGCCGAGCCGCTGTTCGATTCGACGCCGGCCAGGACCGGGCAGTTCATCCAGGGCGAGCTCAGCAAGTGGGCGACTCTGGTGAAAAGCCCGGGCATCAAGTTGCAATAAGCGCGCGATCCGCGACCCAACGCCAAGTCGAATCGAACCATCATGCGCGCCGATCTGCACGCGCCAAACGGACCAAGCCTGCGTGCGCTGCTTGCCGCGCCCGGATTGATCGTCGCGCCGGGCTGCTACGACGTGATCACCGCGCGACTGATCGAGCACGCCGGCTTTGCCGCTGCGTATCTCACCGGGTCAGGTGTTTCGCTGAGCGCGACCGGCTTGCCCGACATCGGTCTGGTGAGCCTGCACGAGGTACTCGAGCGCGTGGTGCAGATCACCGGCGCTGTTCGGCTACCGCTGATCGCTGATGCCGACACCGGGTTCGGTAATCCGTTGAACGTGTTGCGCACGGTGCGGGAATTCGAGCGCCGCGGCGCGGCTGCGATCCAACTCGAAGATCAGGAGATGCCGAAGAAGTGCGGACATGAGCCGGGCCGACGCCTGGTGCCGGTGGAAGAGATGGTCGCCAAGATTGAGGCGGCAAAATTCGCACGCTCATCGCCTGAGCTGCTGATCGTGGCACGCACCGATGCGCGTACCACGCACGGCATCGAGGAGGCGATTGCACGCGGTCAGCGCTATGCACAAGCAGGCGCCGACGTCGTGTTCGTCGAGTCGCCCGAGACCGCCGACGAGATGCGCGCCATCTGCCGCAGCATTCCCGCGCCTTGCCTGGCCAATCTGGTCGAAGGTGGGCGCACACCGCTGCTACCGCAAACCGAGCTCGCGCAGATCGGTTATCGGATCGCGATCTATCCGAACGCGCTCACGCGCACGTTCGCGCGTGCAGGGCAGGAACTGCTTGCCGAGTTGCAGCGCACCGGCACCACCGCCGGCATGCTGCCGCGCATGCTCACCCACGGCGAACTATGGGATCTGTTCGGCCGGCGCGAATGGAACGAGCTGGAGCAGCGCTTCGTCCGCGACGTACCGGCGGGGCGCACATGAGCGGCAAGGGTCCACTCAGCGGCATCCGCGTGATCGACGCCGCGTCGATCTTCGCCGGTCCGCTGGTGGCGAGCCTCATGGGCGACTTCGGCGCGGACGTGATCAAGATCGAGCATCCCAGCGGCGATGCGCTGCGCAAGATGGGTTATCAGAAGGACGGCGCGCCGCTGTGGTGGAAAGTGGTGTCGCGCAACAAGCGCTGCATCACGCTCGATCTCAAGAAGGGCCAGCACCTGTTCAAGCGCCTGGTGCAAGACGCCGACGTGCTGATCGAGAACTTTCGCCCCGGCACCTTGGAGAACTGGGGCATCGGCTGGGACGTGCTGTCGGCGCTCAATCCGCGGCTGGTGATGGTGCGCGTTACCGGCTTCGGCCAGACCGGCCCGTACAAGGATCGGCCGGGCTTCGGCACGCTGGCTGAAGCGTTCAGCGGCTTCGCACATATCACCGGCATGCCCGAGGGGCCGCCGACGTTGCCGCCGTTCGGGCTGGCCGACGGCATCGCCGCGCACTACGGCACGTTTGCTGCGATGTTCGCGCTGTACGAGCGCGACGCCAAAGGCAGCGGCAAGGGACAGTTCA
>CADECO010000622.1:0-2866 GCA_902825905.1 uncultured beta proteobacterium
GGCGTCTGCTTCCTGGAACGTGATCGTGAGGCCCTCCGCGCTGGCGCGGACGCGGGCGTGATCGAGCAACGCAGGGACGTAGTCGGTGGAAGCGACCTCTGCCCAGCGGCGGGCGGCGGCGAGGGACGCGTTGCCATTGCCCGCGGCGACGTCGAGTACCTGCTCGCCTGCGCGCAGGTCGACGGCCTCGCAAACCGCCTCGCCTACGATCTGCAGTGTCGTGCCGACCACCGCGTAGTCGCCGGCCGACCATGCCTGTTGCTGCTTGTCTTTGACCGCTGCGAGATTGATCGTGTTGGCTTCCATGTCGAGACTCCTCTAGGGGTGAAGGAGGCGTCATGATGGCGAGTGCCGTTGCGCTTTCGGTCTTGCCGGGTCACCCAAAAACCGGGACAAAGCGGCACGGGTAGACTTCAATCAGTCAAAGCAGTCATGCGAGAGCCTCCTTGCCTGAACAGATGCACTCATTCGGGTATTGGTTGCGCAGACAGCGCCGCGCACTCGATCTCACCCAGGAGCAGCTCGCTGTAGCCGTGAGCTGCTCGCAGTTCGCCATTCGCAAGATCGAGACCGACGAGCGGCGACCTTCACGTCAGCTTGCTGCCCGGCTAGCTGAACGGCTGGGTATCCCGCCGTCCGAGCGGGCCGCGTTTCTCGAAGCAGCCCGTGGCACGCGGGCGGCCGAGCCGTTCGCGGCGGCGGCGTCAGCACCCGCCGTGGCGGTGCCGGGCACGCCCGAAACGAACATCACCGCGCCGATCGTGAACCCCGGCTTTGTCGGCCGGCGCGATGAACTCCTGCTGATCGATCAGGCTGCGGGCGACGCGCTCGCCGGGGCGGCACGTATCGTCGTCATTGCCGGCCCGCCAGGGATCGGCAAGACCGCGCTTGCGCAGGAGGCCGCGCGCCGCGCCGCGGACCGCGGCATGATCGTGCTCTTCGGACGCGCCCTCGAGGAGCCGGGCGCGCCCCCGTATTGGCCGTGGGTTCAACTCGTGCGTGCGCTGATCGACCAGGTGGATGCAGAGAGCCTGTTGCGTGCGCTGGGTGCGGGCGCGCGTTGGATCGCGGAGGTCGTTCCCGAACTCGCGCAGATTGTTCCCGATCTGCCGCCGTCGCCGAACAACGCCGATGCGGCGCAATCGCGCTTTCGTCTGTTCGATGCCAACGCGACGCTCTGGCGCCGGGCGGCGGCCGACCGTGGGATCGTCCTCGTGCTGGACGATCTGCACTGGGCGGACGGTTCTTCGCTTCGCATGCTGGAGTTCGTCGCGCGGGAGACCGCCGGCGCACGTCTGCTCGTGGTCGGCACCTACCGCGATACCGAAGTCGATCGGCGCCACCCGCTGTCCGATACGCTCGGTGCGCTCGTGCAACTCCCGGGCTGCCTGCGCCTGCAACTGGCCGGCCTCAATCGAGAGGAAGCCAAGGAGCTGATCGAGGCATCGTGCTTCGATGCCGACGAGCGGCTGCAGCTGTACGAGCGCACCGAAGGCCATCCGCTGTTCCTCACGCAACTCGCGCGATTCGTGGGCGAGTCGGGCGCCGCGCGCGCCCGCGGACTCCCTGCGGGGGTGCGCGAGGCCATCGGCGCACGGCTCAACCGGCTGTCCGAGCGATGCAACCGCGTGCTGCAGGTAGCCGCGGTGATCGGCCGACAGTTCGAACTCGGTCTGCTTGCCCGGAGCCTGGAGGATCCGAACGAAGGCGAATGCGTGGCAGCGCTCGAGGAGGCGCTCGTAGCGCGCGTCATCGACGAGGAGTGGGAGGCGGATCTCTATCGGTTCAATCACACGCTGATCCGCGAGACGTTGTACGACGAGTTGAGCGGCACTCGGCGCAGCCGGGTCCACTTGCGGATCGCGCAGGCGATCGAGGCGACCCACCCGGACGAGCTCTCGCTTCTCGCCCGGCACTACGCCGCAGCGCCGCGCGGCGAGGCGCGATCGAAGGCCATAGAATTCGCCCGGCGGGCGGGCGAGCATGCGATGCAGCTTCATGCCTACGAGGATGCGGTCAGCCATCTTCGCGACGCACTGGCGCTGGTCGAGTCGGCCGAACGGATGTCCGCGGATCAGGCCCAAGCGCGCCTCGGGTTGCATCTGCGACTGGGCGAGGCGCAGACCACGGCAGGCGAATACCTGCAGGCCCGCGATTCTTTTCGGGCGGCGTCCGACCTGGCGCGCCATCTGGGGCAGGGTGTGGATCTCGCCCGCGCGGCGATCGGTTTCGAAGACGCGAGCTGGCGCCCCGGGCTGTCGGGCGAGGAATCGATCCGGCTCTTGCGTGAGGCGCTCGACCGAATCGGTGATTCCGATGTCCGCTTCAGCGCGCGCGTCCTGAGCGCGCTCACCCGCGGACTGATCTTCACCGGTGCGGTGGAAGCGGCCAACGAGACTAGCGAGCAGGCCATCGAGCTTGCGCGCAGGAGCGGCGACCAGGCGACGCTGGCCGATGCACTTTCCTGCGGATTGTCCGCGCGCTGGCAGCCCGAGCGACTCGATGCGCGGTTGTCCGCTGCGCACGAAGCGATGCTGATCGGCGCACGACTCAACGACAATGCCCGGGTTGCCGCGGCGGCAGCCTGGCGCCTGTTCGATCTGCTGGAAGCGGGCGATGCCGCGCGGTTCCATCCGGAGCTGGAGTCCTTCACCGCCCTGTGCGAGGAATTGCGCCAGCCGTTCTGGCGTTATACCGCGGCGTCGTTCCGGTCCACCCTGGCGTTGATGCGGGGCGATCTCGTCGAGAGCGAGCGCGCGGCACTCGAGCTGCTGCAAATGGGCGAGAGCCAACCGGGTCTGGATGCACAAGGGGTGTACGCCACGCAGATGTTCACCATCCGGCTCGAGCAGGGGCGCTTGCACGA
>CADECO010000623.1:0-2866 GCA_902825905.1 uncultured beta proteobacterium
CTGGATTGCGGACGCATCCCCGGCAGCGCCACAGAAGTCATCGTTGCGGCGGTGGCGATCGCCGAGCCGTTGATGGCAGCGAACCCGCCACAAGCGAACACCGTCGCGATCGCCATGCCGCCGGGCAGATGTCCGAGCCACGCGGCCGCCGCGCGAAACAGCTCGCGACTCATCCCCGAGCGGCTTACCACCACGCCCATCAGGATGAACATCGGGATCACGCTGAAATTGAAATCGGTGACGGTGCGGATCGGCGAATGCACCAGCAGCCCGAGCGCGGGCCACCACCCGTTCAGCCACGCGAACCCGCCGATGCCGACCACGCCGAGACACACGCCGATCGGCACGCGGATCAGCATCATCGCCAGCATCGCGGCGAAACCGACTAGGGCGACGATCGTCTGCTGTTCCATATCACCTGCCACCAGCGTGCGCCGGCCAGTACCATCGTCACAAGGATGCCGAGTGCGGCGAGCAGGTAGCCCGTCCAGATCGGCAGATTGAGATCGATCGAGCGCTCGCCCGCCTTGAGGATGTCGTACACCTTGAAATTGATCATCACGCCGAACGCGACGAAGAACGCGAGGCTGATCGTGTAGGCGGCGATGTCGAAGGCGCGCTGCACCCGCGCACCGACGATCGTGTAGAGCGCATCAACCGTCACGTGGCGATCGGCGAACGTCGCCGTGGCGATGCCCCAGCAGATCGCGATGCCCTGCAGCATCTGGCCGAGGATGAAGCCGTCGGGAATGTGCTTGGCGAGGCTGTAGCGCAGCAGCGCTTCGCTGAACGTGATCACCGCCACCAGCCCGAGGAAAATCCCGGCGATGCGCTCGACGATGGCGATGAAACGATCCATGCAGAACGTCAGTGCAGAGCGGCGTGCGTCGTCAACTGCGGTCGCCCCGGCTCTCGCGAACAGGCCGCACGCCTCGGTTGCCGCTACTGATAGAGCCCGTCGTGCTTCTTCAGCGCGGTGGTCAGCTCGTTCCACACCTCATCGGCGTTGTAGCCAGCCTTGGTCACCTCGTCGGCCCACTGCTTCTTCAACGGCTCGGCCGCCTTGCGCCACAGCGCCACCTGCTGCGGGCTGATCGAGTAGACCGTGCGGCCGTCTTTCATGCCCTTCACCTGCTTGATCGCGGTGAAGTCGCGCTCGGCCCATTCGGCCGCGATGCGCTTGGCCCATGCGGTGGTGCAGTGGTCGTCGAGCGCCTTCTTCTGCGCGGCCGACATCGAATCGTAGGTCTTGCGATTGAGGTTCCAGGTGAAGATCGACACGTACAGTGGATTCTCCATGTGGAACTTCGCCACCTCGGTCATGCGAAACAGCGTGAGTCCCTCCCAGGGCATCATCACGCCGTCGGCGATGCCGCGGGCGAGCGTCTCGCGCGCCTCGGTGATCTCCACCGCGACCGAGCTGCCACCCAAAAGACCGATCAAGCGGGATGAAGTCGCGTTGCCGGTGCGGATCTTCATGCCTTTCACGTCATCGGGCACTTCGACCTTCTTGCGCACCATGTGGAACGTGCCCGGCTCGTGCGTGAACGTGATGCAGGTGTAGACCTCTTTCATCTCCTTCGCGGCGTACTTGCGATACCACTCGTCGAAGCCTGGCGAACCATTGATCGCACCGTTGGTGACGAATGGCAGCTCGGCCGCGGCGATCACCGGAAAACGTCCGGGCGTGTAGCCGGGATTGGTGAGCACGAAATCGGCGATGCCGTCTTTGGCCATGTCGTAGTGGTCGGGGCCCTTGCCGAGCTGGTTCGACGGGAAGATCGTGACCTTGATCGTGCCGTTGCTCGCCTTGGTGAGCGATTCGCCCCAGGTCTGCGTGGAGGGCACGAGCTGGTGCTTGGGAGGAATCCAGTAGCTGAAGCGCAGGTTGATCGGCTTGTCCTGCGCCTGCACCGCAGCGATCGTGAACGAAAGCGCCAGCGCGGCGGCGATCGTGGAACGGATCATGACTTCCTCCTCTTGGTGACTGACGATTTCGACTGAATCGGTTGTTTCACTGGCTTGGCTGCTGATGTTTTTGCGGCCTGCTTCGCGACCGTTTTCTTTTCCGCCGCCTTCTTCGCCGGCTGCCAGAGCGTCTTGCTTGCCAGGCGAGCACCGGCCACCAGCGCGCGCAGTTTGGCCCACATGATGCTCGGATGCACGCGCCGCGCAAACGGCCCCTGCGCGAAGCCGCAGTCGGTGCTCGCGATCACGTTGTCGCGCCCCACCAGCCTCGCCAGGCGCACGATGCGTTCGGCCACCAGCTGCGGATGCTCGGCGGCCAGGTTGTGGCGCTCGGCCATGTCCACTGACAGATCAGACAGGTGGACCGGGTCACGCTGTGGCAGATCGTCGATCAGCAGGCCGTTGAGCACCAGTTTCCAGTTGCCGCGTCGCACGGCCGTCTGGACGCCAATCTCCCAGAACACATCCTCGTCGGCGTGCGGCGAGCCGGCCTGCTCGGCAACCATCCGCAAGATGTCCTGGCCGTCGATCTCGTACTGAGACGGATCTCCGCCGGCCGCGCGCAGGACGGTCGGGAAGACATCCATGCCACACGCAAGGCCGTCCACCACCTGACCGGCTGGGATATGGTCCGGCCAGCTCATGATGGCCGGCACCCGGATTCCCCCCTCGAACAGGCTGAACTTGTGGCCGGTCAGTTGCCCGGACGATCCGCCGTAGTACCAGTCGACGCTGCCATCCAGCCAGTTGCGCGACTGTCTTGACGGCCCGTTGTCGCTCATGAACAGCACGATGGTGTTCTCGCGGACGCCCAGCCGCTCCAACTCGTCCATGACCATACCGATCTGGTCGTCCATCGCGCTGATCATCGCGGCCATGATCTGACGGTCGCTCTTCA
>CADECO010000624.1:0-2852 GCA_902825905.1 uncultured beta proteobacterium
GCGCGCATCAAGATCATGTGCGACCTCGACATCTCCGAGCGCCGCAAGCCGCAGGACGGCAAGATCAAGTTCAAGCGCTTTGGCCCGCTCGATATCGAGTTGCGCGTGGCAACGATTCCGGTCGCAGGCGGCGTTGAAGATGTCGTCATGCGTATCCTCGCTGCGGGCGAGCCGATTCCGATCGACAAGCTGGCGCTCTCCAAGATCAATCAGGAGCGCTTGCTCAGCACGATCTCCAAACCGTACGGTCTGTTCTTCGTGTGCGGCCCGACCGGTTCAGGCAAGACCACGACGCTGCATTCGGTGCTCAAGCACCTGAATCAATCCGACACCAAGATCTGGACCGCCGAGGACCCGGTCGAGATCACGCAAAAGGGTTTGCGCCAGGTGCAGGTCAATCGCAAAGCGGGCCTGGACTTCGCCACCGTGATGCGGGCGTTTCTGCGTGCCGATCCGGACATCATCATGGTCGGTGAGATGCGCGACAAGGAGACGACGTCGATCGGAATCGAGGCCTCGCTCACCGGTCACCTGGTGCTTGCTACCTTGCACACCAACAGCGCGCCGGAGAGCATCATCCGTCTGCTCGACATGGGCATGGATCCGTTCAACTTCTCCGATGCGCTGCTCGGCGTGCTGGCGCAGCGCTTGGCCAAGCGCCTGTGCGGCACCTGCAAGAAGCCGCATCCGGCGAGCCCCGAAGAGATCGACATCCTGATGAAGGAATACTGTTCGGAGCTCCTCAACACCGACACGTTCCAGAAGGACAAGGCCAAGGCGATCGAACAGGTCAAAGCCGGATGGCTGAAGTCGTTCGGTAACGACAAGGGGCAGTTCGTCGTCTACGAGAAAGTCGGGTGCGAGATCTGCGGTGGTTCGGGCTACAAGGGCCGCGTCGGTTTGCACGAGTTGCTGGTCGGTACCGACGAGGTGAAGAAGCTGATTCAGGAAGGGGCGCGTGTGGCACAGATTCTCGCGGCCGGGCTGGAGGACGGCATGCGGACCCTGAAGATGGATGGTATCGAGAAAGTGCTGCAGGGCATCACCGACCTGGCTCAGGTGCGCGCTGTCTGTATCAAGTAACCGACTAGCCGCGCGCACGCCGCGACTTACCGATGAACGACGTGCTGCAGTCCGATCGCACGGGCGTGTTCACCGCGTTCCGCGCGCCGCAGGCGGCTGTACGTCCGCACGAGCAGCTCGAACACCTCAACGACGTCGGATCGATGCTCGCGGTAGAGCGCGACCAGGTGCGACTGCTCGAGCGCGTGCTCGATGCGGCGCAACGAGTCACGGGCGCTGACGCCGGAGCGGTGTATCTGGTGGAAGAGGAAGGCGGGCGACGCGCATTGCGTCTGGCTGTGGCATGCGCCGAGTCGCTGGGCGTGCGCGTCGGCAGCTCGAGCGCGCGCGGGCTCGACATTGCTTCGATTTCCCTCGATATGACGGTCGATGCCGCCAGGTACAACGCGACCGTTTCCGCAGCGACCGCGGGCGAACTCATCAACATCACCGATCTGAGTCGCCTGGCTGGTTTCTCATCCCCGGGGACCGAGGAGTTCGACCGGCTCACCCGCTATCACTCGCGGTCATTGCTGATCGCTCCGATCGTCGCGCACGACGGCGAACTCATAGGGGTGATGCAGCTCATCAATTGCATCAGCGCCGCCACGGGCAAGGTGACCGCCTTCGGGCAGACCGAGCAGCGCGTCGCCGAGTCGCTCGCATCACAGGCGGCCCTGGCGCTCACCAATCAGCGGCTGCTGGTGCAACTGGAGAAGCTGTTCGAATCGCTGATCACGCTCATCAATGCCGCGATCGACGAGAAGTCGCCCTACACCGGCGGGCATTGTCAGCGCGTGCCGGTGCTCACGATGCTGCTCGCCGAGGCTGCCAATCGCACCGAGCGCGGAGGGCTTGCGGGCTTTCGCATGACCGAGCGCGATCGCTACGAACTACGTATTGCCGGCATGCTGCACGACTGCGGCAAGATCACCACGCCGGTCCACGTGGTGGACAAGGCCTCGAAGCTCGAAGGCATCTTCGATCGCATTCATCTCGTCGATGCGCGATTCGAAGTGCTCAAGCGCGACGCCCGCATCGCCGCATTGGAGGCCAGGCTTGCGGTCGAACGGGATCGCAAGTGGTCGGAGGGCGAGCGCATCGCTCGCCTCGACACGATCGACGCGGCACTCGCGTCGACGCTTGCTGAGATCGACGCGGACAGCAAGTTCCTTCGATGTGCGAATTTGGGTGCGGAGTCGATGCCCGAATCCGACCGCAATCGTGTGCGCGAGATCGCGGCGCGGTACTCCTTCCGAGGGAATGACGGCGAATGCCTGACCATCCTGAAGGTCGATGAGGTCGAGTGCCTCACGGTGCGGTACGGCACGCTCACCGATGCCGAGCGCCGCACTATCAACAGTCACATCGACTCCACCATCCGGATGCTCGAGGCGCTGCCGTGGCCGAAGCATCTCGCCAACGTGCCTGCTTACGCTGGAGCGCATCACGAGCGCATGGACGGCAAAGGGTACCCACGTGGCCTGACGGGCGCCGAGATGCCGGTGCAGGCGCGGATCATGGCCATCGCCGACGTTTTTGAGGCGCTGACCGCACCCGATCGCCCGTACAAGAAGGGCAAGACGCTCTCGGAGGCGGTGACGATCCTGGGCAGCATGTGCCTCAAGGGCCATATCGACCCCGATCTGTTCGATGTATTCGTGCGCGAGAAGGTGTATCTGCAGTACGCGATCGAGTACGTCGAGCCCGAGCAGATCGACGAGGTCGACGAGGCGGCGATTCCGGGCTACCGACCGTAGTCCCGACCGCATCGTGACGGATTGCGCAGT
>CADECO010000625.1:0-2841 GCA_902825905.1 uncultured beta proteobacterium
CAGACGCTGCTCGAAGGCGCGACGGTGCGCAATCCGTTCACCGGGCACAGCGGCCGCATGGGCTGCGAGATTCCGCAACTGGTGGCCGCCGGGTTCACCGGACAGGCCGATGCGCCGGGTGCGATCATGGGTAGCGTGATTTCCGATACGTTCGATCCGGCCAAGGTGGTCGATGGGCTCGGCGATGAATGGCTCCTGCCACGCGGCTACCTCAAGCTCAATCCGACCGGGCGTTACGTGCACGCTGCGTTCGACGCGCTCGATGACGCGATCGAGCATCACGGTGCCGAGTTCGCGGCCGAAGCCGTGGTGCGCATCGACGTGCGGGCCTACAAGCTTGCCGCGATGTTGTCGGGGCAGGAGATCGGTTCCAGTTTCGGTTCGCGCTTCTCGATTCCGTTCGCGCTGGCCACGCGCATCGTTCACGGTCATGCCTGGCTCGAAGCCTTCGACGATGCTGCCGTGGCCAACACCAACGTGCAGGCGCTCGCACGACGCGTGTTCGTCGAGGAAGATGCTGCCCACACTGCTGCGTATCCGGCCACGCAACGCTGCGATCTGCGCGTGCAGCTGCGCGATGGTCGTGTCGTGGCAGGACACTGCGAGATCATGAAGGGCGAGCTGGAACTGCCGCATTCGAGCGACGCGCTGCGTGCGAAGTTCTTTCGTCTGGCCGAACCGCTATGGGGTGCGCGCGTCAGTGCAACGCTCCATGATGCCTGCCACGACGTCGAGGCGATCGAGCGCTTCGGTGCCTTCGCGCGCGACCTCGCGCTATAGCCCCATCACGAGGGCGCTCGAACCAGGGCGCTCTGCCGAACCCCGTCGAACCCAAGGAAAACCAGCAATCGTGAAGCTACGCCCGCACAATCGCTACGACTACTCGCCGATCACGCGCCGCCCCGACTACAGCTGGCCCGGCGGCAAGCGCCTGGCCGTCCACTTCAGCCTGAACGTCGAGCACTTTTCGTTCGGTGACGGGCTGGGCAACGACTACGCCGCGCCGCATCCGCAGCCCAATCAACGCAGCTTCGCGTGGCGCGACTACGGCAACCGAGTCGGCGCGTGGCGCCTGCTGGAGCTTGCCGAGCAGTTCGACCTGCCGTACGCGCTGCTCATCAACACCGCGCTGTACGACTACTGCCCGGAGTTGATCAAGGCATTCAGCGACCGTGGTGACGAGATCGTCGGCCATGGCCGCAGCAATGCCGAGCGCCAGGCCGACATGAGCCTCGACGAGGAGCGCGCGTGCATCGCGGAGGCCACCGAAGCGATCAGCCGTCACGAAGGGAAGGCGCCGCTGGGCTGGCTCGCTCCGTACATCTCGCAGACGGAGCGCTCGCCCGAGTTGCTGAAAGCGGCCGGCTATCGCTACATGATGGACTGGCCGCTCGACGACCAGCCGGTGTGGTTCCGCACGCAGCACGGGCCGATTCTCTCGGTGCCTTATGCGCACGATCTCAACGACTCGTTCGAGATCGTGTCGCGGCGCACGCCCTTGCAGC
Source organism: uncultured beta proteobacterium (assembly GCA_902825905.1). Lineage (GTDB taxonomy): Bacteria > Pseudomonadota > Gammaproteobacteria > Burkholderiales > SG8-39 > CADEDU01. The sequence goes on from CADECO010000625.1 coordinate 1,506, forward strand.
TCTATTGCGAGAACCTGATCGACCAGTTCGACGAGATGCTCGCCGAGTCGCTGCGCCGACCGCTGGTGATGGCGGTGGTGTTGCACAGCTTCATCCTCGGGCATCCGCATCGGGTGCGACAGTTTCGGCGCGTGATCGAGCACATCTGCGCACATCGCGACCGTGTGTGGCTCACCCGCCCGGGCGAGATCTGCGCGCACATCGAGCAGCTGCCCAAAGGCGTGGTGCCCGGGTCGTAGTTATTGACGGCGAATGGGCGAGAATGTTTGTCCTGCGATGCTGCACGGAATAGCGCAAACCGGGGTGCAACCGCCGCGCAACCGTGCCGAACCGCCAGGGAATTGAGCATGAACAAAAACGCCAATAAGGATCGATCGATGCAGAAACCTTCGCAAACAGGGCGCCGATCCGTTGCGGTGCGCCGCCTGCCTGCGTTGTTGGGTCTGATTGCGCTGGTGTGCGGCCTGGCTTCAGCGCCTAGCCTGGCGCAGAGCTATCCGTCCAAGCCGATACGGCTGATCGTGCCGTTTCCACCGGGCGGCGCGGTCGACTTCTTCACGCGCACGGTGCAGGGGCGGCTGGGCGAAGTGCTCGGTCAATCGATCATCATCGACAACCGCACGGGCGCGGGCGGCATGATCGGCGCCGAACACGTCGTCAAGTCCGCGCCCGATGGCTACACGTTTCTCGTCGGCAACATCGCCGCGCTCGCGATGAACGTCGGCGTCTATTCGAAGATGCCGTACGACCCGGCCCGGGACTTCACGCCGATCATGCACACCGTTGCGGTGAACTACGTGATGGTGGTGCACCCGGGGGTGCCGGCGAATTCGGTGCGCGATCTGATCGCGCTCGCCAAGGCGCAACCGGGCAAGCTCACCTACGGTTCGGCCGGATCGGGCAGTGCGCCGCATCTGGCCGCCGAACACTTGAAGAGTCTGGCCGGCATCAACATCGTCCACGTGCCGTACAAGGGTGGCGGACCGGTCGTGACCGACCTGCTCGCGGGCCAGCTCACGATGACCATCGGCGATCAGGCCAATCTCATGCCACACGTAAAGGCCGGCAAGCTGCGCGCGCTTGCCGTCGGCAGTCTCAAGCGCTCGACGAACTATCCCGATCTGCCGACGATCGCAGAGGCCGGCTTCCCGGGATACGAGGCCGGTGCCTGGCAAGGCGTGGTCGGGCCCGCGGGCCTGCCGGCCGACATCGTCGCGCGCGTGCATGAGGCGTTGATGAAGGTGGTGTCGATGCCCGAGATTCGCGAGCGGCTCAATGGTGGAGGGCTCGATATCATCGCGAGCACGCCTGAGGAGTTTCGCCAGGTGATCCGCGA
>CADECO010000626.1:0-2837 GCA_902825905.1 uncultured beta proteobacterium
GATCTGGCTGCCGTTCGGCAAGCTCGCGCACGCGTTCCTGGTGTTCGTTTCGCGTGGCCTGACGGGTGCTGCGTTTTCGCGCAAGGGCGCGAGCCTGTGACGAGTCACGGGGGTGATCGAGCTTCAGGGGCAATCCAATGAGCACCATTGATCGTTCACCGGATCAGGACACGCGGCCGCTGAAGGTCGAGAAGCCCGCGGTGCGATACGACAAACAGGGCGATCGCCCCGACACTGAGCGGGTGCAGGCTGCCATGGCAGCTTTCTCCAAGGACTTCGGTCGATCGGCCGCGGCGTACCTCGAGTCATGCATCCACTGCGGGAATTGCGCCGAGGCCTGTCCGTTCTATCTGGAAACCGACGATCCGAAATACACGCCGATCTACAAGATCGAACCGTTCAAGCGCGCGTATCAGCGCACGGTCGGCCCCTTCGCCTGGCTGCGCCGCATCTTCGATCGGAGGCCCGACGTAACGGTCGAGCAACTCGAACGCTGGCAGGAGCTGCTGTACGACTCATGCACCCTGTGCGGCCGCTGTTCGCTCGTATGCCCGATGGGGATCGACATCGCCAGCCTGGTCGGGATGGCGCGTCACGGCATGTTCGCCGCCGGGCTGGTCCCGCACGAACTGTGGGCGGTTGCCGAACGTGCCGAGCGCGAAGGCAGTCCACTGGGGGCGACCCCGAAGGTGTTCAAGGACCGGCTGGAGTGGCTGGCCGACGAGCACGAGGTCGACATCCACGTGGATCTGCCCAGCGCGGAGGTGCTGGTGAGCTTCTCGTCGATCGAGATCATGAAGTACCCGGCGTCGCTGGTGGCAACGGCGAAGATCCTCAATCACACCGGCTACAGTTGGACGATCTCGACGCATGGTTACGAGGCGACCAACTTCGGCATGCTCTCGGGCAACCTGCAATGGCAACGCGACATGAGCATGAAGCTGATCGACGCTGCGATCGCCTGTGGAGCGAAGGTGCTGATCCTGCCCGAGTGTGGCCACGCCTACACCGCGTTGCGCTGGCAGGGCGCCAATATGCTCGGCCGGCCGTTGCCGTTCCGCGTGCTGCATATCTCGGAGTTTCTCGCCGAGAACATCACCAACGGACGCATCCGCGCTCGCAAGCTGGGTTCGACCGTCACGTTCCACGACCCGTGTCAGGTTTCGCGCCGTGGTGGTGCCACCCAGGCTCCACGCGTGGTGCTCGACGCGCTCGGCCTGCAGCGTCGTGATACGGCCGACACCGGCGATCTCGCACACTGTTGCGGCGGCGGCGGTGGGGTGGTGGCCATTCACCGGGCCGACGAGGTGCGCTACAAGGCGTTCCAGCTGAAGATCGCGCAGATCGATCAGGCTGGGGGGGACATCCTGGCCTCGAGCTGTTCGAACTGCCGGCAGACATTCGATGACGGCGCCGCCCATTTCAAGTGGGACAGGAAGATGCAGAGCCTGCTCGAGTTGCTTGCTGACAATCTCGACGGACCGGCGGCATCACGCGGGGACTTGCGCGCAGCGCACGATTCACAGTAAAGATCCAGCGTGGCGAATCTGCTGCGATCGAATCGTGACGAACCACGCGCGTCCTGTTCGCGTGCCCGCTCCAGGAATACTCTTCGATGTACACCGTCGCCGTCGATATCGGCGGAACGTTCACCGATGTCGTGGTGATGGATGCCAGCTCCGGCAAGACGCACGCCGGCAAAGCGCTGTCGACGCCTGACGACCTGCAGCGCGGCGTGATGGAGGGCCTGGCCGATGCCGCGCGGAGCGTGGGCGTCGCGGTCCCGCAGCTTCTGGCGCAGGCCGATCGCATGGTCCATGCCACCACGCAGTCGAGCAACGCGGTGTTCGCGTTCACTGGTGCCAAGACGGCGGTGATCACCACGCGCGGTTTCGGCGACACGTTGCTCATCATGCGCGCGACCGGACGCGTGGCCGGGCTGAGCGTGTTCGAGCGGCACCATTACCGCCTTACGCAGAAACCGCGATTGCTGGTCGACGAGCGCGACATCTTCGAGGTGCCCGAGCGCATCGACGCCGAGGGCAGGGTGGTGCTGGCCCTCGACGAAGCCGCCGTGCGCGAGATCGCGTCGCGCATCGCCGCGGCCGGCTATCAGGCGGTGGCAGTCGCGTTTCTGTTCTCGCACCAGAACGCCGCGCACGAACATCGCGTCGGGGCGATCCTGCGCGAGACGCTGCCCGGCGTTCACGTCACGCTGTCGGCCGACGTTGCCCCGGTGATCGGCGAGTACGAGCGCAGTGCGACCGCGCTGTTCAACGCCTACGTCGGGCCGGTGATCGACCAGTACGTGCGTCGTCTCGAGGCGACGTTGCGCGAGGCGGGGCTGCGCCAGCGGCTGCTCATCGTGCAGGCTAACGGCGGGGTCGCCACGGCCGAGCAGACGGTGCCGATCTTCACCATCGAGTCGGGGCCGGCAGCGGGCGTCGTCGGCGCCGCGGCGATCGCGCGCGAGCTGGACATGCCCGATGTGATCGCCACCGACGTGGGCGGTACCACGTTCAAGGTCGCGATCATCGAGCAGGGGCGCTGGGGCTACAGCAAGGAGACGGTGCTCAATCAATATCAACTGCGCCTGCCGATGGTCGATCTCGCTTCGATCGGTGCGGGGGGCGGCTCGATCGCGTGGTTGGACGGAAGGCGCTTGCGCATCGGACCGAAAAGCGCCTCGTCGATGCCTGGTCCGGCCTGTTACGGCTTGGGGGGCGAGGAGCCGACCGTTACCGACGCCGACCTGGTGCTCGGCTATCTGTCGCCGGAGCGATTTCTCGGCGGACGCATGGCGCTGCATCCAGACCGGGCCGTCGAAGCGATCCGCC
>CADECO010000627.1:0-1231 GCA_902825905.1 uncultured beta proteobacterium
TGCACGGCACCGGGCCGTACACCTTCGAGGGCATGCGCGCCACGACGTTGTCGCCGGCCTGGGCCACGGCCGGGTTCGTGCTGGCGCTCATCGGCTTCTCGGCCAAGGCCGGGCTGGTACCGCTGCACGCCTGGCTGCCCGAAGCGCATCCGGCCGCGCCCTCGCCGGTGTCGGCGCTGATGAGCGCGGTCATGCTCAAGACCGCGATCTACGGGCTGCTGCGCGTGAGTTTCGACCTGCTGCACCAGCCGCTGTGGTGGTGGGGCGTGATCGTGCTCGCGCTCGGACTGATCGCCGGCGTGTTCGGCGTGGTGTTCAGCGCGGTGCAAAGCGACATGAAGCGCCTGCTCGCGTATTCGTCGATCGAGAACATCGGCCTGATCGCATCGGGCATCGGGCTTTCGATCATCTTCTTCGGCTTCGAGATGAAGGCGCTGGCGGCACTGGCATTGCTCGCCGCGCTTTATCACGCCCTCAATCACGCGTTCTTCAAGGCGCTGTTGTTCCTGGCGACCGGCTCGGTGCTGCACGCCACGCGCGAGCGGGCGCTGGGTAAGCTCGGCGGATTGATCCACTCGATGCCGTGGGTCGCCTGGCCGGCATTGATCGGCACGCTCGCGATCGCCGGCCTGCCGCCGCTCAACGGTTTCGTTTCGGAGTGGCTGCTGCTGCAGGCGTTCCTGTTCACGCCCGATCTGCCGCAGGGCTATCTCAACATGTTCGTACCGATCGCAGCCGCCGCCATCGCCTTGACCTCGGCACTGGCCGGCTACGTCATGGTGAAGTTCTACGGCATCGTTTTCCTGGGCCAGCCGCGCGAGGAGAAGCTGCGCGAGGCGCATGACGCGAGCGGCTGGGAGCGGATCGGCCTGGTATGGCTCGCCGTGCCCTGCGTGCTGCTCGGCATCTTTCCGGTTCAGGTCATCGATCTGGTCGACGACGCGGTGCGGCTGCTGATCGACTACGACCTGTCGAGCATCACCCAGGCCGGCAGCTGGGTGTTCCTCGCGCCGATCGAGCCCGCGCGTGCCAGCTACAGCCCGTTCATCGTGTTCGCGCTGACCATCTTGTTCACCGCGCTGGTATGGCTCGTGGTGCGCAAGTTATTCGGTGTCGGCTTGCGTCGCGGCCCCGCCTGGGACTGCGGCTTTCCGGCGCAGACCCCGCGCATGCAAGACACCGCCGAAGGATTCGGCCAGCCGATTCGCGTGGTGTTCGAACCGTTCTTTCA
>CADECO010000627.1:1331-2834 GCA_902825905.1 uncultured beta proteobacterium
CTGCGCAAGCTGTTCATCAAGGAACCGGTGCTGGCTCACAACGCCTCGGCACTGTTTCGGCTGGCGCCCTACGTCGTGTTCGGGTCGCTGTGCGTGGCCGCGGCGATCGTGCCGAGCTTTGCAATCAACCAGGCCGTGGCCCCGGCGGCCGATGCGATCGCACTGGTGGGCATTCTCGCCACCGCGCGCGTGTTCATGGCACTGGCCGCGATGGACGTCGGCACATCGTTCGGCACGCTGGGGGCGCGCCGCGAGATGATGGTCGGATTCCTGGCCGAGCCGGCACTGCTGATGGTGTTCTTCACCGCGGCCCTGCTCAGCCAGTCGACCTCGCTCGCCACCATTGTCGGCAAGCTCGGCTCGATGGAGCTGGGCATCTATCCCAGCCTCGCGCTGGCCGGCGTGGCATTCACGATGGTGTCGCTTGCCGAGAACGCGCGTATCCCGATCGACAATCCGGCCACGCATCTGGAGCTGACGATGATCCACGAGGCGATGCTGCTCGAGTACTCCGGACGGCATCTGGCGATCATGGAGTGGGCGGCGGCGCTCAAGCTGTTCGTCTACTCCTGCATCGGCCTCACGCTGTTCTTCCCGTTCGGCATCGCGCAGGTGGAGGAGCCGGTGGCGGTGCTGGCCGCGCTGCCGCTGCTGATCGCGAAGCTCGCGATCGGCGGATTCGTGCTCGCGCTGATCGAGACGGTAAGTGCCAAGCTGCGCATCTTCCGGGCCCCGGAGTTTCTCGGCACCGCGTTCATGCTGGCGGTGCTCGCACTGCTGGTGCAATTTCTCCTGGGCAAGCCATGAGGCTGCCGGACCGGCCATGAAACTGGTGAGCACCCGATGAGCCCGGTACTGGCCGAGCAGATCATCAATCTGTTCGCGGCAGTGCTGCTGCTGCTCGCGTTCGCCATGCTGGCGCAACGCCGGGTGCTGTCGCTGATCAATCTGTTCGCGATGCAAGGACTGGTACTCGCGGTCTCCACCTGCTTCGTCGGCGTGATCGCGGCGCAGACCCATCTTTACGCCTCGGCGCTGATCACCTTCGTGCTCAAGGTGGTGGCACTGCCGTTGATCCTGCACCGGCTGATCCGGCGCCTGCATGTGCGCTTCGACACCGAGTCGCTGGTCAACATTCCCACCACTATGCTGATCGGTCTGGCGCTGGTGATCGTGGCGTTCAACGTCGCGCTGCCGATCTCGGAGTTCGCCGGCACCATCACCCGCACCACGCTCGGCATCGCGCTGGCGAGCGTGCTGCTGTCGTTCCTGATGATGATCACCCGCTCCAAGGCAGTGCCGCAGGTGATCGGCTTTCTGGCGATGGAGAACGGCCTGTTCTTCGCCGCCACCAGCGCCACCTACGGCATGCCGATGATCGTCGAGCTCGGCATCGCGCTCGACGTGCTGGTGGGCATGATCATCCTGGTGGTGTTCTTCTTCCAGGTGCGCGAACGTTTCGACAGCCTCGACACCCGTCACTTCGAGAGGCCGCCGCAATGA
>CADECO010000628.1:0-2832 GCA_902825905.1 uncultured beta proteobacterium
ATGCTCTCGATCCGCAATCTCTCGGCGAATATCGGTCCTTCGGAAATCCTGCGTTGCGCAGGCATGGCGGTACCCGGTCGTACGCTACCAGCGTTGATAGGGCGCAACGGCGCCGGCAAGACCACGCTGATGCGGACGCTGATGGGGCTGGTGCCGGTACGCGCGGGCGACATGGCCTTCGACGGTGCCGATCTCAAGCCGCTGCCCCCGCACGAGCGTGTCGGACTGGGGCTCGGATACATGCCAGAAGACCGGCGGCTGGTGCCCGATTTCAGCGCCGAGGAGAACATCCTGCTGCCCGTGTGGGCCAAGGAGTTGTCCGGCGCACGCGAGCGGCTGGCGTTCATCTACGACGTCATCCACGAGTTGAAACCGCTCGCGAGTCGTCCGGCCTCACAGCTCTCCGGCGGACAACAGAAGCTCGTCGCGCTCGCGCGCGCGCTGATGTGCGGGCGCAAGATGCTGCTGCTCGACGAGCCGCTCGAAGGCGTGGCGCCGGTGCTCGCGCGACGCATCGCCGAGATCCTGGCGCGACTCAAGGCCGAGGGTGTCGCGATCGTCATTGCCGATTCGAGTGGCAAACACATCGCCGACCTGCTCGATCGCGCCTACGCCATCGAGCGCGGCAGCATCGTCTCGCAAGGGGCGCAGGAATGACCCACAAGATCCTGCTGGTTCAAGGCCCCAACCTTACTTTCCTCGGCCGGCGTGAACCGCATCTCTACGGCAGCACGACCGCCGCGCAGCTCGATGCGATCGTACGCGCACATGCCGACCGGCTCGGTTGCGCGATCGAGATCTTCTACTCGCACATCGAAGGCGAGGCGATCGGACGAATCTACAAAGCGCTCGACGATGGCTGCAACGGGTTGCTGATGAATCCCGCCGGGTTCATGTATGCCGGATATGCGATGCGCGATTGTCTGAGCGCGATCGCGCCGCACATGCCCTACGTGGAAGTGCACATCACCAACATCGAGACGCGCGGCCTGCATTCGATCCTGGCCGAAAAGGCCGTCGGCTACGCTGCCGGGTTCGGGGTCGACTCGTACATCGTCGGACTCGATGCGCTGGTGCGGCTGCTCGATCGACGCGCAGCAGCAAGCCCGAAGCGGAACGCGTCGCGCCGCACCGCCTCATCAGGCGCCGCTCGCAAGCGCACGCGATGAGCGGGGGCGAGATCGCCGACGCGCCGGCGGCGCTGCTTCGCTGCATCGAGGCTGCGGAGTTGCTCGGCCAGCCGCAGCCGCTCTACCGTGCCGTCGATGCGGCGCTGAATCAAAGCGTCGGTCATCGTCTGTTTACGATGATGGTGCTCGCCCGTGATGGGGTAAAAGTGCGCCGGGTGTACAGCAGTCGCCCCGACGTTTATCCGGTCGGCGGGTTCAAGACGCACCGGCAGACGCCCTGGGGACGCCACGTGCTGGGTGAGGGCAAGCCCTATGTCGGCCGCAACGCCGACGACATCCGCTGGGGGTTCGCTGACGCCGAGCTGATCTTCTCCCTGGGGTGCGAGTCGATCCTCAACGTGCCGGTGAAGTGGGACGGCCGCGTGCTGGGCACGCTCAACCTGCTGGAGCGCGCGGGCTTCTATGAAGAGCGGCATCTGGAGCGAGTGCGGCCGTTTGCGGCGCTGCTGGTGCCGGCGTTCCAGTTCGAGATCGCGGCGGCCTGATCTGCGGCGCGAGTGCGCGCCGATTCCCTCCGCGCAGCGTGCTGCGGCAGACGGTCAGCCGCGCAAAAACGCGCGCATCGGCTCGATCACGTCTTGCGGGGCTTCCTCCGGAATGAAGTGCCCGCACTGCGTGTGGACGACGCGCACGTCGCGCACGTAACGGCGCCAGATCTCCAGCGGATCAGCGGCCACCCGCTTGCGGTCGCTCCAGGCGTTCGACAGGAACGCGAGCAGCGGGCACTCGATGCTGTGCCCGGCCGCGACATCGACGCGATCGAGATCGTTGTCGATGGTGGCGCCGGCGCGATAGTCGGCGCAGCTCGCAGCGATGACCTCGGGGCGGCGAAACGCCGCGCAATATTGCTCGAGCGCATCTTCGGTCATGCGCGATTCGATACCGGTCCACTTCTTCACCAGATGGCGAAGGAAGAAGTCCGGATCGTGGCCGATCATGCGTTCGGGAAACGGCGCGGGTTGGGCAAGAAACCCCCAGTGGAACGATCCGACCGCGAAGCCGGGATTGGCTGCCTCCCAATTCGCGCCGGTCGGAATGATGTCGAGTGTGATCAGCCTCGACACGCGCGCGCGATGATCGAACGCCATGCGGTAGGCGATGCGGCCGCCGCGATCGTGTCCGACCACGGCGAATCGCTGATGGCCCAGTTTGCTCATCAACGCGGCGCATTCGGCTGCCAGCGTGCGTTTGGAGTAGTTCGATGAATCAGGAAGCGGTGTCGGCGCATCGCTTGCACCGTAGCCGCGCACATCGGGGACGACCACCGAGAACTCGCGCGCCAGTTCGGGCGCGAGGAAACGCCAGATGTAGTGCGTCTGCGGATAACCGTGCAGCAGCAGCACAGCCGGCCCCTGCCCGGCCGTATGCACCGACCACGACGCGCTGCCGATGGTCACGCGCTTTTCTTTGAATCCTTCGATCATTGCTATCGCTCTCCCGCCCCCCGCCAATCGGGACGCTCTCCCGCCCCCCCGCCAACCGGGACGCTCTCCCGCCCCCCGCCCTCCCTCTCTCGCGCGACTCACGTCGCTAGAGAAGGAGGGGGCCGAATATGCAGCGCAGCTTGTGCGCTGATTGTTGGGGCGTTCTTCCGCGGGCGTTACGTTCCCGCGTTACGCCACGCCGTTCTTGCGGAACGAGG
>CADECO010000629.1:0-1062 GCA_902825905.1 uncultured beta proteobacterium
GGCTCACCGATCGCTTCAGCGGATTCGCCACCGCCAGCCGACTGCGCCAATGGCTGGCATCGCAAGGCGTCGCGCTCGCAAGCTGATCACCGCTCACATCCAACGAACGAGGACCCGACCATGCTCGAAATCAATCTGCACACCGCCCCCGATGCGCCGAATCCGCCCGGCCCGTTTTCGCACGCCGCCTCGGTGGGCGAATGGGTGTTTTCATCGGGGATGGGTGGGCTCGATCCCAAGACCGGTCAAGTCGTATCGGATGACGTGATCGAGCAGACCGAGCAGGCGATCACCAATACCGAGCGCATCCTGGCTGCGGCAGGTTGCACGCTGAAGGATGTCGTCAAAGCCGTGCTCTACCTCACCGACATGCAGGACTACTCGCGCGTCAACGCGGTCTACGAGAAGCGCTTCGCGCCACACAAGCCTGCACGCACATGCGTGGCAGTGTCGGGGCTGCCGGTGCGCGAGCGCATGAAGCTCGATACGGTGGCGATTCGCAGGAAGTAAGGGCGCGCAAATCGGCGACGAGCGCGAGGCTTGAGTCAGCGCGCGCGAACCGATCAGAACGGCCGCACGCCGATCCACCACGCGTGCAGATACAGCGCGAACACCGCCCAGCCGACAGCGCCGATCACCACGGCAGTCACATCGCGTGACACCGGCCCTTTGATGTAGACGGTTCCCGCCGCGCGATCGCGCCGGCGCGCGGCGATGTAGTCGGCGATCGCCCAGACGAGAAACCCGCCGAACAGCAACAAGTCCGCGAGCGTGCCGTTGGCGAGCAGGTGCGCGAACGCCCACGTCTTGACACCAGCCACCATCGGATGCCCGACGGCCGCCTTGATGCGGGTTTGCGGCACGTAGGCCGCGACGATCAGGATGAATGCCACGAGCGTCAGCAGCGAGGCGAGGTGCCGCGTCCACAGCGGCGGATTCCACAGGACGGTTGGGGCGGCGCGCGCTTCGCCATAGCCCCACACGATCAACGCAAAGCCCACGATCGCGATCACCGAGTAGATGCCCTTCCAGGTCATCTCACCCAGCCGCGCGATCTGCCGG
>CADECO010000629.1:1162-2832 GCA_902825905.1 uncultured beta proteobacterium
ACATGCAGTAGTCTCGCGCCTCGCCCCTGCAATCGCAACCACGCCATGGAACGCTCGTTTTCCGCCGAGATCGAATCCCTCAAGCTTGGTGCCGGTGACACCTTCGTCGGCGAAGGCATCCTGGCAGTCACCAAAGCACTGCTGCAATCGGGCGTGTCGTACGTCGGCGGCTATCAGGGCGCGCCGGTTTCGCACCTGCTCGACGTGATGGTCCAGGCCAAGGACTATCTCGACGAATTGGGCGTGCACGTCGAGGCGTGCACCAACGAAGCGGCCGCCGCGGCGATGCTCGGCGCCTCGATCAACTACCCGATGCGCGGCGCGGTGACGTGGAAATCGATCGTCGGCACCAACGTCGCTTCCGACGCTCTCTCGAACCTGTCGTCGCCCGGCGTGGTGGGCGGCGCGATGATCATCGTCGGCGAAGACTACGGTGAAGGCGCCAGCGTGATCCAGGAACGCACCCACGCGATGTGCCTGAAGAGCTCGATGTGCCTGCTCGATCCGCGGCCCGATCTGCCCATCATCGTGCGCATGGTGGAAGAAGGCTTCGCGCTCTCGGAAACCTCGAACATGCCGGTGGTGATGGAACTGCGCATCCGCGCCTGCCACGTGCACGGCGCGTTCGACGCCAAGGACAACAAGGCGCCGGCGATATCGACCCGACATCCGCTCGAAGGTCCGCCGGCGTTCTACTACGACCGGCTGGCGCATCCACCTGCTACGTTCCGGCAGGAGAAATTGAAGTTCGACAAGCGCATTCCGGCCGCGCGCCAGTTCATTCGCGAGCACGCGCTGAACGAAGTGCTGCCGGGCAAGGACGAGTCGCTTGGCCTGATCGTGCAGGGCGGCCTCTACAACAACCTCACCCGTGCACTCGAACAATTCGGCCTGGCCGACGCGTTCGGTCAATCGCAGCTGCCGATCCTGGTGCTGAACGCGGTGTATCCGCTGGTGCCCGAGGAGATCACTGCATTTTGCGCCGGCAAGCGTGCGGTGCTGGTGATCGAAGAAGGGCAGCCTGAGTTCATCGAGCAGGAGGTGGCGATGATCCTGCGCCGCGCCGATCTGAACACGCGGCTCGCGGGCAAGGATTGCCTCGCCATGGCCGGCGAGTACACCGCCGAAGCGATCGCGCGTGGCCTCGCGGCATTCATCGACAAGCACGGCGATCGCGCGCAAGCCACACGGGGCCGGCAATGGGTCGACGCAGCCGATGCGCTGCGCCAACGCGCCAACGAAGCGCTCGGCAACGCGATGCCGCCGCGCCCACCGACGTTCTGCGTCGGCTGTCCCGAGCGGCCGGTGTTCGCGGCGCTCAAGTTGTCGGAACGCGAGGTCGGCAAGCCGCACATCGCCGCCGACATCGGCTGCCACGCGCTGGCGACATTCGAGCCGTTCTCGTCGGGCAACTCGATCCTCGGCTACGGCATGAGCCTCGCCAGCGCCGCGGGCGTCGCGCCGATGCAAGGCGGACGCACGCTGTCGATCATGGGCGACGGCGGGTTCTGGCACAACGGCTTCCTCTCGGGCGTCTCCTCCGCGATGCTCAACAAGAGCGACTCGGTGCTAATCGTGATGAAGAACGGCTACACCTCGGCCACCGGCACGCAGGAGCTGATCTCCTCGACGCTCTAGGCCGCGAAGGCAGCGGCTCGCGAGCAGAGGCC
>CADECO010000630.1:0-1256 GCA_902825905.1 uncultured beta proteobacterium
AATCGCCGCCCGAGCTCGCGGCCGGCGCCGGCTGCGGCGTCATCTTTGCCCGGCAGCTCACCGGCACCAGGCCGCGAATCCGATGCGGATGGGCAAGCGCGACCTCGCTCACCACGATCCCACCCAGACCCAGACCGACCAGCGTGGAGCGGTCGACGCCCATCGCGTCCCACACCGCGATCACGTCATCGGCAAGCTGCTTGAGCGAGTAGGGCGCAGGCGTGGCCTCGGTCAGTCCGTGGCCGCGCGTGTCGATACGGATCAAGCGATAGTCGCGCGCGAGCGGCGCGACGCTTGCGTTCCACAGCGTGTGGTCGTTGGCGATGCCGGTGACGAAGGTGACGCAGGGTTTGCCTTCAGGGCCGTCGATCGCGACGTGGAACTTGATGCCGTTGGCTTGGATGTACATCGGCCTCCTCCGTTGGAGTGGGTGTTGATGGCGCAGTCGTTGCCAGGCTGTGCGCTTACTTTGCCGCCGCGACCGGCTGGTGCTTCTCTTTCGCGATCGCGGCATTGACCCGCGGCATGACCTCGGTGGCCATCAGCTCCATCGAGCGCCGGGCGAGCTTCTCGTCGACCCAGTCCATGCCCGCGTACACCAGCTCACCGAAATCGCCGATCTTCTCGCGCAACGCCAGGATCTGATCGACCACCTTGTTGACGGTACCGTACATGCACAACCGGTCGAGCACGAACTCGTAGGTGATCTCCTCATCGGGCTGCTCGGCGGACTCTTTGAACACCACGTGCCGCTTGCCTTTGGTGAGCTTGGTCTGCAGCTGGCTGTAGTAGAAGCGATACGGGCTGTTCATGTTGTAGCGGCCGTAGTCGGCCGCGACCTTCTCGTCGTCGGCGACGAAGATGGTGCGCGCCACGCGCCAATCCTCGATGCTCGCCTTGATGCCCACCTTGGCCTTGCCTTCGGCGTAGTTCTGCCAATGCGAAGGCAGCCAGTGCGGCAGCAGGAAGTTCGCCGAGAGCGGATGGAAATCCTTCATGCCCATCTGGATCACTCCTTTGGAGAACGGCGCGACCACCGTGCCGACGATCTCCGGGCGCGGTTTCTGGAACGGCTTGGGCAGGATGCCGGTGCCGATCTTCGGATCGAGCGTGGTGCGCGTGGTCACCTTAAAGCGGCTGCCGGGAATGTCGATGTCGTAGGGCGGCTCGCGCTCCCAGATCTGCGTGATCACGTCGACCGCCTCGGCGAACATCTTGTTGCGGTCTTCATGCAGGATGCCGATCGCCTCGGCATC
>CADECO010000630.1:1356-2830 GCA_902825905.1 uncultured beta proteobacterium
AGGATGATCGTCTCGCGATCCTCCTTGAGGGTCTGGGTATGGCTGCGGTGCAACGGGTGCACCGGCATCGTGAAATATCCAAGGCGCATGCGGAGCTTTCTTTCTATTCGGGTTGTATCCCCGCCTTGCGCAACAACTCGCCGCGCTTGACGGTTTCATCCTTCAGCAGTTCGAGCACGAACTCCGGCGTGGTGTGCTTGATGTTCAGGCCGAGATTCTCGTAGCGCGCCTGCACATCGGGCAGCTTCATGATCCTGCCTACTTCTTCGTTCAGGCGATTGACGATGTCACGCGGCGTGGCGCGCGGCACCATGAGCGCCCACCAGATCTCGGTGGTGAAGCCGGCGATGCCAGCCTCGATCATCGTCGGCACGTCGGGCAGCGCCGGCTGGCGTTTCTCGGTGGTGACGGCGAGCGGGCGCAGCTTGCCGTTGCGGATCTGCGGAATCGCCGGCGCCATGTCGCCGAAGGCGAGCTGCACTTGTCCGGCGACCAGATCCTGCTGCGCCTGACCGTAGCCCTTGTAGGGCACGTGGACCATCTTCGTGCCGGTCATGGTCTGGAACATCTCGCCGGCGACATGCGAGGTCACGCCTTTGCCGCCCGAGCCGAAATTGAGTTGACTCGGTTTGGACTTGGCCAGTTCGATCAGCTCTTTCACGCTGGTCACGTTGACCGATGGATGCACGACCAGCACCGAACCGGAGGAGGCCACCAGCGAGATCGGCATGAAATCGGTCTGCGCGTCGAACGGCACGCGCTTGTACAGATGCGGATTGGTGGCCATGGTGCTCGAGCCGAGCGTGATGGTGTAGCCATCGGGCGGACTCTTTGCCGCCGCTTCCAGGCCGATCATCGCCGCCGCGCCGGGACGATTCTCGACGGTGACCGGCTGACCCAGCCCATCGGCGAGTTTCAGTGCGAGCAGGCGCGAGAGCGTGTCGGTGGAACCGCCTGGCGGAAACGGCGCGATGAACTTGATCGGTTTGACCGGGTAGGTCTGCGCGAAAGTCTGCACCACGCAGCCGGCACTCAGCACTAGCCCAAGCAGCATACGCACCAGCGTCGTCGACGCACTTCCGATCATGGCTGCCTCCTCCTTGTTGCGATGGCTCAACCTTGTTGCGATGCCTGAACGTACGGCTCGCGCCGAAACGCAAACGCGTCACTGCGCAAGGCGCTGGTGAATCCAGTGCGCGGCTGCGAGCGTGCGAGCGTCATCGTCCAGCCGACCGATCGCCTGCAGGCCCAGCGGCAGCCCGTTGGGACCCTTGCCCGCCGGAATCGCCACGCACGGCGCGTGCATGAACGTCCACACCTGATTGAACACCGGATTGCCGGTGGGCATGCCTTTGGGTGCTTCGCCCGGCGCGGCGGGTGCGAGCAGCACGTCGCATTCACCGAGCACGTCGGGGAACATC
Organism: uncultured beta proteobacterium; assembly: GCA_902825905.1. GTDB lineage: Bacteria > Pseudomonadota > Gammaproteobacteria > Burkholderiales > SG8-39 > CADEDU01. Next base: position 2,778 of record CADECO010000630.1, read on the forward strand.
ATGCGGCATTGCCGCGCCAGCACCTGTGCGCGGTGATAGTCGGCCGGCTCGAC
>CADECO010000631.1:0-2828 GCA_902825905.1 uncultured beta proteobacterium
GGCTACAAGTTCTCGACCTACGCGACCTGGTGGATTCGCCAGGCCATCACCCGTTCGATCGCCGACCAGGCGCGCACCATCCGAATTCCGGTGCACATGATCGAGACGATCAACAAGATGAACCGGATCTCACGGCAGATCCTGCAGGAGACGGGGCAGGAGCCCGATCCGGCCACGCTCGCCGAGCGTATGGAGATGCCCGAGGACAAGATCCGCAAGATCATGAAGATCTCGAAGGAACCGATCTCGATGGAGACACCGATCGGCGACGACGACGATTCGCATCTTGGCGATTTCATCGAGGACACGACTACGGTCGCGCCGAACGACGCGGCGATGTACTCGTCGCTGCGCGACGTGACCAAGGACGTGCTCGATTCGCTGACTCCGCGCGAAGCGAAGGTGCTGCGCATGCGTTTCGGCATCGAGATGAATACCGACCACACCCTCGAGGAAGTCGGCAAACAGTTCGACGTGACGCGCGAGCGCATCCGCCAGATCGAGGCCAAGGCACTGCGCAAGCTCCGGCATCCGTCGCGCTCCGAACGGCTGAAGAGCTTCATCGACCAGTCGTGATCGCACCGGTTGTGTATTGACCGGCAACGCCCCGTCCTCGCGCGGGGCGTTCTTGTTTGTGTCGTTGCTCCACCCTTGTTCCCGAAAATCTCTCGCAGCGATCAATCGGTATGACTTCGTTCGACTTTGATTTGTTCGTGATTGGCGGCGGATCCGGTGGCGTACGTGCATCGCGCATTGCGGCCTCCTATGGTGCCCGCGTTGCGGTGGCCGAGAGCTATCGCATGGGCGGCACCTGCGTGATTCGCGGCTGTGTGCCCAAGAAGCTGCTCGTATATGCCGCGCATTTCGCAGAGGACTTCGAAGACGCACACAACTATGGCTGGACCGTCGGCGCGCGCAGTTTTTCCTGGTCGACCCTGATCGCCAACAAGGACAAGGAAATCGCGCGCCTCGAAGGCATCTACCAGCGACTGCTCGACAACTCGAAGGTCAAGAGCTACAAGGCGCGCGCGCGGCTGCTCGATCGAAATACGGTCGAGGTGGGCGGCGAGCGCGTCACCGCCAAGACCATCCTGATCGCGACCGGCGGGTGGCCGGTGATGCCCGCAATGCCGGGCGTCGAGCATTGCATCAACTCCAATGACGCCTTCGAGTTGCGCGAACTGCCGCGTCGGGTGCTGGTCGTCGGTGGGGGCTACATCGCGCTCGAGTTCGCTGGCATATTCCGTGGGCTGGGCTCCGAAGTGACTGTCTCGTATCGTGGCGACCGGATCCTGCGCGGCTTCGACCACGACGTGCGCGCGTTCACGCAGAACGAACTCGCCAAGAAGGGTATGAAGTTCGCGCTCGGCTCGGTGGTCGAGTCCGTCGAGAAACGCGGTGATGGCTCCTTGCGCGCGACGCTTCGTGACACCAACGGCACTGCTACGATCGATTGCGACGCGGTCATGCTTGCGACGGGTCGCGCGCCGAACACCAAGGCGTTGGGGCTGGAGCAGGCCGGCGTGACTATGAATGCCGAGGGCGGGGTCGTCGTCGACGAGTATTCGCGCTCGTCGGTGGAGAACATCTATGCGGTGGGCGACGTGACCCATCGTTTCGCGCTGACGCCGGTGGCCATTCGCGAGGGCCATGCATTCGCCAACACCGTGTTCGGCAACATTCCCACGCCGATCGACCACGACAGCATTCCCACCGCGGTATTCAGCCAGCCGCCCGTGTGCACCGTGGGCCTCACCGAGGAGGCGGCGCTAAAGCGTCACGCGCAGGCGGACATCTACAAGGCGGATTTCAAATCGCTCAAGCACACGTTATCCGGCCGCGACGAACGCACGTTCATGAAATTGATTGTCGAGACGCAGAGCGGCGTCGTGCTCGGTGCACACATGGTCGGCGCCGATGCGCCCGAGATCATCCAGGGCGTGGCGATCGCGGTGAAGGCCAGGCTCACCAAGGTGCAGTTCGACGCGACCTGCGCCATCCATCCGACTGCGGCCGAAGAGTTCGTGACGCTGCGCGAGAAGAAGACGGTCAGTCGGCCTGCGACCTGATACCGGATCGCACGTGACGGCCGCCGTCGTCTGATCAATCCAGGCGCAGCCCGGTGTACTTGATCACTGGCCCCCAGCGGCCGGACTCGTCAGCGATGTGCTTGGCAAACTGCTCGGCTGAGCCGCCGCCGGTGCGAACCTGACTCTTCGCGAAGCGCTCGCGCACGTCGGGGGCCGCGATGATGGTGTTGATCTCGCGATTCATGCGATCGATCACGTCTTTGGGCGTACCCGCGGGGGCGAGAATTCCACTCCAGCCGTCGGAGTCGAACTTAGCGATTCCCGCTTCGATCATGGTGGGTACGTCAGGCAGCAACGCGAATCGTTCGAGCGTGGACACGGCCAGCAGCTTCACTCGCCCTGCGCTAACGTGCGGAATGAACACTGCCGCCGGCATGAACGCGGCCTGCACCTCGCCGGTGGCTACTGCCTGCGCCGCCGCCGGACCACCCGCGTACGGGATGTGAACGATGAACAGCTTCTCCATCGTCTTGAGCAACTCCATCGTGAGATGAGTTCCACTGCCGTTGCCCAGCGAGGAATAGTTGAGCTTGCCCGGTTGCTTGCGGATCAACGCCAGCAACTCCTTGACCGAATTGACGCCCAGCGAGGTCGGTACGCCGAGCACGAACGGGGTGCCAGCCAGTCGAATGACCGGTGCAAGATCCTTGATCGGATCGTAGGGCAGCTTCGAGTAAAGATGCGGCGCGTTCGACAGCGGGCCGTTGAAGCTCATGACGTAGGTGTAGCCGTCGGGCG
>CADECO010000632.1:0-2824 GCA_902825905.1 uncultured beta proteobacterium
GGTGGTAGTGGGTCGTCAGTACTTCGTTGGGCGCCGTACTGGCGCGGCGGAAGTTGGTGTACGACACCTGCGAGTGTTCGCGTTCACCGTGCCCGGTGCCGATGCGATCGCGCAGTCGGGCCGAGGGTGCGGCACGTTCGGCTTCCGCTGGTGTGCTAGCGCTGGGGCTCGGCGGCGAGGCAGGCGCCTGCGATCCGGCTTGCGCGTCGGCGGACCGGGATTCTCCCATCGCCGACTCTGCCGTGTGGGGCGCTGATTTCTGCTCGGCACGCGAATCGTGCGCCGGCGCGTCATTGGCCGATGCACCGGCGCCGTCGTAGGGCTGTGCGCGCGAATTCCCCTGCGGCGCGGGATGCGGCAACTGCGGGCGCGGGCGCGGTGGCGGGGTCCACTCGCGGAACACCGCCACGCCGATCACGCCGACGTTCTGCGGACGGTCGGTGCGCGCGGCATAGCTGTCCGGCAGCGCGGTGAAGTAGAACGCCGCGACCTCGCTCGCGCTCTTGCGCCAGCCGTTGATCTCGTAGCTCTGCCAGCCGTGGAACACGTAGCCGGTCTGCTCCGGCGAGGCGGTTTCGCCGCTCCCCACGTTGACGCCGTCGACCGACACAACGGTCAGGATGCGTCCTCCGCTGCGATTCACCACCTGCACCGAGTACCGGTCGCCGGGGTTGCCTGCGACGTAGAGCTTGCCGCCATGGTTGTAGACGGGCAGCCGTTGGCCGGTCGCGCGGTTGATAACGTGAACATCGGCGAACGTGCCCGCCAGCGCCGGGACGGACCCGACGGTGAGGGCGGCAAAGCCAGTAAGCGTGGTGGCAAGGACGCTCGCGAGGCGCGTGCGGGCGAGGACTTTCTTCACGGTGCATCTCCCGGTGGTGAGGTGATGCAGCGTTGAACGGAGCGGTGCGGCGAACGGGGTTAAACCCCGCGTGCTTATCTCAATCTCTCAATCTCCCCCGGGTCTAAATCTCCCGGGGGCAATCGTCCCCCGCGCACCGGGCCGCAGGGGTGGGGCAGCAAGGGGGAACGAAGGAGGGCCATCAATCCTGCCCGACGATGCCCCACTTCTTGTTCAGCTCGGCGAAGTAACCGTTCTGCTTCTTGATGGTGATCCAGTTGTCGACGAAGTTCTTCCAGACGATGTCGTCGATCGGGATCAGGAACGCCATCGGGATGCTGTTCTTGGGCTTGTCCATCAGGATCAGCTGCAGGTCCTGATGCTGCTTGGTGAGTGCCGCGCCTTCGATCAGGCTGGCGACGGTGAAATCGACGCGGCCGGCGAGCAGTTCCTGCCAGTCGCGCGCGGGCGATTCGACCCGCCGGGCAGTGGCTTTGGGCAGTGTCGATTGGACGAACTGCTCCATCGTCGTGCCGAGATTGAAGCCTGCCGTCACCTTGGGATTGTTCAGATCGTCCCAGTCCTTGAACTTGCCGGCGTTCTTCTTGTGCACCAGCGGGAAGAACGCGTTCTTGCCCCACGGAATCGAGAAGCCGCCCGATTTGGCGCGGGCCACGCTCATCGACGTCCCGGTCATGGCGATATCGAACTGATCGGCCTGCAGCGCGTTCATGATCGTCTTCCAGTCGGTGACGACGAACTGCACCTTCACGCCGAGCTCTTTCGCCAACTCGTGGGCGGCGTCGATCTGATGGCCGCGGAACTCGTTGCTGCCCGGATCGCGATAGCTCATCGGATTGAAATCGCCGGTGGTGCCGACGCGCAAGGTGTTGGTTTCCTGCACGCGGAGCAGCCGCGACTTGGGCTGTTGCGCTTGCGCGATACCGGTGGCAAGCAACGCACTCGCGGCGCCAAGCGTGACGAGCGCGCGCAATGGACCACGGATCCTGTTGAGCATGGGACTCCCCCTGTTGAACGAAGTTTGGATTCGCGCGGAGTGTAAGGGCAATCGAGTCTCGTACGCGTCGGCTCGCCGGCTGCGCGGAGCGATCGGTCGGTGATCGGGCGATCGGCCCGGCGTGCTGGGGATGAGCGTACGCTTCCCCGATGGCAACCGTTACCGACATCCCGGCGCGGCTCGACCGGCTGCCGTGGTCGCGCTGGCACTGGAAGATCGTGCTCGCGCTCGGCATCACCTGGATCCTCGACGGACTCGAGGTAACGATCGTCGGCGCACTCGGCGCGGTGCTGGAGCGCCCCGACACGCTGGCGCTGTCGGCCGAGCGCATCGGCTGGGCCGGGTCGGCCTACGTCGGCGGCGCGGTGATCGGCGCGCTCGCATTCGGCCGGCTCGCCGACCGGTTCGGGCGCAAGCGCCTGTTCCTCATCACGCTCGCGGTGTATGCCGTCGCAACGTTCCTGACCGCGTTCTCGGTCGATTTCTGGACCTTCGCGCTGTGCCGTGCTCTCACCGGCTTCGGCATCGGCGGTGAGTACGCCGCGATCAACTCGGCGATCGACGAGCTGATCCCCGCACGGGTGCGCGGTCGGGTGAGCCTGGCCATCAACGGGAGCTTCTGGATCGGCGCTGCGCTCGGCGCAGGGCTCGGGTTCGTGCTGCTCGATGCGCTCGGTCCGCAACTGGGATGGCGCGCGGCGTTCGCGTTAGGCGCGGTGCTCGGCATCGCGATCCTCATCGTACGTCGCACGCTGCCCGAGAGTCCGCGCTGGCTCATCACTCATGGGCGTGCCGAGGAGGCCGAACGCACGATGGCAGCGATCGAGGCCGAAGTGACGCGCGAACATGGCGCGCTCGCGGCTCCGGGTCATTCCATCACGCTCGCCCGGCACACCTCGCCCGCCTTGAGCGAAGTGGCCCGTGTGCTCGTGCACGAGCATCGTCATCGCACGTATCTCGGCCTG
>CADECO010000633.1:0-2823 GCA_902825905.1 uncultured beta proteobacterium
CAGATCTTGGAGCCGCTGGTTGCGGTGCCATAGAACAGCTTGCCGGGTTGGGCGCGCGCGAGCGCGATGAATTCCTGCAGATTCTGCGCCGGTACGCTGGGATGGATGACGAGGACGTTGAAAGCGTTCTTCACGAACATTGCGACCGGCGCGAAATCGTTCACCGGGTGGAACGGCAGCTTGCTGCGTAGCGAGAAGTTGGCTGCGAGCGTCGTGCTCGACCCGAGAACGAGTGTGTAGCCGTCGGGCGAAGACTTCGCGGCTGCCTCCATGCCGATCACACCCTCGGCACCGGGTCGGTTCTCCACGACGACCTGCTGACCGAGGCGTTCGGCCAGCCTGCCCGCAGTCACGCGCGCGACGATGTCGCTCGCGCCGCCTGCACCGAGCGGCACGATCAGGCGCACCGGTTTGGAAGGCCAGGATTGTGCAAAGACCGGCGCCGCGACCAGCATCGCGGTGCAGGCGTAAAGCATCCGGCGCAATGACATGCGGCACCTCATGAGTCAGTGTGCGGCAAGCATACCGTGGCGCACGTAGACTGATTTCCCGCTCAATCGTGAACCGCCCCCCATGACCGATCCGAAGATTTATCTGGTCCACGCCCACCGGGTCTCGATGGATCCGACCGTCGCCGCCTTCGCTGCGCAATGGCCGCAAGCGCGAATAGCCAATCTGCTCGAGGATTCCCTTTTCACCGATTTCGGACGCGACGGCCGTCTGACCGAAGCGATGGTCGAGCGTTTTCGGTCGATCGGGCGCTACTGCGTGCAGTCTGGTGCTGACGCGATCCTCTTCACGTGCTCGGCATTCGGTCCGGCGATCGAAGCAGTGAAGCACGACCAACGAATCCCGATCCTCAAACCCAATGAAGCGCTCTACGACGAGATCGCTGACATCAACGCCCACGGCGGGCGCGTGCTCCTCCTCGCCACCTTCCCGCCGACGATTCTTTCGATGATGGCCGAGATCAGAGCGCACTCGGCCGCCCGCGGCGTTGTACCCGTGGTGGAGCCGCGCCTGGTGGAAGGGGCACTCGATGCTTTGCAGGCAGGAGACGCCGCAGCGCATCATCGACAGATCGCCCAAGCGTCCGAGGCGGCGGACGGTTTCGCGGCGGTGGCCTGGGGGCAGATCTCGATGGCGCCGGCGCGCGCCTCCTTGACATCGAGCGGAACAGTTCCGGTGCTTACCACCCCCGATGGATCGATCCGCAAACTGCGCGCCCTCCTGTAGAGCAGTGGCCCCAGGATTTCGGACCCCGGGCGACACTTACTCCAGTTATAAGTCGCACTGGAAGCTCCGGGGCAGGCCAGATCGTTCACGCTCCGCCGGCTTGACGCTTTGTCGCTTGCGGCAGTACAACGCGTCGAGCCCGGACGCACCGTGCGACCGGCGCCGTCACGCAAAAGGGGAGACGCGCGATGAGCATTGCAGGGCATGCCTGGTTGGCCGGGGTCGCACTCGCTGTCGCCATGCCGGTTGCGGCGCAGGAGAAAACGCTCGCGCAGAAGTACCTCGACGGCGAAGCGAAGCTCAGCACGCCGTTCAGCTACACCGGCGCGCCGATCACGATCCGGTACTCCACATTTCTCGGCAAAGCCGGAACCGCCCCCGCCCTGCTCGAGAAGCTCATCGATCGCCTGCGACAGGACACCGGCGGCAAGATCCTGCTGCAGCCGTTCTGGTCGAACTCGCTCGCCGACGCGCAAACCGGCGCGTTCGAAGCGGTGGCCTCCGGGCTCACCGACATGAGCACCTGCTACACCCAGCTCAATCCCGGCGGGTTCGATCTGCACTTCGGCGTGCAGCTGCCGACGCTCTTCACCGAGTCTTCGGTGGGAACCTTGGTGTTCAACGAAATCTACGTGCGCTACCTGAAGGACACCTACGAGAAGCGCGGCGTCATGCTTGGTCGCCTGGGTCTTACGCCGCCGCAGCAACTGCTCTCGAAGGATCCGCTCAAGACATTCGATGATTTCAAGGGCAAGCGCGCCTGGTCGGTAGGCAAGGTGGCCAACGCAGCCGTCGGCTCGCTCGGCCTTGCGCCGACCTCGCTCAAGATCTCCGAGCTCTATCCGGGATTTCAATCGGGGGTGATCGCCGTGGCGCCGATGCACGATGCCGGCGCGCCGCTTTTCCGCCTGACCGATATCGCCAAATTCCGCACCGTGGTCAATCTGTGGACCAACCCGAACGAGCACTGCATCAATCGCGCGTACTGGGGCAAGCTGCCCGACGATGTGAAGCGCTATCTCTACCATTGGTTCCAGGTATGGACGCAGGTGGAGTCGCAGCTCTACTTCGACGACGAAGCGCTGCGGGCACGCGCGTTCATGCAGTCGAAGGGCATCCAGTCGATCGAGCTATCCGAGGCGGACAAAGCAAAAGTCAACGCCGCATACCGCAAGGTGATCGAGGACTGGATCAAGGAGCAGGAATCGGCCAAGCGGCCGGGCCGCAAGATGTTCGACGACATGCGCGCGCTGAAGGCGAAGTACGAGGCGATGTCCCGCGAAGAGCGCATGAAGGTGGTGTTGGAAGCGCCGATCAAAGGTCTCATCGCTGGCATGTAGCGTTCGACCTGCCCGACGCACCCGCGCTGCGAGCGCCGACGAGGCACTCGCCGAACGAATGAAGCGTGCACGTCAGGGCGGGGCACCGCCAAAGGGGGAAAGCCATGCTTGAGCGCATCGCGGATCGGCTGTTTTGGTACGGCTCGATCGTGCTGCTCTGCGCGATGATCGGCCTCATCTGCCTCGACACCGCGCTCCGATCACTCTTCAGCCAGGGATTCATCTGGGGGCTCGATGCGGTCGGCCT
>CADECO010000634.1:0-2820 GCA_902825905.1 uncultured beta proteobacterium
GACTCGATAGTTCCTTCGGTCTAGTGGACACCCTGATCTAACGATCAGGAGTGTCGAGATGCCGAGACCTGGCCCGAGAACGACCTACAAGTACAGCGATCACTTCAAGGCGACAGCGGTTCGCCTGAGCCAGCTCCCAGGCGTGGAGGTGGGTGATGTCGCGCAGTCGCTTTACATCCATCCGTTCATGTTGTCTCGTTGGCGCAAACAGGCGCGCGAGGGACTGATCGTGACCAAGGGTGTGGCCGTGGATAAGGAAGTGCTGGCCGAGCTCAAAGAGCTCCGCCGAATGAAGAAGGAACAAGAGCGACTCAAGCTCGAGCATGAGATTTAAAGAAAGCCATCGAGTTCACCTCCGCTCGAAAGGCGAGATCTTCGCCTTCATCGCGCACTGTGAAGCCACGTTCCCGGTGAGAGTGATGTGTCGTCTGCATAGGGTGAGTGCGGCGGGCTATTACGCCTGGAGAGCGCGAGCTCGCAGTACGAGATCGATAGAGGACGATCGATTGGTAGAGAAAATCGTTCAAATTCACCGAGCCAGTCGACAGACCTACGGCAGCCCGCGCGTTCATGCCTCGCTGGTTCGCACCGGAGAGCGAGTCGGGCGTCGTCGCGTGGAACGCCTGATGCGCGAGCACGGCCTTCAAGGCTGTTCAGCGAAGCTCTATTGCCGGCTGCCTGGACTGGCGCGGTTCTATGGCAATTTGCCAAGCTCGGCTCACGCCATCCTGAGCTGTCGCACCGATCAAGTGTGGGTGGGCGATGTGACGTATCTGAAGGTCGGATCGCGATGGCGCTATCTAGCCACGATCATGGATCGCCATTCGCGCAGGTTGCTCGGCTGGTCGTTGGGACACCGAAGAACGCCCTCGCTCACGAGAAGAGCGCTGGCCGCGGCGCTGAAGACACGCCGGCCGGCGAGGGGCGCGGTGTTCCACAGCGACCGCGGCGTGGAGTTCCTTGCCGACAGCTTCCGGCGTACGCTTGGCAAATCCGGAATCAGTCAGTCCGTGAACCGTCCGATGAGGATGACAGACAACGCTCATATGGAATCGTGGCACAAGAGCATGAAGTCGGATCTTTATCACCGAGAAACATTCCACAGCGATCAGCAGCTGCGTTGCGCGATCCGAAGCTACGTCGAGTTCTACAACACCGAGCGACTTCATTCCTCGCTCGGTTACTGTTCACCGATCGAGTTCGAAAAACAGAAGACCTAGCCATGGGTGTCCACTTTTGCGAAGGAACTCCCCGCGTGGAAGATAAAGTGCCAAGCTCATACGTCGGCGCGCGCGCCGCTCAGCTCAACCGTTGATATGACTTTCGTTGTCAAGAGCGCAGGTTTTGATCGAGGTTCCTAGTTAGGCGGTAGGCCGGGCCATGGGCACAGACACTGCCAGTAGAGTCGACGGTCGATCATGCTGATATCCGTGGGTTGGTTACCACATTACTTGTGTCCGTCGGGCGCCTGCTTCGATCTAGGAGCGAGGGTCGAAGCCTCATAACGGTTTCGAAGATTGCGCTTTGAACCGGGGCAGTGTCTGTGCCGATGACTCGGCGCGAGTGGATCGAGATGCAATGGATCATTGTGCGTTGGGAGCGACCGGAACAATCTTGGCGATGGCCCAGATGAACGCGGCCAGTTCCCGGGCAATGGCGACCACCACCTCGTTGACGTGTTTGCCGCGCGCGCAAAGCGATCGATAACGTTTACTCAGCCGCACTTGTGCTTTCCAAGACAGATCTTGCAGTTCTTTGGGCAGATGTCCGATCCGTTTTTGTAGATAGGCGCTGACCTTGGCCGGATGACGATATGCCCAGGCGCTCTCGACCAGCACGCGTCGGGCATGGGCATTGCCGCTTTTGGTGATGCCGCCCTGTTGGCGTTTCGAGCCGCTCGAGTACTCCGAGGGGGTCAGTCCCAGATAACTCATCAGCTGCCGGGGATGAACGAAGCGATTGAGATCGCCCAGTTCTGCGATCAGCGTGACGGCGGTGGTGAACTGCACGCCACGCAACGCCTGTATCGCCACCACCACGGGCGCCAACCACCAGTGTTCGACTTGCTCGCGCAGGGCCTGCTCCAAGCGCGCGAGCCGTTCGTTCTGTTCGTTGATCGTGCGTAGATACTCCTGGAAGACGATCTGCTGGGCGGGTGTCGGGCACACTACGCGCGCGAGCCAGCGCAGATGCGCCGGCGTCCAGCGGGCCTGGCCCTCGTAGCGGATGTCCTGTCGCAGAAGAAAGGCTTTGAGGCGGAACTTCGCGCTCTTCAGATCGCGCTGAGCGTCCTCGCGAGCTCGGCTCAAGTCACGCACCGCCTCATCCTCGATCTGCGGCACATGGATCGGCGTGAGCTCTGCGGCCCGATGCAATCGCGCCAGCTGCAGAGCATCCCGTCGATCCGTCTTGACCCGATCGCCGGAGCGTTTGGGGATCAAGGAAGGGGCGACGATCTGGCACTCCAGCCCCTTCTTATGTAGATAGCGCTGCAGCCAGAATCCGCACGGACCCGCCTCATACACAATGCGCAAGTGCCGGCCCTTGGATTGCAGTTGCCTCAGCAGCTTGTCGATGTCACATTGGCGCGTACCGATCTTGCCGAGCGCGATGACCTCGCTGCCAGGCTCCTCCGGTGCATATGCAGGGGCGATGATCTCTTTGTGGACATCCAGACCGACGTACAACATGTTGTTAGGTGATCGCATGGCTGACCTCCGTCGTTACACCTGTGCCGCGTGCACATTGCGGCTCTGGCCTCAGGCTAACCCGCGTTCGCGGCGGAGGTCGGCCTCCCTCAACGAAAGTCATAGTGTCTAG
>CADECO010000635.1:0-2815 GCA_902825905.1 uncultured beta proteobacterium
CACGTTGCCGATCATGTCGTAGAGCCCGTAGCCGTTGCCCGGATAGGTGGCGACCGGCGACGTGCGCGCCCAGCCATCGGCCCGCGTGTTCTCAGTCGGGAATTCACCCTGCCAGTAATTGGCGAGCATGAGGCCATCGGGCGCGAGTGCGTTGCCCCACGCGTACTCCGCTCCATCGAGCCCGCCGCGCGCGGCAAACTCCCATTGCGCTTCGGTCGGCAGTTGCTTGCCGGCCCAGGTTGCGTACGCGACAGCATCGTCGAAGGCGATGTGCACGACCGGATGCTCGTCGAGCCCGGTCAGGTCGCTGCCCGGCCCCAACGGCCGGTGCCAGCAAGCGCCCTCGCGAAACTGCCACCACTGCGACGGATCGGCGAGATCGACCGGTGAGTTCGGCTGCACGAAGACGTTAGACCCGCCACTGGGGAGGCGCTCTGCTCGACGCTCCGCCACTGTGACGTAGCCGCTCGCCGCAACGAAGCGTGCGAACGCCACGTTGGTGACCGGCGTCGCGTCGATCCAGAAAGACTCGACCGCGACGCACCGCACCGGTCGCTCCTCCGGATAGAAGCGTGCAGCGCCCATCGAAAACTCGCCGCCTTCGATGAAGACCATTCCACTGGTGGACACGGCTGTCACGGCAGTTCGGGCTGCAAAGGCTGAAGGAGGTGCTGGGGCAAAGCCGAGCGGGACGTTGCGGCAAAGTCGGATTGAACCACTATCATCGCTGCATTCGCGACAAGCATTCCCGGACAACGCCGGCCTCACAGCTCTGCCCGCACAGCGCCTTCTCGCTCAACCCTCCACGCACACCTTCTCTCGCCCACCATGACCACCGCCCCCAATCGCCGCCCCAACATCGTGATCATTCTCGCCGACGACATGGGCTACGGCGATCTCTCTTCCTACGGCAGCGAACTGGTCGAGACCCGCAACATCGACAGCATCGGGCGTGATGGCGTGCGCTTCACCGCCGGCTACAGTTCGGCGCCGCTGTGCAGTCCATCGCGCGCGGGGTTGATCACCGGCCGCTATCAGCAACGCTTCGGCTTCGAGCAGCAGGTCTCCTCCGGTGCGTTTCCGGAGCGCCGCGAAGTGCGCGATGACGACGGCAATCTCACGCCACTGCAGGGTGAAGCCGAGTTTCTGCGCCGCGGCGTGCCCACCACCGAGAAAAATGTCGGCGAGTTGTTCAAGGCGCAGGGCTACCGCACCGGCGTGTTCGGCAAGTGGCATCTCGGCCATGCACCGCAGTTCCTGCCGCAGAACCGCGGCTTCGACGAGTCGGTGGTGTTCTACGGCAACACCAGCCTGCAATCGACGCGGCTCGATGATCCGGAGCTGATCAGCCTCATGGTCGACTTTCACGACGAGGCCAAGGACACCGCCTGGACGCGCGAAGGGCTGAACGCGATCCGCCGCAATGGCGAGGTGATCGACGTGGATCAGTTCCTGATGTTCTTCTTCCGCGACGAGGCGGTGAAGTTCATCGAGAACAACAAAGACGTGCCGTTCCTGCTCTACTATCCGATGAACTCGCCGGTGCCGCCTCTGCAGGTTCCGCGCAGCTACTTCGAGCGGCTGCGACCGTCCATTCCCAACATCGCACAGCGCGGCTACAACGCGATGCTGCTCGCGCAAGACGAAGTCGTCGGCGCGGTGCTCGACGCCTTGCGCAAGCACAAGCTCGACGAAAACACCCTGATGATCTTCGTGAGCGACAACGGCAACGCGCTCAGCCGCCCGGGCAGCAACGCGCCGTTCTCAGGCGGCAAGTACACGACCTACGAGGGCGGCATCCGCATGCCATTCATGATGCGCTGGCCCGGACACATCCAGGCGGGCCAGCTCTACGAGCAGCCGGTGAGCACGCTCGACATCCTGCCCAGCGTCGCGGCCGCCGCCGGCGTCTCGACCACGCAGGCACAGCCGCTCGATGGCGTCAATCTGCTGCCCTACCTGAAACAACAGAAAAGCGGCGCCCCGCACGAGGCGCTGTTCTGGAAACTGGCGGGCTACTCGGCGTGTCGCGTCGGCAAGTGGAAGCTCTATCTCGAACCGCGCAAGGGAATAGCCAAGCTCTTCGATCTGGAAGCAGACCCGGCCGAAAAGACCGATCTCTCAGTCGCGCATCCCGCGATCTTCCAGGACCTGATGGCGCGCTATGCTGCGTGGGACAAGTCGCTACCGCAGCGGGCGTGGACGAAAATCTCGGCGGTGTTCAGGAAGTAGCGGTTTCGCGGGCGATTCATCCCGCATACACCGCGGCAATCACCACGATCACGCCGAGCGCGAGATTGAACGTCACCAATTGGCGGATGCGATTGAGCACCTGCCCGGCATCGGGCCAGGATGAACTGCCGCAGTGCGCGACCAGCTTTGGATACAGGCTCAGATAGATGTAGCCGAACACCACCGCCATTACGACGCCCAAGGCATACATGACATGCCAGCCGATTGGTGCGAGCTTCATGCCCACCGGCAGGATCAGCAGCACGCCGGTCACGAGAATCACCACCACCGCGATCGCCACATAGCGAAAGAACCGCCCGAGCGCCGCGGCCATCAACGGCAAGCGCTGCGGCGGCTGCAGTGTTTCGACCGCGGCCGGCCGCATGCAGAAATGGGCGAAGAACATGCCGCCGATCCAGACGACAGCGCTGAGAACGTGCAACGTGAGCAGGGTGTGTCTGAGCATTGCTGTCGTCTCTCGATCGGGGTGATTCACATCCACCAAATCGGCGTGCATCGAATCTGCTTGTCAGCCCTGAGAATACGTCAGGTGGAGTAAGTCTGGCGGCCCATCGATTCGGGG
>CADECO010000636.1:0-2796 GCA_902825905.1 uncultured beta proteobacterium
GGTCGAACCTGATCTCGATTGTGAGCGAGCAGGCCAAGGCGCTGCAGCGCATCGCGTTCAGCCCGATCGTGCGCGAGGCGGGCGATCTGGCGAGCGCGCTGTTCGACGCTCGCGGCCGCATGGTGGCGCAGGCCAACACCGGCACACCCGGACACATCAACTCGCTGGCTTCCGCCGGCGCGCATCTGCACCAGTTGTTCGAAGGCAAGCTTGCCCCGGGTGACGTGGTCATCACCAACGATCCGTGGATATCGGCCGGCCACTTCTTCGACATCACGCTGCTCACCCCGGTGTTCAACGGCGCCAAGGTCATCGCCTACGTCGGTTCGACCATCCATCACACCGACATCGGCGGCTACGGCATCGGCGCCGGGGCGCGCGACGTGCACGAAGAAGGGCTGTGGATCCCGCCGTTGAAATTCTTCGATCGTGGTCAGCCAAACGAAACGCTGCACGCCATCATCCGCCGCAACGTACGTACGCCCGACCACGTGTTCGGTGATCTGGCCGCGCAAGTGTCGAGCGGTGCGGCCGGCGGCGAGCGATTGCTCGCGATGTGCAAGCGCTATGGGCTGGACGACATCGAGGCGCTGTCCGACGAAGTGATCCGTCGCTCCGAGGAGGCCACGCGCGCGGCGATCCGCAAGCTCAGGCCTGGTACCTATCACGGCGAGAGTCGGTTCGACGTGCCCGGCGGTGAAATCATCACGCTCAAAGCGGCGGTGACGGTCGATCACGACAAGGGCGAGATCGTCGTCGACTTCGCCGGCAGTTCGGGCGCGAGCACCGCCGGCATCAACGTGGTCATGAACTACACCCACGCCTATTCGACCTTCGCGATCCGCAGCTGCCTCAACCCGGAGCTGCCGAACAATCATGGCAGCCTCGCGCCGGTCAGGGTGATGGCACCCAAGGGCTCGATCGTCAACTGCGAGTACCCGGTGCCGGTGAACGCGCGTCACGTGGTGGGCATGTACGTGCCGATGCCGATCCTCAAGGCGCTGTATCACGTGATGCCCGAGCGCGTGCTGGCCGAAGGTGCGGGCGCGGTGTGGACCATGCAGATCCAGGGCAAGCGCGACGACGGCTCGCCGTTCACCTCGTCGATGTTCAACTACTCCGGAGGCATGGGCGCGCGCGCGACCAAACCCGGACCCGATGCGACGTGCTATCCCACCGGTGTCGCCGCGGTCCCGATCGAGATCCTCGAGGCGGCGATGCCGATCGTGTTCGACCAGAAGGAACTGCGCATCGGTTCGGGCGGTGGCGGCCGTACGCGCGGCGGCGATGGCCAGGTGATCCAGTGGCATATGCGCACCAAGGACCAATGGCTGCTCAATGCCGTGCCCAGCCGCATCAACGCCGGTCCGGACGGGCTGGCAGGCGGTGGTGCCGGCGAACGCGGTCATTTTCTGGTGAACGGCAAGCCGGTCAACGAGGCGCGCAAGATGACGCTGCAGCCCGACGATGTCGTGGTATTGGAGACGCCTGGCGGCGGCGGGTACGGCGCACCGGCGTAAGAATTCTTTCGAAAGCACTGGAGGACGGACAGATGAAGAGCTTGACCGTATTGGTTGCGGCCACGCTGGCGTCGCCGCTGGCCTATGGGCAGCAGACGTACAAGATCGGTGCATCGGTAGGTCTTACCGGTTACGCCGCCACCGTCGATCGCGCCTGGCGAGACGGCGTGCAGATCGCGGTCGATGTCGTCAACGCCAAGGGTGGCGTGAACGGCCGCAAGATCCAGTTCATCGCCGAGGACAACCGCTCCGAGCCGCAGGAGGCAGTCACCGTCTATCGCAAGATGATCGCCGACAAGGTCGATGCGTTCCTGTCCGGATGCGTGTCAGCGGGCAACTTCGCCGCGGCGCCGATGGTGGTGCGCGCACAAGTGCCGATGGTGCTGTGCTCGATCCTGCCGCAGAACGAAGAGCACGTTAAATGGGCGTTCAGCACCATCCCGCCGGCTCGCTTCGAAGTCGAGAAGCGCATGGAGTACCTGAAGGAGCACACCGCGATCAAGAAGGTCGGCGTGCTGCACGATCCCACGCCGTACGCCAATCTGCAGAAAGTCGCTGCGGAGAAGGGCGCGTCGACTTACGGCCTGGAACTGGCGGGCATCGAACAGTACAAGCAGGACGACGCCGACATGTCGGCGCAGATCGGCAAGCTCAACGCGGCTGGTGCGGGCGCGCTGCTGAAGATCGGCATCGGCGGATCCACGCTCACCATCGCCAAGAACATCAAGGCGTTGGGCCTCAAGACGCAGATGCTCACCTCAGTGGAGGATCTGGCGGTGTTCCGCCCGGTGGCCGAGGTGCTGGGCGACCAGTTCTTCTTCGTCGCCGCGCCGTCGCAGGTGTACGACGCGTTGCCCGATGGCGCGCTCAAGAAAGCGATCAACGATTTCCTCACGCCATGGCGCGCCAAGTACGGCGATCGCGATCCGAACTGGGCCGGGCGCGGCTGGGATGCGGTGATGATCACGGTGGCGGCGATCCAGAAGGCCAATTCGTTCGACGGTCCGAAGGTGCGCGACGCGATCGAGGGCATGGCCGGTTTCCAGGGCACTACCGGCATCTACGACTTCTCGTCGACCAATCACTACGGCATCACCAAGAATCCGTACGTGCTGGCCGCGATCGCGGGTGGGAAGGTGAAGATAGTGAAATAGCGTCGCTGGGCCGTCCTTCCCATCCGAGACTGGATAGGGGCAAGGTTGGGGCCAACGTGACTCCCTGATGACCCCTCTGCTCCACGTCCACGCCCTGACCGCGCGCTACGGTGCGGTCGAGG
>CADECO010000637.1:0-2790 GCA_902825905.1 uncultured beta proteobacterium
GACCCTCCACGCGTCATCGAGTTGCCGCTTGTCCGAAGGGTTTCCCACCAACGCGACGTTGAAATTCTCGGTCCGAAAGTGTTCGCGGCTGCGGATCAGGAAATTTCCCGACTTCGGCTCACCGTCGCGATAGCCGATTCCGCCAGCACCACCGGAAAACAGAACTACTGTTGCGGCGGCGCCAGCCTTGGGCATCCACCAGTAGGCGATCGATTCCGCGCCCCGCGTCTTGACCGTGACCAGGCGATCCTGAGCACCGGCAACCTGAATGAAGGCGCCGAAAAGAAGTGTGAAGGCGAGCGTGCGCATGTTGCTGTGAGAGCGCAGGACCGTACAGAGTCGGTCGGAGCAAGACACTAAGCACCGCCCTGCGGCTGACCCATCGACGCTATCGTGCCCTGCGCGACCGCGCACAGCTTCTCGCCATCCGCGCTGACGCTGAACACCTCGCATCGACACACCGCCTGCGACTTGCCCGCGTGCAACACGCTCGCTCGCGCCACCAGCGAGTCGCCCTTGGCAGGCCGTAGAAAGTTGATCTTGAACTCCGAGGTGACCACCGCCGGCCCGAGCGCAGCGCCGCCCGCAAAAGTCAGCGCGTTGTCCGCTGCGTACGACACCACGCCGCCATGCACGAAACCGTGCTGCTGGAGCAGCGCTTCGGTGATCGCCACGCGCAGCTCGGCGTGCCCCTCCGAGAAAGCAACGATTTCCGCGCCCACCAGCCGGCTGAACGGCTGCGAGTGGAGCACCTGCTTCGCGCGATCGAGGCTCAAGTGCATGGTGGTCAACTCGCTCTCTCAGGTACGCCGATCCGCTGCGCGCGCGGCGCCTCCGACCGTGGCGCGCCGCCGGCCTGCAGCAAGGCATCGATCGCTCGCAGCCGCTGCAGCACCTCGCGCTGCTCCTCGTCGCTGAACAAGTGCTTGTCCTCGATGAGGTGCATGATGATGTTGGCGATGATCATCGGAATGACCACGAAAATCCAGAAGTGCCCGAAGACTACTCCTGCGATGCGCCCCGCCGGCGTTGCGGGCGTCAGATCACCATAGCCGATGGTGAGCGCCGTCACCGCAGCCCACCACAATCCGTCGCCGAGCGACTTGTCTTCCAGAACTGCGAAAGCCGCGGCACCCGCCACGAGGCTGACCGCGTAGATACCCAGGATCAACCAGATGCGATTCGCAACGTAGATGAGCACCCTCTTCATGCGCCCTCACCGATGGATATGGAGAGCGCGAATTCTGCTCGCGGCCGCGGCGCCCGACGGCGCGAAACTGGCTGATGGCGTGACGGATGCAACTTCCCGGGCGCGCGTAACCGCGTTGGTTCGAGCCTCCCTTATCGAAGCTCGCGCTCATCGACGCGAAGCTGCGCGGCACGCCGCTCGCCGGCTTCGTGGTCGAAGGCCTATCCCCGTACGGCTTCGCGATGTCGGCGACACGCCACCGCCTCTTGTTGCGGGCGGTACATAGCGGCCTGCCGGTCGCGCGCGTGGGGCGTGGCAACGCGGAGGGCTTCTCGCCGCCGCGGGATCGGTTCATCGGCGGGCGCAACCTCACTTCGACGAAGGCGCGCTTACTGCTGATGGCATGCCTCATGCGCTTCGGCGCGTCGCCGCCGTGCGCCGATCCGGACCGGCCCACGGAAGTGGAGCTGAACGCGATTCGCAAAAAAGCTGAAGCTGTATCAAGCAGTGTTCGATACGCACTGAGGTGCCGCAGGGCGGATCCCGCTGATGGCGCGCTCTGAGGCATGAGCAGCGGAGTGAGGCGATCTAACGCAACGATGACGAGTCCTGCATCGCTGCCAGCGTATTTGTTCGAAACCTCTGAATTGGAAACGGAGCTGCACCCAACCACTAACTCACGAACAGCATGAATACGATCGTCGTGTAACTCAGGAGATCCCAGGCCCACGCCGATGCCGCGGTGGTCAGCAAGACCGCCTCGACCATGTCGGCTTCGGTGACGCTCGTAGGCCAGGATTCGTTGGTTTGCTGCCGCTGCGCGCGATCGGTTAGCAGCGTTCCGACTGCCGCGCCGGCGAGGAATCCGAGCAGCGCGAGTACCGCGCGCACGGTCGTATCGGTACGACCGGTCACTGCTGCGATCCCCAGCATCACGCTGTTCCCGGTCATATTAGCCACGAACACGTTGTCGAACAGCACGAAACCGGCCGCATCGACCAGGCCAGCAATGGCAGCCAGAACAAGCAGCAATGCGCAGAACAGGCGCGGGGAGCGGTCCAGCATGGCTTGGTTCTCTCCTCAATCGCGTACCAGGCGATCAGAAAACCCGGCTATCCTCGCACTGAGGATCGCGTCCCGCCACGATTGCCCAGGCTTGGCATCGATGAGCTATTGACTGTGGAGGCAGCACCGTGACGAGTCGACGACGAGCACTGGGGGTGGTGTGGGCGCTGATGGGCGTCGCCGCACCAATCTTGGGTTACCCAGAAACCGCTTCCTCCTCTACGCCTCCCCCCAAGTTTCCGCAGGCAGCAGCGTTTTACGCCACTAAAGCCCCTGCCTCAGCACGACAGCAGTCGATGATGGTTCGCATCGTCGGTGGGAGCTATCGAGTGGGATCTCCGGAGCGCCATCCCCTCACGAATCGCGCCGCGCTACCGGAGCACGCCGTCGCCATCAAGTCGTTCCGGATCGATCGCACCGAGGTGACCAACGCACAGTTCGCGGAGTACATGAATGCGTTGCCCGTCAAACCGACGGGCACCGTGCTTGGCGGCAAGGTGAGCAGCGCGCATATCAATGCCGCCGATCGTGCGTTG
>CADECO010000638.1:0-2788 GCA_902825905.1 uncultured beta proteobacterium
ACCGGAAAAGCGAGGTTCTTGTCGGGGTTCGGTACGCACTCCATTCCCCAAGAATCTGCACCTACGACGCAAACGCCCTTGTCGACCAGCCACTTCGCGACCTCCAGCCCAGGCCCCGGCTCTCCCGAACCGTAGCGATCATTGTTCTTCATCCATAGGCTGCCCCAGCCGGTATTGAAGAAAATCGCGTCGCCCTGGCGAACGTCGTTCTCATTCATTCCTTGCTTTTGCAGCGCGGCGCGCACATCGCTGAGCTTGATCTCCTGTCCGGCGTCCCACATTGCCCCTTTCAAACCCTGCACGTCGATCAGGTGCCCGCGAGTGAAGAGCGGTTTGATCTTCTCGATGCCCAGCTTCTTCAACCCGGTCGAGTCGCCGATGTCCTGCATCGTGTGGCCGTTGTAGAAACGCATCTCGGACTTGTCGCCGTCCTTGCCTTGCTGCAGGCCGATATGACCGAGTCCGTCGAACTGCGTGCCCGTCTGCCCGACCTCGGTGGCCAGGAACTCGTCGTTATAGACGAGTTTGTTCTGACCGAATGGGCCACCCGTCGGAGCCCCTGGAATGCGCAAAGTAAATCGACGCGGACCAAAGTTGGGCATCTCCGCCTGGTAGTCGCGACCGATCCGATAGATCCGTCCATCCTTGATCGTCCGCGTCGCTTCCAAAACCTTCTGCGGGGTAATCCAGTTCGACGCACCGGCTTCGTCCTGCGCGCCCCAGCGCGAAGGCCACCATTTATCCGTGCTGGTCTGCGCGTGCGCACTGGAGATCAGCGGGGCGGTTGCGTACTTGCCGTGCAACGCGCCCGCCACGCCAACCGCACCCACAACGCCCGCTACCTTGAAGAAATTGCGCCGGTCTGATGAATCAGATTCCGTTTGCGGCGCTTGAACCTTCGAGTCGGGTTGCTCGCTCACTGTGTTCTCCTTTTCAGTGTTGTAGTGAAACGCTTTTGATCCGCCGCGGCACTCCTTTTCCTCGGACTCCCACGCGCGAACACGCGCACCATAACTCCCGCTACCAATCCGGCGCAACACCGTTCCGGATGGTCTGCTCTAATGGGAGGCACCGAGACTCCCCTCGCGACCTCCCACCTGCATGAGTCTGTTCGATACCGACCGATCGCACGAGCGCGTGCCGGTGACCGTTCTCACCGGCTTCCTCGGCAGCGGCAAGACCACCCTGCTCAACCACCTGCTTCGCCAGCCTGAGTTCGGCGACAGCGCGGTGATCATCAACGAATTCGGTGACATCGGTCTGGACCATCTGCTGGTGGAGCGCGTCGAAGGTGAGCTTGTCGTACTCAAGAGCGGCTGCGTGTGTTGCTCGGTCCGCTCCGACCTCGAGGAATCGCTGCGCAAACTGCTGGCCGCACGCGATGCCGGAACGGTACCGGCATTCAGACGCGTGATGATCGAGACGACCGGGCTGGCTGATCCCGCGCCGATCATGCAAATGCTCCTGGCCAATCCTCTCGTGTCGCACTTCTGCAGCCTCGGGGGGGTGCTGACGACGGTCGATGCCCCGTTCGGCGCGCAGCATCTGCGGGACTTGCGTGAGGCGCAAAAGCAGGTTGCGCTGGCCGATCGAGTGGTACTGACCAAGCTCGACCTGGCGGGCCCCAACCAGGCGGAGTTGGAGTCGTTGATCCGATCATTGAATCGCGCCGCGCCGATCGTGTCGGCCTATCATGGCCAGATCGCAGCCGAATCGGTGGTCGTTCGGCAGTCGCCCAACGCGTTCTTGCTGGCGCTGCGCTCCGCCGGACCGCACGCGCACTCCACCGGTATCGACTCGTTCACGCTCGTCGCCGAGCAACCGCTCAACTGGCTCGCCCTGCAGGAATGGCTGCGACAAGTGCGGATCAGCTTTGGGCCCGAGTTGCTGCGCGTCAAAGGCCTGCTAAACCTGCGCGACGAATCCGCGCCGGTGGCGATTCATGGCGTGCATCACGTCTTTCACCCGCCGGTCCGCTTGGCGGCGTGGCCAAGCGAGGATCGTCGTTCGCGGATCGTGTTCATCGTCCGCGATCTCGATCACGCCCCGATCCAGGAAAGTTTCGCCGAGCTGACGCATAGCCCATAGCGGCCAACGCGTGGTAGGGGTCAGTAATAGGAGGGCAATGGTCGAGACCACCCACCAGTGACCGGCACCTACGCCCGCATCACCCCCACCGCCAGCACTGCCCACGCGGCGATCCACGCGAGTCCGCCGATCGGCGTGATCGGTCCGAGCCAGCGTGCGCCGGTGAGCGCAAGCAGATAGAGGCTGCCGCTGAAGAGCACGATGCCTGCGAGCATCAGCCAGCCCGACCACTTCAACAGGTCGGATGCCGGCCAGTGAAACACCAGCACGCCGACCAGCAGAAGCCCGAGCGCATGCCAGAACTGGTGCTGCAGGGCGGTCTGCCAGGTCACCATCAGTTCCGGGGAAAGCTTCGCCTTGAGCGCGTGAGCGCCGAACGCGCCGAAGGCGACGCCGATCAAACCGGCGAGCGCGCCCAGCGTGAGGAAGATTTTGGCCGTGGGATTCATGCGCGGATATTCCCCGCTCAGCCGTGATTCAAGAATTCTTCCAACGATAGCGCCGGCGGTTTCGAATATCCCGAACTCGGACGCCGGCTCGGGCCCAGACCGGCAATGAGGCGCAGCTTGAGCGCCATCTCGGTCATCTTCACCACCACGGTGACGCCGTTGACGATCGGCGCGCCGTCGACGTTCGCACCCGGGGCGGCACCGAACAGCATCATCGGAATTCCGCCGGTGGGCACGATCACGTCGGCGCC
>CADECO010000639.1:0-2787 GCA_902825905.1 uncultured beta proteobacterium
GCAACAAGCTAACCCACCGCCATCGAGTCGCAGCGCTTGGCGCCGGCTTCCGCCATGTCTTGCCAGGCCCTGGCGAGCGAGCCGTCCATGTCGATCGCGCGGCAGGCGTCTTCGATCACGATCGCGGCGAAGCCGAAGCGTCGCGCATCGAGTGCCGACCACGCCACGCAGAAATCGGTTGCCAGGCCAGCGACGAACACGCGTTTGATGCCGCGCGAGGTGAGGTAGCCGTCGAGCCCGGTCCGGGTCTTGCGATCGGCTTCGAGGAAGGCCGAGTAGCTGTCGGTGTGGGGGTGATAGCCCTTGCGCAGCACGAGCTGTGCGTGCGGAATCTGCAGGGCGGCGTGGAGCTCCGCGCCCTGGCTCGATTGCACGCAGTGATCGGGCCACAGCACCTGCTTGCCGTAGCGCAGCCGGACCGTGTCGAACGGCTTGTGGCCGCGATGGTGCGAGGCGAACGAAATGTGCCGGTGTGGGTGCCAGTCTTGCGTGAGCACCACGTGCGAAAAGCGCTTTGCCAGGCCGTTGATCAACGGGACGACTTCGTCGCCGCTTGGCACGGCGAGCGCGCCACCGGGCATGAAATCGTTCTGCAGATCGATGACGAGCAGCGCGTCGGACTTGCGGATCAGCATGCTCGGATTCTCCTCGTTGGTCGCGTGATCGGGCACACGTGAGGGAGCAGAGGCGGCACCGCGGGTCTGGCTTGTTGGTTTGTGGCGCTTTCGATTGCAGCGCGATCGGCTGACCCTTGTATCGCGCGGACGCCGTGGTCCGGCCGCGCGAATGGTCTTGGTGGGCGGTGCAGGGTTCGAACCTGCGACCCCTGCCGTGTGAAGGCAGTGCTCTACCGCTGAGCTAACCGCCCCACCTGCACGATACGCTCTCCGGATTCGACGCGGGGATGTGCGCTGCGCCGAGATTGCTTCCGTGAGAGGCCGCGGATTCTCCCACACGCCGCTTGCGAGGGTCAACGCGCGGGGCGCGGATCGCACCTGATAAGTGGTGCTCGGCGAGTCGGCGCTCAGTAGAATCTCGCTCCTTCCATCATCGTCATGCACGATCGAGTCCGGTCGTGCCGGCCACGCACCCTTCGAGGACACCCCCATGACCGCGACCGCCACGGTCCGCACGCGGTTCGCCCCGAGCCCGACCGGCTACCTGCATATCGGCGGCGCGCGCACCGCGCTGTTCGCATGGGCGTATGCGCGACGCCACGGCGGCAAGTTCGTGCTGCGCATCGAGGATACCGACCTGGAGCGTTCCACCGCCCAATCGGTGCAGGCGATTCTCGATGGCATGCGCTGGCTCGCGCTCGATTGGGACGAGGGCCCGATCCACCAGATGGATCGCCTTGCCCGCTATCGCGAGATCGCCGATCGGCTGGTCGCGCAAGGCGATGCGTACCCATGTTATTGCTCGAAGGAAGAACTCGATGCGATGCGCGAGGCGCAGCGCGCGCGCGGGGAGAAGCCCCGCTACGACGGACGTTGGCGGCCGGAGAACGCCAAAGGCAAGACGCCCCCGCCGGGTGTGGAGCCGGTGATCCGTTTTCGCAACCCGCTCGACGGTGCGGTTACGTTCGACGATCTGGTGAAGGGCGACATCACCGTTGCCAATGCCGAGATCGACGATCTGGTGATCATGCGCGCCGACGGTGTGCCGACCTACAACTTCGGCGTGGTGGTCGACGATCTCGACATGAACATCACGCACGTCATCCGCGGCGACGATCACGTCAACAACACGCCGCGGCAGGTCAACATCTTCCGTGCGCTCGGTGCGGCGCTACCCGCGTTCGCGCACGTGCCGATGATCCTCGGCGCCGACGGCGAGCGGTTGTCGAAGCGACACGGTGCGGTGAGCGTGATGCAGTATGCCGACGACGGTTTCCTGCCGGAGGCGCTGGTCAACTATCTGGCGCGGCTGGGCTGGTCGCACGGCAACGAGGAGGTGTTCACGGTCAGCCAGTTCGTCGAGTGGTTCGATCTCGATCACATCAGTCGCTCGCCGGCGCAGTTCAATCCCGAGAAACTGCTCTGGCTCAACCAGCAGTATCTGAAGACTCGCGCGCCCGATTCGATACGGGACGACGTGGCGATGCGCATTCGCCGCGACGGCGGGAACATCGAAGGTGGTCCGGCGCTGCATCCGGTGATCGAGTTGCTGCGCGATCGCGCGACGACGACACAGACGCTCGCCGACGCGGCGATGATGTTCTACAAGCCGGCCACGCCGAGCGCCGAGTTGCTCGGTACCCACGTCACGGCGGAAACCCGACCAGCGCTGGAGGATCTGCGCGCCGAGTTGGCCGCGATCGGCCAGTGGAGCGGTGAGGCGATCGGCAAGGGCATCGACGCCGTGCTCAAGCGCCACAACCTGAAGATGCCCAAGCTGGCGGTGCCGCTGCGGGTCATCGTGTTCGCCACACCGCAGACGCCAGCGCTCAATGGGGTGCTGGCGCTGGCCGGAAAGGAGCGGGTACTGAGCAGTCTCGATCGGGTGTTGGCCGGCGGCTGACCGGCGATTCGTCACGCTCGCGACGAGTCGAAACCCTCTTTCTTTACAGTGAGTTGTCGCGCCGATATAATGCGCGGCTTCGGTTGGGGGTATAGCTCAGCTGGGAGAGCGTCGCAATGGCATTGCGAAGGTCAGCGGTTCGATCCCGCTTACCTCCACCAACCTCAAGCCGCATTCAGTCGTACCAGTCAGCAGCAAGCAGCACTTCGACGGGTCCCCATCGTCTAGAGGCCTAGGACATCGCCCTTTCACGGCGGTAACCGGGGT
>CADECO010000640.1:0-2786 GCA_902825905.1 uncultured beta proteobacterium
ATGATGGAAGAGGTGATGCGTGTCCGCTAGCGCGGACCGGCGTTCTGCGTTTCTCTGGCTGCAGCGTGGTGGCGAATGGGTGGCCGCGCTGTTGCTCGCTGGTGTCCTCGTCGCGATACTCCTCGGGGTCGTACGCCGCTATCTGTTCGGCGCGCCGCTGGTGTGGATCGATGAGCTGGCGGTCGTGCTGTTTCTGTGGTGCGTATTCATCACCGGCGCGTTCGCGGTACGGCTAGCCGATCACGTTGCGTTCGAATTGCTGGATTCGACGCTGCCGAGCGCGGCACGACGCTGGGTTGGCGTACTTGGATGCGGGTTCGCAGGCTTGGTGCTGCTGGCCGCCACACCCAAGATTGCGGACTTCATCGTGTTCCTGTGGCGCGAGCGCACCGCCGCGCTGCAGTGGCGTCTCGATTTCGTGTACTTCTGCTTCGTGGTATTTGTCGTGGCCGTGGCGCTGCGCCTGCTTGCCCGCGCGGCCACGCTGCTGCGCGCCGGCTGGCAGGACCGCCTCTAGGCGCCCGCCATGAGCGGCGCGTTCCTGCTGTTGCTGGCGGTGTTCATCGCACTGTCGCTCGTGCGCGTGCCGATCGCGCTGGCGATGATCGTCGCGAGCCTCGCGTACCTGTATGCCGCCGGGCGCGATGTCGGACTGCTCGCCGATCAGATCCTCAACACGCTCGCCAACAACTACGTGCTGCTCGCGATCCCGATGTTCATGCTCGCGGCGAATCTGATGAACGCGGGCTCGATCTCGGATCGATTGTTCGCGGCTTGCCATGCCCTGGTCGGAGGTATCCGCGGCGGGCTGGCGCAGGTCGACGTGGTCGTGAGCGTGCTGTTCGCGAGCATGAGCGGCAGCGCAGTGGCCGACGCTGCGGGTCCGGGCCTGGTCACCATTCGCGCGATGACGCAGGCGGGCTATCCGCGCGGATTCGCTGCGGCCATCGTCGCCGCCTCGGCCACGCTCGGACCGATGATCCCGCCGTCGATCCCGATGATCCTGTACGCGTTGATCGCCAACGTGTCGGTGGCCGCACTGTTTCTGGCCGGCGTGATTCCGGGTCTGCTGATGGCGGCGGCGATGATGATCGTGGTCTACCTTACCGCCGTGCGGCGTCGCTTCCCCGTTGAACACGCGGTTGGCAAGATGGAGCGCAGGCGCCTCGTCCTGCGCGCGCTGGCGCCGCTCGGGATGCCGGTGGTGCTGCTGGGTGGCATCTACTCGGGCAAGTTCACGCCCACGGAATCGGCGGCGGTAGCCGCGCTCTACGCGCTGGTACTGGCGGGGGCGATCTATCGCGAGCTGAGCGCGACGAAGCTGCTCGCCGTGTTCGTTGAGACCGCGCGACAGACCGCGGTGATTCTGCTGATGATCTGCGGCGCGTTCGCGATCAACTACGCGGTCACTGCCGAGCAACTCGACAAGACGCTCGCGGCCTGGATCGGTGGCCTGGGGCTCTCGGCGCTCGGCTTTCTGCTCACCGTCAACGTCCTGTTCCTGTTGCTCGGCTGCCTGATCGACGCCACCACGATGCTGTTGGTGCTGGTGCCGGTGCTCATTCCGAGCGTGCTGGCGCTGAAGATCGACCCGGTCTTCTTCGGCGTCGTGATCATCTTCAATGTCACGATCGGACTGGTGACGCCGCCCTATGGCCTGCTGCTGTTCGTGCTCGCCGCGCTTGCCAGGATTCCGCTGCGCGAAATCATCCGCGAGAGCTGGGCGCTGATCGGTGTCTTGATGGCGCTGCTGTTCCTGATGGTACTGGTGCCGGATCTGGTGACGGCGTTGCCGCGCTGGTCGGGCTATCTGAAGCCGTGAACTGAAGCCTTGAACGTATCCGGTCGAGCTCGGTGCGGTGCGGTTCGCCCGCTCTACGAATACTGCACGATGCAGCCCATCAGATAGCCGCGCAATGCCTGCGGCGAGATGGTTGCGCTACGGGTGATGCCGCCTTCTTCCCAGCGCACGGTGCTGGATTGCGACGGCGCGGACGGCGGCAGGATGTAGCAGGGTCCGGCGGGCACGATGCGCCCGCTGCCGTCAGCGTTGAAAACCTGCATGCCGCCGGAGGTAAAGGCAAGTCGCGCGTCCATGGTGTCCTCGGTCGTGGCGATGCGTTCGAATCACCGCGCACCTGCCGACCCGGTGCATCAACACGAGTCGGCAATCATCCAAACAGCGCGAAACGAGTGTACGCCGCCGCGTAGGGTGCAGGCGCGCTTTCGCACGCCGATGAGGCACTGTGCCTTTGCAGGACGGGTCGGCGATGCGCTGGCGGGAATTTCGCGCGCGTCGAACCGACCTTTCAGATGTGTTGGCGCGTCAGCATTACGCCTTGTGATAGATCTGCGCGCCCTTCTCCTTGAATTCGCGCGATTTCTCCTGCATCCCCTTGGCGAGCGCTTCAGCCTCCGCCACGCCGGTCTTCGCTGCGAAGTCGCGTACGTCTTGCGTGATCTTCATCGAGCAGAAGTGCGGGCCGCACATCGAGCAGAAGTGCGCGACCTTGGCACTGTCCTTGGGCAGCGTCTCGTCGTGGAAGTCCTTCGCGGTGTCGGGGTCGAGCCCGAGGTTGAACTGATCCTCCCAGCGGAATTCGAAGCGCGCCTTGGAGATCGCGTTGTCGCGGATCTGCGCGCCCGGAAAACCCTTGGCCAGGTCGGCTGCGTGCGCGGCGACCTTGTAGGCCATGATGCCGTCCTTCACGTCCTTCTTGTCGGGCAGGCCGAGGTGCTCCTTGGGCGTGACGTAGCACAGCATCG
Organism: uncultured beta proteobacterium; assembly: GCA_902825905.1. Classification (GTDB taxonomy): domain Bacteria; phylum Pseudomonadota; class Gammaproteobacteria; order Burkholderiales; family SG8-39; genus CADEDU01. The sequence goes on from CADECO010000640.1 coordinate 2,767, forward strand.
CCGTGCCGTACCAGCCGATC
>CADECO010000641.1:0-2775 GCA_902825905.1 uncultured beta proteobacterium
TCTCCAGTGCCGCGCCGGGGCGCACGTCGATCGCGACGAGTTCGCGTTGTGTCATTGACTCTCCTTTTTCGACGAGTCCGCGCGAGGGCGTGCGGATCAGCGCTCGAGCACACCCAGCGGCGCCAGCACGGCGAACAGGTTCGCCTTGCCTTCGAAGCCCACTCCGGGCAGCTCGGGCGCGCGAAGTCGTCCGTGCTCCAGGCGCGTGCCGTCCCAGAATCCGCCGTACGGCAGGCTCGCATCAGGTGCGGCTTCGTGTCCGCCCAAGCCGAAACCGGCGACAACCTGCGCGGCAAGCAGATGACCCGCGTGCGGCCAGAAGCTCTTGCGCGACCAGCAGGCAGCCTCGAATCCGCCGACGATGCGCATGAAGCCGGTCAGCCCGTAGCTCAGCGACACATCGATCTGGATCAGGTCGCGCTCGACGCGCAGTCCGCCGTAGCGCAGCAGGTTGCGGCCTTCGTCCCACGAGAACAGGTTCTCGCCGGTGGCGATCGGGCTTTCGCTCATCGCCGCGAACGAACCGAGCAGCGCGTAATCGAGCGGCGACGCGGGCTCCTCGACGAACCACAGCTTGCGCGTGCGCATCTCTCGGAACCAATCGCCGGCGATGTCGGGCTCGAGATGTCCGTTCATGTCGACGGCGAGTTGCTCGCCGGCACCGATCACCGACAGCGCCGCATCGACGCGCGCGCAATCGTCTTTGACGCTGGTCCCGCCGAGCTTGATCTTGATGCGCCGGAAGCCCGCTTCGCGCGCGCGCTGCACCTCGGTACGCAGACCATCGAGACTTTCGCCAGGACGAAAGTGGCCGACCGTGCCGTACACGTCGCACACCCCGTCCTTGTGCCCCATGCCGTACCGCTCAGCCAGCACGCGCCACAACGGCTTGCCCTCGGACTTTGCGCGCGCATCCCACAATGCACAGTCGAGCAGGCCGATCGCCCCAGCGCGCTCGCCGTGGCCACCTTCTTTCTCGTTGGCCATCATCGCGTCGTACGCCAGCGACGGATCGAGCCGGCCTTCCTTATCGAGCAGCTTCTCGGGCTTGGCCGCAAGCAGCCTCGGGATGAACCGCTCGCGCAGCAATCCGCCGTGGCCATAGCGACCGATCGAATCGAACGCGTAGCCCACCAGCGGCTTGCCGTCGATGCGTTGATCGGTGATCACCGCCACCGCCGAGGCAGTCATGCTGTCGAACGCGATCGATGCGTTGGCCATCGCCGCGCCGATCGGCACCGTCTTCTCGTGGATGGCGAGAATCTTCATGGCTGCACCTTGCCCAGCGCCTGTAACACGCGCTCGGGCGTCATCGGCTGGTCGGTGATCACGCAGTGCAACGGGGCGAGCGCGTCGTTCACTGCGTTGACGACTGCAGCCGCGGCGCCGACCGTGCCTGCTTCACCAACGCCCTTGCCGCCGAACAGCGTGCCGGCCACCGGCGTCTCGATGTGATCGATGACGATATCGGGCAGCTCGAACGCCATGGGCACCAGGTAGTCGGCCATGCTCGCGTTCAACAGTTGCCCGTGCGCGTCGTAGCGCAATTCCTCGAATAGCGCCGCGCCGATGCCTTGCACGATGCCGCCACGCAACTGCTCATCGACCAGCAGCGGATTGATCACCCGGCCGCAGTCCTCGACGATCCAATGCTTGAGCAGACGGATGAAACCGGTCTCGATATCGACTTCCACCAGCGCGCCCTGCACGCCGTTGGCGAACATGTAGGGACGCTCGGGCACCCAGTGCGCCACCACCATCGGCTCGGCGTTCAATCCTTTGGGCAGCCGGTACGGTTGAAAGTGCATAACATTCGCGAGCTCGGCGAGCGTCAGTGCCTGCGCCGCTCGCTGCGATTCACCCGCGACGTTGCCACGTGAACGTATCGCGCCCCGCTCGAACTCGATGCTGGCTGCATCAACACCCAGCAGCGCGCCGGCGACGGCCCGCAAACGCTCGCGCATCAGATTGACGGCACGCAGCGTTGCCTCGCCGCCGATCGACATGCCACGCGAGGCGAACGTACCACCGCCCACCGGAGTCGCGCCGGTGTCCGCACCGACGATCCGCACCGCTGACAGCGGAATGGCCAACGCGCTCGCCACCAGTTGCATCAGCGCGGTTTCGTTGCCCTGCCCCTGATCGAGCGTGCTCACCACGCAGCTCACCGAGCCGTCGGGTTCGAGTCGCACGATGCAACCGTCTGCTGCGGAGATCGGCACGTTCGCGGCACCGTAGAAACCGGGCCCCGGCGCCGTCTGCTCCAGGAATGCCGACAGCCCGATGCCGAGGTGTCGCCCGGCGCGCCGCGCGTTGGCCTGCTCCGAACGCAGCGCCTCGTAGTTCATGAGCACGAGCAATCGATCGAGGCATTCGTGCTGCGACAGCGCCTCCATCTCCAGGCCGCTCACCGTCTTGCCGCTCGCGGGCGCCCCGCTGCGCAGGTTGCGCCGACGGATCTGCGCCGGGTCGATCGCCAGCGCGCGTGCCGCGGCATCGATGAGCTGCTCGGTTGCGCCACACGCGATCGGCTGACCGACGCCGCGGTACGAGCCGGTGTTGGGCTTGTTCTGATAGAGCACGCGCAGATGCGCGGCGTAGGCCGGCACGTCGTAGGGAGCGCCCGCCATCGTGATCGCGTGCATGCCTTCCAGCACGCTCGAACGCGGATGGATCGAATACGCGCCGACCGCCACTGCATCGTCGATACGCAGCGCGAGGATGCGGCCGTCGCGATCGACCGCGATCTCGCCTTCGACCTCGTGCTCGCGCGCA
>CADECO010000642.1:0-2772 GCA_902825905.1 uncultured beta proteobacterium
ATCGGAACGTTGCTGATCCTCGCGTACGTGGTGTCGCAGCTGTCACCCGCTGCGCTGGCCGGTTACGGCATCGGCTCGCGGCTGGAACTGCTGCTCATTCCGATCACCTTCGCGATCGGTGTCGCTGCGACCTCGATGGTCGGGATCGCGATCGGTGCGGGCGAAATCGCGCGCGCCCGGCGCGTGGCGTGGACCGCCGCCGCACTCGCGTTCGCACTCACCGGCGTCATCGGCGTGACGGTCGCACTCGCGCCGAGCCTGTGGTCGGGCCTGTTTGCGAGCGACGCCGCCGTGCTGACCGCCGCCAACGACTATCTGCGCATCGCCGGCCCGGCCTTCGCGTTGTTCGGGATGGCACACTGCCTGTACTTCGCATCGCAAGGATCGGGACGCATCCTGCCGCTGGTGCTCGCGCAGTCGACGCGCCTGGTCACAGTGGTCGCGGGAGCGCTGTGGGTGATGCAAGCCGGCGCCACGCCGGCGCGCGTATTCGCTGTTGCGGCGATCGGCATGGTGGCGTACGGAATCGCAGCGGTAGTGGCGATGTACGCCAGTCGCTGGGGCCGGTGATAGCGCGTTCACCCGTCACCCTTCAACCTTCACCAATAACTCCTCGCCACGAGACCCTCCCATGCTCACCGTATCGAACAAACCGCTGCTCACCACGATCACCGGCTCACTGCCGCGCCCATCGTGGTTCAACGTGAACCTGCTGGGCCGGCCGTTCTCGCTCGCGATGACCGAAGTGGGGTTTCGCGAGCAGTACACCGACGGCGTGGCCAGCCATATCGTCGATCAGCAACGCGCCGGGCTCGATCTGCTCACCGACGGCGACGCCCGCTGCGATTGCGACATGGGCGGTCGCTCCTGGTTCGGCTATCCGGCCGAGCGCGTGCAGGGGCTCGCCGGTTACTACGTCGGCCGCGGCAGCACGCCGTCGAGCCGCGACAAGCAACCTGGCGACCTGATGTTCGAGGTGCTCGAAGCGCGCGTGCTGCCTGAAGTCGTGGGGCCGCTCAAGCGCGGGCCGCTCGAGTACGCGCGCGTCTGGAAAACCGCCCAGCGGCTGACGCGCGCGCCGGTGAAGTTCGGCGCGATCAGCGCGCAGGTACTCACCGGCGGCCTGCACGACACCTACTACAAGGACCGGCGCAAGCTCCTGCTCGACATGTCGGCAGTGATGAACGAAGAACTTCACGAGCTTGCCGATGCGGGCTGTCCGGTGATCCAGGTGGAGGAGCCATCGATTCACGGCACGGTCGGCATCATCGACGACAAGGAGTGGACCGGCGATTTCCTGGTTGAAGCGTTCAACCGCGAAGTGCGCGGGCTGCGCGACAAGACCGAAGTCTGGTGCCACACCTGCTGGGGCAACCCGGCCGCGCAACGCACCGAGACCGTCGCGCGCCGCTACAGCAACGCCCTGCCCTACCTCAACCGGCTGGAAGTCGACGTGCTCACCTTCGAAGGCGCGGAGAACGGTGGCGCGGAATTCGAGGACATCGGCAAAGCGGTGAGCGCCGACAAGAAGATCTGCATCGGCGTGATCAGCCATCGCACCTTACAGGTCGAACGACCCGAACAGGTTGCCGCGCTGATCCGCAAAGCGTTGCAGCACATACCGCCCGAGCGCCTGCTCGTCTCGACCGATTGCGGCTTCGGCCGGCAAGGCATGAGCCGCGTGCACGCGTTCTACAAGATGGTCTCGCTGGTGCGCGGCACGAACATCGTGCGCAAGGAACTCGGACTGCCTGAGGTGGACGTGCTGGCCGCGGATCCGAAGGGTGCGTTGTTCGGTTAGCGTCCAATAGTTCACGCTCGAACTGCGCCGCACGCGCTCGCCGCTCAAGTCGGCCGCGGTGCCTGCCGATCCCCTGGAGGGGGCGACCACACGCTCGCCACGCCCCGACTTCCGGAGATCCGCATGAGTGTCGAAGCCGCCAGCCGCAACGTCGATCCGGAGGTGGAGAGCCTGGTCAAGGAGACCGGCATTCCGCCCTGCCCGCGCATCATCGTCGACTTCATGGAGGAGATGCGCGCCGACGACCCGGACTTTCGCAAGATCAGCGGCCTGGTGAGCGCCGACGTCGCGCTGTCGGCGGCGATGCTCAAGACCGTGAACTCGCCGTTCTACGGATTGCGCACCAAGGCGACGACGGTGCAGCAGGCATGCACCATTCTCGGCCTGCGCTCGATGGCGTTCATGATCTCCGGCCTGTTGCTGCGACGCGCGTTTCCGGTCGACAAATCCAAATCGCTCGACCTGCTGTGGCGCATCGCCGCCGGTGTCGCCTCGTTCTCAGGTGCGCTCGCCAAGAAGTTCAGCGGCGTCGATCGCGACACCGCGTACACCTATGGATTGTTCCGCGATTGCGGGATGGCGGTGCTATTGCCCAAGTACGCCGACTATGCCGGCGTCATCGACGGTTCGGCGCGGCAGGACGGTGCGCCGATCACGCTGCTCGAGAACACCCGCTACGACATGAACCACGCCCGCGTCGGCGCCGCACTGGCCAACAGCTGGCAGTTGCCCGAAGCGCTGTGTGAGGCGATCCAGCACCACCACAACTACGAGGGTGTGGCTGCGGGCAAGCTGCATGTCAACAAGCGCGCCGTGCGTCTCATCGCAATCGGCGCGCTTGCCGAGCAGTTGTACGCGCTGCAATCCACGCAAGCGCCCAGCCACGAATGGCCGCTTGCTCAATCGCTCGTCGAGGCCGAACTCGGCGTGCGCAGCGACAACCTCGCCTCGCTGCTGGAGATGATCCGCGA
>CADECO010000643.1:0-2763 GCA_902825905.1 uncultured beta proteobacterium
GCTCGCCGAGTCGATGCAGGCTACTTGAGGCTCTGTAGACAGCCGCCTCGGATTGTCGTGACCTACGCTCCACTCCCCGCCGCGGGAATTCCCACACTCACACGCCACCCCCGCCACGCCACCAACCCCATCGCCGCGAACGGCCACAGCGCGCCGGCCACATCGGCCACGCGCGCAAGATCGCCGAACGGCAGCGGCTTGACGGGTGCGCCAAACACGCCGGACGTCACCACGTTCGCGAACGCTACTGCGGTAGCGAGGATTAGCACGCCTAACCCCACGAACACCGGGCCCCGCAGCCGCGCGAGGCACATTGCAATCGCGACGCCAAGCGCCAGACCGACCACCGTGCCGGGTGAGATCCATGCCAGCGCATGCGCACCGCCCACATGCAGCGCCACGGCCGCGCTCCGCACCGCGAGCGCCACACCAAGCGCGAACAAGGTGAGCCACAACACCAGCGGCTTGTCGATTGTGAACACGCGGATCACCACCGCCGCACTCGCCAGACCAAGCGCGCCGCTGGCCATCTGATACCCAAACCGGTCGGCCAGGGCAGAGGGCGCAAGCTGTACCCCGCCGCTCAGCGCGTGGATCACGCCCAGATTACTCGCGACCTCAGGCACGCCGAGCATCGCGAACCACCACACCCCGATCAGCAGCACGCCCAGCTCGCGAGGCAAGCCGCGCTGCGTGCGATGCGCGCGGCCGGGCGCACGCCGCAGCGCCTTTGAAAGCACCGGCAGCAGCACGATCGCGAGCGTGGCGCCGATGGAAGCGCCCATGAAATTGGTGACGATGTCGACCCGCGACGGAAACCGCGTCGGCAGAAAGTTCTGCGTCACCTCGACCGTCACGCTCACCGCGACCGCGATCAACACCGCCAGCACGATCGCTATCGGCTCACGCCAGCGCCGCACCAGCCCCAGCATGAGCAGAAACCCGAACGGCACATAGCCCAACACGTTCAGGACAACGTCGGGGTGCTCGAGATGCACCACCTCGGATCGCATCAGGAAGTCGAACACCGAATGCGACGGCACGCGCCAGCCGCGAAACGGGCGGAGGCTGGCGTAGAGGAGGAAGGTGGTGAAGAGAGCGAGGGCGTAGAGCGCCCAGCGAAAATGCAGTTCGCGCGCGACCGGATGCAGCGCACCTTTCGAGTTCTTCCGAAGGCCAGTCATTGGAAACGAGACGGAGCGCGAGATCGCGGCCCGGCGAAGGCGTCTGGATCTACCAGCGCGCTACCACCAATCGGCGCGTCGCGACTTCGCGGGCGAGCTTTCTCGTGGGGCACACTGCGACGCCTTGCTCAGCCCAAGTGAGCAGCGGCAAGTCGGCATGCGAATCGGAATAAGCAACAACCCCTTCGCCGCTCGCTTCGTCGCCGAGCCGCGACTTGATCTGCGAGAGCTTCTCGTGCGATTTGCAATTGCCCCCGTCTAGCCCGTACACGCGGTCGTGACCGTCCCATCGGACTTTGCTCGCGACGATCTCGCTGACCCCGAGCCTGGTGCCGAGGTGATTCACGTAAACATCAAAGCTGGCTGAAGCGAGCAGTACCCGATCGCCCGCGCGCTGATGCTCACGAAGCTGCGTAACGCCCTGCCCGCGCAGCCCCCACAGCGCCAGCCGCTCGGCGAAATCGGCAGCCCAAGCCTCAACCTTCGCGCGCGGTTCGCCGCCGATGAACGCTAGAAGGAACTGCTCTTTCAGCCACGCACGGTCGCGCCAGCGCCACACCGCGAGCAACTGGAGCGGGAGCATCGCAACCTTCACCCATCTGCGCGGGTGCCTGCGGGCGTATCCGATCAGAAACGGAAGATAGGTATCGCGGCGGGTGAGCGTTTCGTCGAGATCGAAGACCGCGATGCGACGACCCTCAGCCACGACCAGCCCCCAACAGCGTTTCGGTAGGCGCGAAGATCGTGTGCAGGAACGGAATATCGACGTGCAGCGCCAGGATACACGCGCACACGCACGCCACCATGTACACCATGAAGCCACGCTGCTTGTGCAAACGCTCGGGGTACTGCGCCGGACTTTCCGGGAGAAAACCCAGATGGATGTACCAGGCGATCATGCCGGCCACGAACGGCACGATCACCAGCAGCTCGATGCGATATCGAATGAGAAAAATTCCGAGAAACAGCCCGAACGCCACGGCGTAGAACGACGCCGAAACCAGCAGTCGCACGTCGTTGTAGCGCCGAAAGACGACGCGGTAGGCCTCGGCCTGCTCGGCGCCGATCAGCCGGTATTCCGCGAAGCGCTTCATTGCCATGAAGAAGCCGCCGAGCATCCAGAACGCCATGACCATCGACAGCGGAATGACCAGGTCGGTGCCGGTGGCGTACCAGCCCATTGCCAGCCGCAATGGGTTGTTGACCGATTCGACCAGGACATCGAGGTAGGCGCGGTCTTTCGCCCGCACCGGCCGCACGTTGTAGATGAGGCTCATGATCCACAGCGCGAGCGACGCCGCGAAGAACTGCTTGCCCAACAGACTCGCCAGACCCAGTCCGGCAATGGCGAGCGCCGCCCACTCCAGGTACGCAACGGGCACGAGCACCAGCCCCGAGGGAATCGGCCGATCGCGCTTGACCGGATGCTTCGCGTCGTAGGGCGCGTCGAGGATCTCGTTCAGCACGTAATAGCTCGAAGCGATCAGGCATGCGGCCAGAAAGGCCACGGCCACGCGTACAAACACGTGCGGCTCGATCAGCTGCGGGCTCGCATAGAACACGAGCAGCACGCCAGGAA
>CADECO010000644.1:0-2757 GCA_902825905.1 uncultured beta proteobacterium
CACTTGGAGTTCGACGTGCTAGCGAAGTTCTACCTTTTTCGACAGGCTCGTTAGCCGTCAACCGATGCATCTGCTCAGCGCGACATGATCCGCCCGGCCATTCCTAGGGACACGGAGCTACAGGTGCTCACGCGTTGCCGCCGGCGCTGCGCGCTTTGCTTCTTTCTCGACTTTCAAACCCAAGTAACTCGAGGCCAACTGGCGCATATCGATCGCGATCCTCTGAACAACTCGCCCACCAACCTCGCTTATTTGTGTCTTAAGCATCATGATGAATATGACACTGTACCGCGGCAAACTAAGAAATTCCGACCCGAGGAGTTGACGCAGGCCCGAGCCGATCTTGAAGAATGGGTTGACAAACACTCGTCGCTGGAACCCGGCCCTATGGAAAAGCGCGAAATCCCAGAAGCTACCGAACGCGTGCCCTTGGAGGTGTATGACCGGCGTCTTCCGGTCTACCGGGCATTCCATCGGTTCGTACTCGCGGTGCTACGCGATGCCAAAGTTCAAGGGGAAGAGCTGGATCTCTTTCTCAAAGACACTCATGATGCACTCTTTCTATTCGGCGAGACGATTGAGGTCTACCTCAATACAATCTTCACAAGAGCAGTAGAGCTCCGCGCCCAAGAGCGAACAGCAGCGAATGTTGCGCGGCTGAGTGAGACCGAATGGGCCGAAGTACGAAACAAAATGACCGATTCCCTTTTGTGGTTCAGCGAGCAACTGCAGAACGGCAAGGCCACCTTTTACCCATATTTGAAGATTTGAACGGCGACGGCTAACAACCATTTGCAGCCGACGCCCTCGAGCGGGCTTCGCTGGCTCACGGTGCCCTCATCCGCTAGCGCTACGTCGTTCGCCGCTGAAATGGGGTTGCGCAACCGATGGGGCCATGATTGCCGAAACGTCTCAGTACAACGCGGTGGACGCGGTGACCGCCTGTTGGAAGGCGCACGGTTAGCCGAGTTGCGCGCCGGCCTCTCAGAAATAGCGCCACAGATCAGACCGGTTCTGCAGCGCGCTGGCCGCGGTGTCGAGCGCGATCTTCCCGGTCTTGATCACGATCGCGCGCTCGACGATCCCCAGCGCGGCGAGCACATTCTGCTCCACCAGGATTACCGCGGCGCCGAGCTTCTCGTTGATCGTCACCAGGCTCTTGAGCACCGTCTGCGCGACCACCGGCGACAGGCCGGCCGTGGGTTCGTCGAGCAAAATGGCCTTGGGCTGGCGCATCAGTGCCATGCCCACCGCCAGCATCTGCTGCTGGCCGCCGCTCAGTGATCCGGCGCGTTGTTCGCGGCGCTCGCGCAGGATGGGAAAGATCTCGAACACCGAATCGATGGTCTGCGGGGCCGTCTGCATGCCCGCGATGCGCAGGCACTGCTCGACCGCCAGGCTCGGGAACACGTTGCGCGACTGCGGCACGAACCCGATGCCGTGCTGAACGTTGCGGTGCGTGGCCCCCGGCTCGATCGCGTGGCCCTCGAAGCGCACGCTGCCGGATACGTCTTCGATCGCGCCGATCAGTGCTTTGAGCAGCGTCGATTTGCCCGAGCCGTTGTGTCCGAAGATGCCGATGCGCCGTCCGCTGTCGAGCGTGAGGGTGACGTCGTCGACTGCGGTGAGCGTGCCGTAGCGCGCACTCAGCCCCGACACTTCGAATAGCGGCCCGCTCATACCGGTGCGCCGAAGTAGAGCTCGGTCAGCCGCGGATCGGCCATCAACTTCTCGACCGCACCCTCGGCGATCACCGCGCCGTTGAACATGAAGACGGCGCGGCTGCACAGCTCGCGCACGAACGACACGTTGTGCTCGACGATGACGATGGCCTTGCCGGTCGCCGCCTGTGCGGCAATCACCGCCTTGATCTTGTCGAACAGATGGCCCGAGACGCCCGCGAGCGGTTCGTCGAGCAGCAGCACGTGCCCCTCGTTCATGATCGCGCGCGCGATTCCGACCAGTTTCTGCTGGCCGTAGGAGAGCTCGCCCGGAATCGCGTCGGCCCGGTGATCCAAGCCGACCAGCTCCAGCGCGCGTATCGCCGTGTCGCGACTGCGCGATTCGGCGCGTTGCACCCGGCCCGGCTTAAAGGCGATGTTGGTCAGATGTTCGCCCGGGTAGTCGCGCGCGCCGATGATCAGGTTATCGAGGATCGACAGGCTCGCGAACAGGCGGGTGTGCTGCCAAGTGCGGGCGATGCCCAGGGCGGCGCGGTCGTGCACGGGCAGGTGTTCGGCGCGCTGACCATTGACCGCGACGGTTCCGGCATCGGCGCGCAGCACGCCGGTGATCAGATTGAAGAGCGTGGTCTTGCCGGCGCCGTTGGGGCCGATCAGACCCACCAGTTCGCCGCCCGCGACATCGAGCGTCACGTTGTCGGCCGCGACGATGCCGCCGAAGCGCTTCGACATCCCGCTGACGCGCAGGACGGGGTTCACTGCGTGCCTCCCGCGCGCTGCGCGGTCTTGGGCGCATTGCGGTTGGTCCAGGCTTCGAGTCCGCCGCCCGCGCGCTTGCCGCCCATCAGGCCCTGCGGCCGCCAGAAGATGAAGAACATCACTAGCGCGGTGAAGATCACGCCCTGCAGCGGACCCAGCACCGCGATCGGCAGGTCGAGAAATCGCACCAGCTCGGGCAGCACCGTGAGGATCACCGCTCCGACGATCGGGCCCCAGGTGGTGGCCGCGCCGCCGACGACCACCATCGTGAGCAGTGCGGCGGAGGTGAAGATGCCGAACTGCTCGGGCGTGAGGA
>CADECO010000645.1:0-2751 GCA_902825905.1 uncultured beta proteobacterium
CCCGCCCGACGCACACAGCACGACGCGATGGTCACCCAGATCGCGATCGATCACCCGCCGCAGCGCCTGGCCAAACGCGTACGAGCGCGCCGGCGGCGCCATCGGCGGATGCACCGCGTTGACGAACACCGGCACGATCGGCACGTCGGACTCGCGCGTGAGATACAGCACCGGCTCGGTGTGCGCGTGCGAGAGCAGCTTGCCGTCCTTGAACGCAGTGGAATAGCCCACGTCGAACCCTTCGGCGAGCACGCCATCGAGCAGCGCCTGTGCGACCGGCCGATGCGCGCGAATCGCGGCGGTGCGCTTGCGGTCCCAATCGTCGGCGATGAAATCACCGCCGGTGTAGATCAGGATCTGCGGCATCGTGTCGGGGCTGAAGTTCTCGAGCTGATCGTCGCCGATCACGATCACCGCGTCGGGTCGCAGCGCCGCCAGCCGCTCGCGGATCAACGCATGCGCCGCGCGAATGTGCGCGTAACGGGTGCGGTTGTCTTCCGGCGATTCAGCGAGCGCCTGCGTGGTATCGGGCATGAGCTGGCCGGTCTTCCGCGCGACGTTGCGCCGGGTGCGTTCGCGGCGCACCTCCCACGTTTCCGGTTCCTGGAAGGTGTACGCGTGCGAGGTGGCGAAGGCGGCGACGAGTGGCACGAGCGATAGCTCCGGGTAAGACGGTCGAGCGCTATGTTCGCGCCATCGGCCGCGCAGGAAAAGCCCCCGCGAGTGGCGATAGCCGGCCATGGCCACGAGATCGAGCGCCAACCATCGCATGTGCTAGCGTTGCCGCCACCGTTCGCGCAGCCTTGCGGGCGAGTGTCCATCGGAGTCTTCCATGCCGCATCCCGCATCGATCTGGCCGAACAACGCGCGCGTCGTCGTCGTGCTCACGTTTCTGGTGGAGCTGTGGTCCGAGGGCAAGGCGCCGCCCTATTCGCCGATGACCAGTCCGCCCAAAGCGGGCGTGCCCGATCGCGCCAACATCCAGTGGTCGGAATACGGTGCGCGAGCCGGTGCGTATCGGCTGATGCGCATCGCGAAGCAGCATGATCTGCCCGCGACGTTCTGCATCAACGCCCGCGTGGCCGAACAGTTCCCTGCGGTCGTGAAGCAAGTCGTCGCATCGGGGTTCGAGCTCGCTGGGCACAACTACGCGCAGGATCAGGTGCTGAGCGGTCTCACCGAAAGCGAAGAGAGCGCGCTGATCGATCGCAGCCTGTCGCTGTTGCAGGACGTGTCGGGAGTGCGGCCGGTAGGTTGGCTGAGCTCGACCATCGCCACCACCGACAACACTGCCGATCTTCTCGCTGCACGCAAGCTGCTGTGGCATGGCGACTACAACTATCTCGATCTGCCGTGCCGGTTGCCGACGAAGCACGGCTCGATCGTCGCCATTCCGCACAGCGACTACGCCGATAATCGCGTGCTGCGCGGCGCGCCGAACGACTGGTATCGGACCCAGCAGGATCTGTTCGACTACCTCTATGCGCAGGAGCCCAACGGCTTCATGAACATCACCGTGCACGGCCATTTCGGCGGTCGAGCGTTGATGTCCGCGGCGCTCGATCAGATCCTGCGTTACATCGCCGGGCATCCCGGCGTGTGGATGCCGCGTCATGACGAGTTGGCCAATTGGGTCAACAAGCAGGGCATCGACGAGATCACCTACGCGCAGCGCTTCGCCCTATAACCCCACCCTTTACCCACCCACATGATCCTTCGCACCGCGCTTGCCACCCTCATCGCGCTGCTTTTCGCGTTGCCGATCGTCACGCACGCGCAGGGCTATCCGTCCAAGCCGGTGCGACTGGTTATTCCGTTCGCCGCCGGCGGGGCCGCCGACACGGTCGCGCGCGCCCTTGGTAACCGGCTCTCGGAGACGATCGGCCAGCCGGTGGTGATCGACAACCGCCCCGGCGGCAACGCGATGATCGGCACCGACGCGGTGGCCAAAGCCGCGCCCGACGGCTACACGCTGCTCATGGCAGTAGGCCCGCCGCACTCGGTGTTCGAACTGTTCTCGAAGAAGGTGCCGTTCGACTCGGTGCGCGACTTCACGCCGATCTCGGTCGTCGGCACCGCACCGCAGGCGATCGTGCTGCATCCGTCGGTGCCCGCCACCACGCTCAAGGAATTCATCGACTACGCCAAGAAGAATCCCGGCAAGGTCTCGTTCGGCACCTCGGCTTCGGGCTCGTCGCAGCACCTGGGCGGATTGCTGGTGAATCGGGTCGCCGGGATCGACATGGTGCACGTGCCGTACAAAGGCGGTGCGCCCGCGTTGAACGACGTGTTAGGCGGACAGATTCCGGTCGCGATCCTGGTGCTCTCCAACATCATCCCGCACGTGAAGAGCGGCAAGCTGCGCGTGCTCGCCACGCTTGAAGCGCAGCGTGCCACCGCCGCGCCGGAAGTACCGACGATGGCCGAAGCCGGATTGACCGGCCATTCGCTGCCCGACACCTGGGTCGGCGTGGTCGGCCCCGCGAAGCTGCCGGCGCCGATCGTGACGCAACTGCACGCAGCGATCATCAAGGCGCTCCAATTCGCCGACGTGCGCGCGCGCCTCGAAGCAGCCGGTTTCGAAGTCAAAGGCAACACGCCGCAGCAGTTCACCGCCCAGGTTGAGAAGGGCTTCGACATCTACAAGCGCATCGCGGCCGATGCGGGGATTCAGCCGGAGTGAATAGTCGCTATCTGGGACGCTCTCCCGCCCCCCGCCCTCCCTCTCTCGCGCGACTCACGTCGCTAGAG
>CADECO010000646.1:0-2742 GCA_902825905.1 uncultured beta proteobacterium
CCGTGGCTGGCGTACTCGCGCGACAGATGCCGCGTCAGCCCGATCACGCCGGCCTTCGCGGTGGTGTAAGAGGAACCCAGTACCGGTGATACGGTGCGACCAGCATTCGAGGAGAAGTTGACGATGCGGCCGCTCCGCTGCGCCATCATGATCGGCAGCACGTGCTTGGCCATCAGGAAATAACCCTTGAGATTGGAGCCGAGCACCATGTCCCATTCTTCGACCGGCGTTTCGTGCGTCGCACGAAACGACTTGCCGTAGCCGCCGGCCGCGTTGATGAGGAAGTCGATGCGACCGAAGCGCGCCTTGGCGCGGCCGACCAGATCGATCACGTCGGTCTCGCGACTGATGTCGGTGGCGCCTCCCAGTACGTCGCCACCCTTGGCCTGCAACTCAGCCACGGCCGCGTCGACGCGCTCGGGCACTAGATCGCACAGCGCGACCTTCACGCCGCGTGCGACGAAGTTCGACGCGATCACCCGGCCCATGCCGCGGCCGGCCCCGGTGACGAGCGCCACTGATCCTGCGAGGCTCATGGCTAGTTGTTCAGCTTGATGATCTCGGCAACCAGTGCTTCAGCACCCGGCCCCATGGAAGCGTAGGCGTCCTTGTAGACCTCGAGCGCCGCCTTTCGAAACGCCGCGACGGTATCGGCCGGCACGTCGTTGACTTGCATACGCTGTCGCAGTTCGGCCAGCTGCTTGGCCTCTTCTTCAGCGTTCATCTGACGCTGCGCGGCGGTGGCGCGCGCGGCCGCCTGATCGACTGCGGCCTGCAGATCCGCGGGAAGCTTCTTGCGGGTGATCTCGCTCATCACCAGGGTCAGCGGTTCGTTGACGTGTCCGGTGAGCGAGTAGAACTTCTGCGCCTCGAACACGCGGAACGCGTGCACCACGCCGGGCGGATTCTCCTGTCCGTCGATCACGCCCTGCTTCAGCGCCGGCATCACTTGTGACCAGTCCATCGGCGTCGGAATCGCACCGAGCTTGCGAAAGAGCGCGACGTGCACGCTCGAAGGCAACGTGCGCAGCTTCAAGCCCTGGATGTCGCTCGGCTTGGTGATCGGCCCGCGGTTGTTGCTCACATGACGAAAGCCGTTGTCCCACCACGCGACGATCCGCAGATTGTTCGATGCGAGCATGCCATTGAGTTTGGTGCCGATCTGGCCGTCGAGCACCTTGAACATCGTGTCGCGGTCCTTCCACAGAAACGGCAGCAACACGGTATTGACCTGCGGCGCGTAACGCGTGGCGTTGGAAGCCCCCGACACGACGAAGTCGACGCTGCCCAGCTTGGCCAGCTCGGTGACTTCGCGGTTCGAGCCGAGCGAGCTGTTGTTGAAGATCTGCACCTCGACCCGGCCCTTGGTGAGTTCTTTGACTTGCTTGGCGAACTCGGCCTGTCCGCGTCCCCAGGTCGAGGCGTCGGTGGCGAAGCTGGCGAGGCGCAGATTGAAATCTGCGGCAGTTGCACTTGTACTGAAGATGGCAAACAACGCGGCGGCGATGGCCACCACGGGCATGCTGCGTTTCATGGACTCCTCCTTGGATGGCAAGCGACTCGGAGCGATACCTGCGACCGATCGCGTGAAAGCGACGCCTTGGCCGATGCTATAGCACGGTGCAGGTGAAAGCCAAGCAAGCGCCGCCCGCTCAGGGAATCACCTTGCGCGCCCGAAACTCACCCAGCACCCGCAAGAACATCTCTTCGCTGTCGACGAACTCCAGAAATCCCGCCTGGCGGCACTTGAGCGTGCTCGACATCACGTCCCAGTCGTTGCTCCATACGTAGTTCGCGAAGCGCCAATCGGCAACACGGCTGAACGAATTGGCCAGCAAACCATGACGCGCCACGATCGCGTCCCAGAGTGGCGCCTTGTCGGCCATCGCGGCGACCAGATCGGTCTGGCGCGGTTCGTCCATCTTCATCTCGAAGAACTCCGCCAGCCTGGTCCACAGATTCTCGTAGCGGAAGAAATCGCCGTTGGTGACGTTGAAGGCCTCGTTGCGACAGGCGGGTGTCGTGGCCATCCAGGTCATCGCGCGCGCCAGCAGACCGGAGTCGGTCGCCTGATAGATCGTGCGAAATGCGCCCGGCTTGCCCGGATACCGAAACGGCTGGCCTAGCGCTTTGCAGATCGCCGCGTAAGCACCAAGGACCGCGATCAGATTCATCGGCGTGCCGAGCGCGAATCCGCAGATCACGTGTGGGCGTGCGCACGAGTAGGTGAAGCCGAGCTGCGACCCGCGACGCGCGAGATGATCCTGCTGGTCGTAGTAGAAATTCGGCGTGGCCGGGCGCGGATCGTTCTCCCTGGCCGGGGTGCGGAACGGCCCGAGGTGGCTGCCGTAGTACTTCGTGCCTTGCAGCAGACACACGTGTTCGAGGCTGCCGTTGGCGCAAGCCAGTGCCTCGACCGCGTTGACCAGCATCGCGGTGTTGGGCGTGCGCTGCTCGGCGAAGGTCGGCGCATCCACATAGCCCGCGTAGAACAGATGCGTGGCCTGCTTCAACGCGCCGAGTTGCGCACGCGTCGAACGCTCGTCCAGCAAATCGGCCTCGACCCAACTTGCGCGCGTGTCGAAATCGGGCCGGCGGCGCGACACGCCGATCACGTCCCACTCATCCAGGCTGGTCAGATGCGAGAGCAGCGCGCGACCGGCAACGCCGGTCCCGCCGACGATCAATGCGGTTCTTCTCACTTCGTCTCCTCGATTTCGCTGAGATTGCTCCTTGTGGGAC
>CADECO010000647.1:0-909 GCA_902825905.1 uncultured beta proteobacterium
AGTCACAACCGGTGCGACGCGCGACTTGTCGATCAGAAACGCGTACTGCTTGATCGCCGGTGACGGGCTCGGCCGACCCAGGTTGCCGCCGGTGGTGCCCGGCGACCATGACGTTCCGGCCGGTGCGATCTCACGCGCGAACAGATCGAGCGCCTCCTTGTTTGCGTGCGTGACGGTCAGCCGCATGATGACTTCGCGCGCACCCGCCACGCGCGTGTGCGGGCCGTAGACCGATTCCGCGCCGATCGCCTCGATGTGCGTGCGGCTGTAATCCGGCCAGCCGCGCGCGGCGAACATGGCACGCGTGCGCGCGAGAATCGCTTCCGCACTACGCAGTGCCTTGCCGGCCGCGTCGAAGCCGATGATCGCCAGATGCGCCGAAGCCTTGAAGCCGTCGACGTAGGTCGCGCTCACCTTGTACGTATCCGTCGGCGCGCGACCGCTGGCACCCTCCACGCTCACCCGATGCAGGCCGCTCTGCATCAAGCGCACCCGCGTGAAATCGCAGATCACGTCGGGCAGAAGATAGGCTGCCGGATCACCAATCTCGTAGAGGATCTGCTCGGCGATCACCGCCGGCGTGACCAGTCCACCGGTACCTTCCGGTTTGGTGCAGACGAAGCTCCCGTCGGCATGGCACTCGACGATCGGATAGCCGATGTGGGGCCACTCGGGTACCGACGCCCAATCGGTGAACAGCCCGCCTGTGGCCTGACAGCCGCACTCGATGATGTGTCCAGCGAGACTGCCTTGCGCCAGCCGATCGTAGTCGTCGAGCGACCAGCCGAACGCGTGCAGCAACGCGCCGAGCGTGACCGCGCTGTCGACGCACCGCCCGGTGATCACCACCTGCGCGCCCGCGTCGAGTGCTCTGGCGATCGGCGCCGCGCCGAGGTATGCGTTCGCGGT
>CADECO010000647.1:919-2736 GCA_902825905.1 uncultured beta proteobacterium
CGCCCACCGCTTCGATGGAATCGGCGGTCGGCGCGCGGCCGCGGCATGCGTTCGCGGGAAGCACTTTGGGGCGGAGCGCCCGGCCCCTGCCGAGTCCCCGCCCACCTCCGTCGCGCAGCGCAGGCAGCAACGGCATGACGTCGTCGCCCTCGACCACGGCGATACGCACCGTAACGCCCTGCTCTTTCGCCAGCGCCGCCAGTGCCGCGGCACAGCCGCGCGGATTGACGCCACCGGCATTGGCAATGACCCGGATACCACGCTCGACGCATTCGCCCAGCACCTGACGCATCGCCACCGTGACGAAGTCGGTCGCCCAACCCGCCTCCGGTCGCTTGAGCCGCGCGCCGGCGAGAATCGACATCGTCAGTTCAGCCAGATAGTCGAACACGAGATAATCGAGCTTTCCCGAAGCGACCAGTTGCGGCGCGGCCACCGCACTATCGCCCCAGAAACCCGAGGCACCACCGATTCGCACCACCTTGTCGTTCGCCATCGTTCCGATCCGTGCATCGCGACCCGAGCTACCGAGAAGGTGATCTTAATGGGATCCTGGGGGCTCGCCCGCTCATGGACCCCGGGGAACTCGGTCCCGCTGCATCTCACACACCGCAATCGATCATGTCCACCACCAACACCAGTGCCTCACCCCTACCCTCGCACGATGCGCTGCGCGGGGTACGTGTCGTCGAACTCGGTTCGCTCATCGCCGGACCGTATGCGGCGAGCCTGCTCGGCCAGTTCGGCGCCGAGGTGATCAAGGTGGAGAATCCGGGCGACGGCGATCCGCTGCGCAACTGGAGGAAGCTCCACGACGGCACGTCGCTGTGGTGGTACTCGCAGAGCCGCAACAAGAAATCGGTCACGGTCAATCTGAAGCTCGCCGAAGGTCAGCGCATCGTGCGCGAGCTGGCGCAGACCGCCGACATCGTTATCGAAAATTTCCGCCCCGGCGCGCTCGAAGCGTGGGGACTGGGCTGGAACGATCTGTCCAAGCTCAACCCGAAGCTGATCATGGTGCGCATCTCCGGCTACGGCCAGACCGGCCCGTATCGCGATCGACCCGGATTCGGTGCCATCGCCGAATCGATGGGCGGCATGCGCTACATCGCCGGCTACTCCGATCGACCGCCGGTGCGTGCCGGCATCAGCATCGGCGACACGCTCGCATCGCTCTACGGCGTGATCGGCGCGCTGCTGGCGATGCATCACCTGAAATCGAACAACGGTCAAGGCCAGTACATCGACGTCGCGCTGTATGAAGCGGTGTTCGGCGTGATGGAAAGCCTGATCCCGGAGTACGCGGTGCTCAAACACGTGCGCGAGCGCAGCGGCTCGAGCCTGCCCGGCATCGCGCCCTCGAACACCTATCGCTGCAAGGAAGGCGCC
Organism: uncultured beta proteobacterium; assembly: GCA_902825905.1. Taxonomy (GTDB): domain Bacteria; phylum Pseudomonadota; class Gammaproteobacteria; order Burkholderiales; family SG8-39; genus CADEDU01. The sequence continues at coordinate 2,309 of CADECO010000647.1, forward strand.
TACGTGATCATCGCCGGCAACGGCGACGGCATCTTCAAGCGCCTGATGCAGGTGATGGACCGGCAGGATCTGGCCGACGATCCGCGCCTGGCCCGCAACGAGGGCCGCGCCCGGCACGCCGACATGCTCGACGAGGCCATCACCGCCTGGACCACGCAGCATCCGCTCGAGCACGTGCTGTCGGTACTGGAAGGCGCGGCGGTGCCCAGCGGCAAGATCTATACGGCCGCCGACATCCACGCCGATCCGCATTTCCGCGCGCGCGGCATGATCGAGTCGGGCGCGCTGCCCGACGGTACGCCGATCGACGTGCCGGGCATCGTGCCCAAGCTCTCCGCCACGCCAGGGCGCACCCAATGGCTCGGTCCAGCGCTGGGCGAGCACACCGCCGAGGTGCTCGCTTCGATCGGCATCGACGCCACGCGTCT
>CADECO010000648.1:0-2735 GCA_902825905.1 uncultured beta proteobacterium
ATGATGGCGATCTTCATGATCTGTTCTCCGGACTGACGACTTTGACCGTGGCCGACGCGGTGGCAACGATGACGCCGTCGGCGCGTTTCAGGCGTGCTTCGAGAAAACCGATCGTCCTGCCGATGCGCACCGGCCACGCTTCGCAGAGGTACTCGCCGCCAGGTGCTGCATCGAGAAAACTGGTCTTGATTTCGAGCGTCGGCACGCGCGCACCCGGTGGTACGGCATTCAACGCGGCCGCGGTGAGGCCCATGTCGAGCATGGCGGTTTGAATGCCACCAAGCACGACGTCGACGCCGTTGATCGTTTCGGGGCAGGCGAGCATCGCGCAGCGCGTGAAGCCGGTGGCGCGATCGCAGTCGAGTTGGCGATAAGCCAGTGCCCGCGCGACCGCCGAGTTCTCGAAGCGTGCGATGGCCGGGTTGTCGGATTCGGAGCTGTCTGTCATGCGGGCGAGGGTAGCCAATTGATGCGGCGGCTGTCCATCGGGCTGCTAGCATTGCGGCTTCGATCGACACCGGAGTACTCCCTTGAGCAGCAGCAAAGCCGCCCTCGTGACCGGCGCGGCGACGGGCATCGGCCACAGCGCGGTGATGGCGCTGGCGCGTGCCGGCTACGACGTCGCAATCAACTACGCCTCCAGCGAGAAAGCCGCGCGTGAAACCGCCGAACAGGCCGCCAAGCTGGGCGTGCGCACACTGCTCATCAAGTGCGACGTGAGCGACGAGTCCGGCGTGCGCGCCATGATCAAGCAGGTTGAGAGCGCGTTCGGCCGGCTCGACGTGCTGATCAACAACGCGGGCACGACGGCCGCCTGGAAGCCGAAGGATCTCGAGACGCTGTCGCTCGACGAGTGGGATCGCGTGTTCGCCGTGAACGTGCGCGGGCTGTTCCAGGTGACGCGCGCGGCGGTGCCGTTGCTCAAGCAGTCGCACGGCTGCATCGTCAACACCGCTTCGAGCGTGGGTCTGCGCCCGGGCCCGCAGCCGCTTCCTTACGCGGCGAGCAAAGCGGCGGTGGTCAACCTCACCAAGACGCTTGCCTGGAACCTCGGTCCGGAGATCCGCGTCAACGCGGTGGCGCCTGGCTGGATGGAGGGCGACTGGATGAAGCGCATGCTCAAGGACAAGTACGACGATCTGATGGGCAAGCGCGCCAAGGGCACGCCGTTGCGACGGGTGGTCACCGCCGATGACGTCGCCGAGACGATGATGACCCTGGTGCAAGCCAACCGCTTCGTTACCGGCGAGATCATCGTCATCGATGGTGGGTTTACCAGTTCTACTTAGAGGGGTTCGATGGTTCGACGGGCTCACCATGAACGGGTTTGTGGTGCTCCCCACGAACGGCATAAGACGGCCGGCTTATTGATCAAGAGACTCGAATGCTAGAAGGCGTTGTGCCATTTCCGCCTGAGTACGCCAGGCGTTATCGCGAGAAGGGCTACTGGCTCGACCGGTCGCTCGCCCAGGAATTCGACGCGGTGTTCAAGCGCTTCGCTCAGCGCGAGGCATTGATCGACGGTGATCGGCGTTACACCTACGCCGACATCGATCGCATCACCGACAACTTCGCGCTCAATCTGCTCGAACTTGGGCTGAAGCCGCTCGATCGCGTTGTGCCGACGCTGCCCAACTGCGCCGAGTTCGTGCTGCTCTATTTCGCGCTGCAGAAGATCAGCTGTATTCCGATCGCCGCGCTGGTGACGCATCGCTACGCCGAGATCAGCCAGTTCGTGCAACTGTCCGGCGCGGTGATGTGCGTGTATCCGGAGACGCAGAGCGACTTCACGTTCGAACCGACCATCCAGCGCATTCGCGGCGAGAGCAAGACGCTGAAGTTCTGCGTGCCGTTGGGCAAGCTGCGCGAGCTGATCGACAAACCGGCGTCGTTGCCGCGCAGCCGCCTGGCCGAGATCGAGATCGATCCGACCGACCCGTGCATCTTCCAGCTCTCCGGCGGCACCACCGGTATTCCGAAACTGATCCCGCGTACGCACAACGACTACGCCTATAACTCCAAGACCGCCGCACCGGTGTGCGCGGTCACTGCCGATTCTGTGCTGGTACTGGCGTTGCCGATCGCGCACAACCTGCCGCTCGCGTGCCCCGGCATCCAGGGCTACTTCTTCAACGGCGGCAAGGTCGTGCTTTCGGCCACGACGCGACCCGAGCACCTGTTCGAGCTGATCCACAAGCATCGCGGCACGCATCTGAAAGTGGTGCCGGCGCTGCTGATCCGGCTGATCAATGATCCGGCGATCGGCCGCTACGATCTTTCCTCGCTCAAGCTCATCCAGAGCGGCGGACAGCGCATGCAGCCTGAAGTGCGGCTGCGCACCCACGAGCTGATTCCCTCGTGCTTCGTGCAGGAGAATTTCGGCATGTCGGAGGGCACGCTGTTCTTCGTGCGCCTGGACGACCCCACCGAGGTGAAGCTCGAGACCTGTGGGCGGCCGATCTGCGTCGACGACGAAGTGAGGCTGGTCGACGATGACGGCCGCGAGGTCGCTGCGGGTGAAGTGGGTGAACTCATCTGCCGCGGGCCGTACACGTTGCGCGGCTACTTCGGGGTGCCCGAGTACAACGCCAAGCAGTTCACCACCGAAGGCTTCTACTGCAGTGGCGATCTGATGCGCCTGCATTCGTCGGGCAACTACGTGGTGGAAGGGCGCAAGAAGGATCTGATCAATCGCGGTGGTGAGAAGATCAGCGCCGAGGAGATCGAGAACCTCA
>CADECO010000649.1:0-2728 GCA_902825905.1 uncultured beta proteobacterium
GCGCGAATCAGAAACGCCTGCTCACTGACATATCGGGTACCGGGATCAAGTCCACTCTTTACTTCGGTGTAGTCGGGATCTGCGCGGCCGAGCTCCAGCATGCGTACTTCGTAGGTCTCGCCCACCTGTGCATACACCACCGTGAAGTCTCGAAACGGCTGTAGCGCCGCGGTCTTCACCGCCAGCGCAACCGGATACTCCGCGACCGTCACCTCGGCGCTCACGGCGAGGCCCGGTCGCCATTGCCCTTCCGGATTGGCGAGGCGCAGCCGCGCGATGGCGCTCTGGCTGCCCGCTGTGGCGATGGGCAGCAAGCGATCGAGTTTTGCGCTCGTGCTGATGTCCGCCACCGTGCTCCTGACGGTGACGGGCTGCCCCGCCTTGAGCTGCGCAATGTCGCGACCAAACACATGCAGATCCACCCAGACGGACGAGAGATCTGAGATCTCGAACAGGGCGGCATCACCGGTGACGTCGCCGACGTTGGTGTTGCGGGCGGTGACGAACCCGGCGATCGGCGCCGTGATCGGGTAGCTGCGCATGCTTTCGTTGCCTTCCACCATCGCCAATACCGCACCGCGTGCAACAGGCTCACCAACTGCCACCCGTACGTCGCGCACGATGCCGGGGAAGCGTGCGCGCACCTGGGCAACGCGATTGGCATCGAAATTCACAGATCCCAGCAACGTGACGGTGGAGCGGATCTTGGCCGCGGCGGCGAGCTCCGTGCGAACGCCGGAACTTTCAGCGATTGCCGCGGCGATGGTCGTGCGACCCTCATAGGAGGCGTACTCCCAGCGGTGCTGTCGACCACCTTCTGTGGCTGTGACCACGACATCGAACGAATGCGGTTCGATCACCGTGTCGGGACTCGCCAGTGCGTCACCTTCGGCTGTAAACGAAAAGCGGTCGACCTTGCCGCCAAGTCGCGTCAGCTGCATGGACGCTTGCACCTCGCCTGGGGGCAGCGGCTGGTCCGCTCGATACGCGTAGAGTCGAAACTGTGGCGGCACGCCGGTTTCAAAAATCGTCACTTCCAGTGCGAAGTCGCCATCACGCAGCAGGCGGCCACGATGCGGGCCACGTTCAAACTCTTCTGCCGCGGCTTCGGCCGCGCCTTCGGCCTTCGCGCCGGCGTTGTCGGGTGCGTCACCGCAAGCCCCGAGCATCACAATCAACATCAACGGCGGGATCAGTCGAATGTTCATGGCGCGGGCACTCCGGAAGTCGCGGTCAGTCGTTCAATGTCGAGCAGCGCGCGGTGGTAGCGAGCGGCTGCTTCAAGTTGTGCAAGGCGCAGGTCCACCAACAACTGTTCGGTCTGGGCCAAAGCCAGGAAGTTCAGGCGACCCAGCTCATAGCTGCGCCGCGTCACCTGCACGGCGGATTCCGCGGTGCCGATCAGGGCATCGCGATGGGTTTCGAATGCCAAGCGCGCCTGCGCCAGATGCTGATACAACTCAAGCACTTGTTGGCGCGCGTCAAGCTGCGCAGCGCTGCGTCGCGCTGTGAGCTCTGCTATCTGCGCATCGACTCGCTCGACGCTCAACACACTGCGGCGCGGCGCACCCAATGGCAGCGATGCGCTGAACACCAGCGCCTGCTGATTCGAGCCTTCGAGCCGACGGGCGCCGATCGACAGTGTGACATCGGGCTTGGCGCTGGCAATCGCGGCGCGGCGCTGTGCAGTGAGCTGTTCCGTCGCCAAGGCTAGCCGCTGCTGCTCGAAGCTCTGCGGCAGGCGCGCGACCAAAGCGTCAAGATTGGGGAGGGCGGGCAGGTTCATCAGCTCTGCAGGGCTGGTTGAGAAATCGGTCCCGACTTCTCCCCACAGCGAGCTCAACGCAATTTTGCCACTCGTCAGACTGCGGTCGGCTTCATCGATTGCGAGAGTGGCGCGGATCACCGCAATCTCAGCGAGGCTCAGTTCTGAGGTCGGACTGCGTCCCACCTCGACCCATTGTGCGACCCGCATACGGGTCGTCTGCAATCGCTCGCGGGTGCTCTGCAGAATTCCGAGGCGCGTTTGTCGCTCGACGACATCCTGGTAGCGCTGTCGAACCGCGCTGGCCAGTTCGAGCTGTGCCCGTTCGGCCATCTGTTGCTGTTGCGACACGCCGATCCGTGCTGGCGCGATACGCGCTTCGCGTTTGCCCGCGCGCTCGAATGTGCGACTCAGTCGAATTGTCGCCTCGGCGCCGCGGATGCCGCTGAGCGAATCGTTGCCGGCAAAGTTCTCCAGCTCTGTGCCGAGCGACCAGGGCAGGCTCAGCTGACTGGATTTCAGCTCGGCCTCTGCGGCGCGCACCGCAAAACCTTCAGCCTGCAGCGTCGGGTTCCGTTCCAACGCGAGCTGCAGGGCTTGCTGCAGATTCAGCTCCGCAGCGCTCGAATACAATGCGTTGCTCGCGAGCGTCGCCGCGAGCGCGCAGCAATAAAACCTTTTGAAGGGAGCCACATATACCTCCGAACGATGACCAACACCTAGCCGCGATCCTCGCAGGGGTCGCGCAATTCAGGCGTGATCAGGCGATCGGAGGGCGGTGCAGCGGGGGTACGACGAGACTGTGGATCTGTCCGACGGACAATGCCGCAGGCGAATGCCGTGCTTGTTGAGGCACAGGCGGCGAGTCAGGCAGGGCGGCAAGGAGAGACACGGCGCCAGGCGCTTCATTGAAATGAAACGAGGAATCGTGCGTACCGTCGGTTGGCTGCTATTCTACGTCCG
>CADECO010000650.1:0-2719 GCA_902825905.1 uncultured beta proteobacterium
CCTGCTGCAGCGATTGCTGCGTCACGCCGGCCTTTATACACTGGACCCACCAGCGATCCAACTCAACCGACCGCAGCGGCTGACCATCTCGACGTCACCCGACCTCGCCGCCTTACCACTACATGTCCGCTTTGCGCGAACGCATCCCTGTCACGCTGCTGACCGGCTTTCTCGGCAGCGGCAAGACCACGCTGGTGAACGCGTTGCTGCGTCATCCGGATCTCGCCGACACGGCGGTGATCGTCAACGAGTTCGGTGCAATCGCGCTCGATCATCTGCTCATCACATCGGCCGATGACAACGTGGTGCTGCTGGGTGCGGGCTGCCTGTGCTGTGCCGCGCAGGGCAGCCTGCGCGAGACGCTCGCCGACCTGTTCGTCCGCCGCGTCAACGGCGAAGTTCCGAAGTTTCGCCGGGTGCTGATCGAATCGAGCGGCCTGGCCGATCCCGGTCCGATCATCAACCAGCTCGCGTTCGATTCGCTGGCGCGTGCCGAGTTCGAACTCGCGCAGGTGGTGACGGTCGTGGATGCGACCAACGCGCGCGATCAGCTCGAGCACTATCCTGAAGCCATGCAGCAGGTCGCGCTGGCTGATCTGCTGCTGATCAGTAAGGCCGACCTCGCCGCGCCGCAATTAGTGGCCGCACTTCAGGAACAATTGATCGCGCTCAATCCGACCGCGTCTCAGGTGATCGCCGCGCGCGGGGAAGTCGCGATCGCCGCGCACGGCGAAGGCGATCCGCTGCGGATCCTGCACACGGCAACGACATCGCGCCATGGTCCACACTGGCTCGCAACGACATCGACAGCGAACCCTCAAGCGCGCGGTGGGGAAGCACGTCAAGGCGGCTACCTCGGCGTGCGCACGCACGCCAATCACACGCGCGGCGTGCGATCGATCGCGGCAAGGCTCGATCGGCCGGTGTCGTGGTCGGGGCTCGCAGCGTGGATGGCACTGACGAGCGATGCGTTCGGGCGCGATCTGTTGCGCGTGAAGGGCATCGTTGCCATGGCGGAGCCAGGCACACCCGTGGTCGTGCATGCCGTAGCCGGACAATTCCATTCGCCCGAACGGCTTCCGCACTGGCCCGACGACGATCACGGCTCGCGCATCGTCGTGATCGCGCGCAACATCGATCCTGCCTGCCTCGAACTCAGCCTGAAGGCGCTTGCGCTGCCACAAGGTGCGCCCCAACCCGCCAGCCTCGACGAACTCGCCGCCCTCTCATCGGAAACCTCTCATGCAATTTGATCTGCTCGTCACCGGCGGCACCGTCGTGTTTCCCGGCCGCCCGCAAGCCCGACTCGATATCGGCATCAAGGACGGTCGGATCGCCGCGCTGCTGGCGCCCGACGTCCCGGCCAGCGCCACGCGCACGATCGACGCGCGTGGCAAGCATGTCTTTCCAGGTCTGATCGATTGCCATCTGCACTTCGGCTTCGGCGAGAAGATCACCGAATACACCACCGAGACCGTGTACGCGGCTCAGGGCGGCTTCTCTACCGTGCTCGGTTACTTCCTCAATAACGAAGCGTACGACGACGTGTTCGCGCGCGAGATCGCCCACGCACGCGAGCGCTGCCACGTCGATTTCGGCTTCCACTTCAGCACCGCCAACGAACAGCATCTGGCCGAGCTGCCGCGCTACGTGCGCGAGTTCGGTGTCACCTCGTTCAAGTACTTCATGAATTTCAAGGGCGAGGAAGGGCGATACCTCGGCCTGGACGGCACCGACGACGGCTACTTCTACGATCTGCTCGAAGGCGCCGCCGCGCTGGGCGATGCGATGATCGTGTGCCACACCGAGAACATCGAACTGGTGAACCGCATCCGGCGCAAGTTCCAGCAGCAGGGCCGGAACACGCTGCGCGACTGGTGCCTGTCGAAGCCGCCGTTCACCGAGGCCGAGAACCTGGTGCGCGCCGCCTATTTCGCCGAGCAGCTCGGTGCGCGCATCTACATTCCGCACCTGTCCTCGCGCCTCGGTCTGGACGAGACGCGCAAGTGGCGCGACCGCTACGAGCATGTTTATCTGGAAACCTGCCCGCACTACCTCACGCATCACCTCGACATGGACATCGGGTCGCTCGGCAAGGCCAACCCGCCGTTTCGCTCACGCGACGACGTCGAAGCGATGTGGGAAGGCATCGCCGATGGCACGATCGAAGTCGTGGCGTCCGACCACGTGCCGCGCAAGCGCGCCACCAAAGAGAAACCGATCTGGCAGGCGTCGCAGGGATTTCCGGGCACCGCAACGATCCTGCCGGTGCTGCTATCGGAGGGCTATCACAAACGCGGGCTCGCGCTCGATCGGATCTGCGACGCCGTCACCGCCGCCCCCGCGCGCATCTTTCACCTGGCCGATCGCAAAGGCGACATCCGCATCGGGCTCGACGGCGATCTCACGATCGTCGATCTCGGCTTGGAGAAAGCAGCCGATCCGGCCGCGCTCGGCTCGTACTCCGATTACAGCCTGTACGAGAACTGGCCCCTCAAGGGCTGGCCGGTGATGACGATCGTGCGCGGCGAAGTGGTGATGGATGCCGGCAAGATCGTCGGGCGCGGCGGGTACGGGCAGTACATCCGGCGCGCGCTGGTGGCGCCGCGCATATAGCGTTCCCTCGCACCTCATCGCAAAGGCGTAGGTCTGGCGCCTTAGGCCCGCGCGATTTGCAGGTGTTGCCGCGCCATCGCGTGGCTGATCGACTGTTGGGTTA
>CADECO010000651.1:0-2713 GCA_902825905.1 uncultured beta proteobacterium
GCGATCGCGCGGGGCGTCGCCCAGCACATCGGCGACGAACACGTAGCCATCGTGGATGCGTCCGGGGGCAATCGTCTGGCCGCGCAATGACGGCAGGTAGAGCACCGCACCGAGCGGAAAGGCCGCGGTCGCGACCGATCGCCACGGCACCAGTTTGAAGTCGCGCGCACCCAGGCCGTAGGCCGATTCGATGCGCATGAACACGCTGCGCCCGAGCGCGCCGGCCGCCACCGGCATCTTGCGGGCCAGCCGCGAGAAGTAGCGCCGGCAATTGAGCTGCGGTGCGCGCGCGGCGCCGACCACGCGATAGCTCGCTCCCTCGATCACGCCGGCACCGGCCGCGGCCAGCTCGCAGAACTGGCCCTCGTCGAGCACCGGACCGAGCCGCGCGCCCTGGACATCGAGCAACGGGATCGTGGCATCGGCTGCCGGCACGATCGTCATCACTTGCAGCGCGGTGAGTTCGATCATGCGCGCGTCGCGCAGCTGCGCGGTGGCTGGCGCGGGAAGGCTGAACGTCTCGAGCGCCGTGGGCTGGGCCAACACCGTACCCGCATGCGCCATCGCGGCCATCAACGCAATCCGGCGAACGCATTGCATCGAGCGCGCAATCGCGATGAGGCGGCGCGCTAGAATCTTCACTCTTCCGTGCACGGTCCTGTCCCATGCGTGCTGCCCTCGATACCGCTGGCGCCGAGTTTCGCGTCGATCTGCGCGCGGCCTCGGGGCGCGTGCTCGATGCCGGGACCCTCGCTCAACTCACCGTGCTCGATCCGGTGCGCTCGGCCTGGGCGATCGCGCAGACGCTGCTCATCACCACCGCGACGCTCGCGCTCGCCGCGACGCTGTGGACGCCGTGGGTGGTGGTGCCGGCACTGTTCATCATCGCCGCGCAGCACCACGCGATGTTCGTACTGGCCCACGACGCGGCGCACTATCGGCTCGCATCGAACCGCACCATCAACGATTTCGTCGGTAGGTTGATCGGCGCGCTCGGCGGCATTTCGATGTGTTCGTATCGGGTGATCCATCGATTGCATCACAACCATCTATACGGTGAAAACGACCCCGACATCGCGCTGCATGGCGGTTATCCGCGCGGCAAACGCTACCTGCTCAAGAAACTCGCTACCGACCTGGCGGGGCTCACCGCCTGGAAGAACTATCGCTACTTTTTCGGCGCGCCGGCGCTCAATGCCAGCACCGGCGTCGCACAGCGGCCGCTCGACGACACCTCGCCCGCGCTGCGCGAGGCGGCCCGGCGCGATCGGCGCATGGTCGTTGCGGTGCAGCTCGCGCTGCCGATCGCGATCGTCGCGCTCTTCGGCCCGATCGGACTCATCAAATACGTCGTGCTGTGGCTGCTGCCCGCGCTGACGATCCTGCAGGCGTTGCTGCGGGTGCGTGCGATCGCCGAGCACGGTGCGCCGCAGAGCCTCACTTCTGCACTCACTGCCGCGCGCACCAATCTGGGCGGACCACTCACCCGGTTCGCGCTGTTTCCGCATCACGTGAACTATCACATCGAGCATCACCTGTATCCGGCGGTCCCGCACTACCATCTGCCTCGGCTGCATGCCGCGCTGGCCGAGCACGGAGCGCTCGATCACGCCGAGGTCCGCCGATTCAGCGAGACTTGGTGGCGCGTCTATGCTGCGCGCGTGGCGCGCGGCTCTGCGCGCGTGGCGCGCGGCTAATACGTCACTGCGGCCGCTTCATACTTCACCGACCCCGAGGATCCATGTTCGCCCGCATCTGCTTTGTCGTCCTGCTCTGCACCTTGGCGGTTGCCGCGCGCGCGCAGTATCCGAGTCAGCCGATCAAGCTGGTGGTCGGCTTCGCACCGAGCGGCGGCACCGACACCGCCGCGCGGATCATCGCGCAGAAACTGGGCGAACGGCTCGGCCAGCAGGTGCTGGTCGAGAACCGCGCCGGCGCTGGCGGCAACATCGCCGCCGAGTTGCTGGCCAAGGCCGCGCCCGATGGCCACACGCTGCTGCTCAACTCGGTCGGTCCGCTCGCCGTCGCGCCGCACATGCACTCGAAGCTCGCGTTCGATCCGTTCCGCGATTTCGCCTCGGTGTCGCTCGCGGTCGCGTTCGGCAACATTCTCGTGGTGCATCCGAGCGTCACGGCGCAATCGCTCGGCGAATATTTGAAACTGGCCGCCGCCAAACCGATGCCGTACGGCTCGTCCGGGGTGGGGGGCATGGGCCATCTGGCCGGCGAGTTGCTCAAGACGCTGTCCAACACCAGCCTCGAGCATGTGCCCTACAAGGGCGGCGGACCGGCGATGTCCGATCTGCTGGGCGGGCAGATTCCATCGATGTTCGCCAGCGCGGCCAGCGCCATCCCGCAGATCAAGGCGGGCAAGATCCGCGCGATCGCCGTGACCAGCCCGAAGCGCTCGCCGTTCGCACCTGATATCCCGACCGTGGCCGAACTCGGATTTCCTGGTTACGAAGCGGTGAACTGGTACGCGTTCAACGTGCCGGCGAAAACGCCACGCGAGATCGTCACCAGGCTCAACCAGGAGATCGTGGCGATCCTGAAAACGCCGGACACCATCGCGCAACTGGCGAAGTACGGTATGGAGGCCACGCCGTCGACACCGGAAGAGATGAGTGCCTACGTCGAACGCGAGCACAAGACCTGGGGTCGCATCATCAAGCAGGCCGGCATCAAGGCTGATTAGGGCGCACCCCCGCCCTCC
>CADECO010000652.1:0-2712 GCA_902825905.1 uncultured beta proteobacterium
CGCGCGCGATCTTGCGCATCAGGTTCGAGAAGTAGAAGCCGTACGGCCCCTCGACGCTGCGGGCGTAGCGGCGCGCGGTCGCTTCGTCATCGGCGACGAAGATGCACTTGGCGACATGCCAGCCGCCGGTGTCCTCGATCAGCCCGGCGTTGCGCCGACCTTCGAGATACTTGGGTCGATGCGTGGCGATCCAGTGCGCCTGCACGTACTGACACGAGATCACGTCCCAGCCGCGCTGCGCCGCCATCGCGATGCCGTGCGAATGCGGCGCGAGTGCCGTCACCCGCACCGGCGGATGCGGGCGCTGCAGCGGCTTGGGCGCGATCCCCTGGCCGATCTCCGGATAGAACGTGCGCACCGTCGAGACATCGAAGAATTCGCCTCGGATCGCATACGGCGCCTCACCCCACCAGATGTGCTGGATCTGATCGAACACCTCGACCATCTTGCGATTGCGGTCGACCTTGGCGTTGCCGAACACCTCGATGTCGGAGGCTTGCCCGCCCGGACCGATGCCCCACACCAGCCGGCCATCGGTGAGGTGATCCATCATCGCGATGTGCCCGGCAAGCATCGCCGGGTGATACACGGGCAGATTGACCACGCCCGGGCCGAGACGGATGCGCTTCGTTTCCGGCACCAGCCGCGCGATGAACATCAGCGCCGAGGTGATCGGCTCGGCCAGATCGGTGAAATGCTCGCCGACCAGCGCCTCCTCGTAGCCCAGCCGATCGGCGAGCACGATCGCATCGATGTTCTCGCGCAACACCGTGCGGTAGTCGCGATCGAGCGGATGCACCGGCTGGGTGAAATAGGCGAGCTTCATGCGGATCGACTATGGAATGTCATGGGGACGCTTCTCGTGGTGATATCGCGTTCGAAGCGCCAGCGCAAGCAGGCCAAGCGCAGCGCCCAGCAGCGCGAACGACCACGCGAACGCGCGCGCACCCAGATGCTGCTGCAGCCAGGCGTACAGTGCACTGATCAGCGCTGCACCGAGCACGAGCCCCACCAGTCGGGTAACGTTCATCAGGCTGCCGGCAACGCCGCGCTCGGCGATCGGCAGATGACTCGTGGTTGCATCGGCCTGACCCAGTTGAAACACGCCGAGTCCTACACCGACGACGAACAGCGCGGCCGCGATCCCCACAAGGGACGCTTCGTAGCTGATCGCCACACCGATCGACAGCAGACCGAGGCCACTCAAGGCCACGCCAAGCCGCACGAGCCGGCGCGCTGCGAGATGTCGCATGACCGATCCCGCCAGCCCATTGGCCACGATCGAGCCGATCGGGAACAGCGCGAGCAACGCCCCTGATCCCACCGTGGAGTAGTCGCTGCGATCGGCCAGCCAGTACGGCAGCAGCAGCATGATCGCGAAACAGCACAGGTTGATCAGCACCGCCGCGAACTGCAGCGACGCGAACGCGGGCGTCAGAAACGCGCGAACCGGCAGGATCGGCTCCGGGTACGCGGCCTCATGCCGGACGAACAGCGTGAACGCGACGGCGCCAGCGACGGACAAACCAATCGCGACAAGCGCGTGGCGTTCGGCGAAGCTCAGCAACAGCGCCAGGCACGTCAGCGTCGTCACCAGCAACGCTGCACCAAGCCAGTCGATGCGCGGGGCCGCCGCGCGCTGCAAGTGCGTGTGCGGAATCGCCGCCGAGAGCACCAACGCGAGCAGCGCGAGCGGCACGCGGAACCAGAACACGCCCGGCCAGTCGGTCCAGGGCAGCAGCAGGCCGCCCGCGATCGGCCCGATCGCAACGCCGACGCTGAACAGCATCAGGTAGATCGCCAGCACGCGGCGTTTGTGCGTCTCGGGAAACAGCAACGTAGCCAGCGCAGGCGCGCACGCCATCGCAATGCCCACCGCGAGACCTTGCACCATGCGCAGCACGATCAGCGCCGAGTAGGTCGGCGCGAATCCGCATGCCAGATGCGCCAGGGCACAAGTGGCCAGACCGAGCTGGAAGATGCGCCGATGACCGTACAGATCGCCCAGCTTGCCGAACACGATCGACAGGCTCGACTGCGCGATCACGAAACCGATGATGATCCAGCGGATGTCACCGAGTGCGATATCGAACGCGCGCGTGATCGCCGGGAACGCCACGTTGACCGAACTATCGAGCGGCCCGAGCAGGCTGCCCAGACAGACGATCGCCAGCCCGATGCGGGCACTACGCAGCGGTTCGATTGCAGCGATGCGGGATGCAGTCATCGACGCTCGGTGGACCAGAATCGGCGCGGAGTGTGACGTACGCCGCGAGGCAAGGCGAGCACAGCGTCGGGCACGGCGATGCGCTACCGACAATACCGACCGCAAGCCGCGAGCGCGCTCGAGCTGGTACAGCGGTGTCGCTGCGGCTGGTACAGCGGTGTCGCTGCGGCTGGTACAGCGGCGTCGCTGCACCCGTCACCCCACATGACCACCCACCGCAAAATCTCCAACTCCAGTCGCCTGGCCGGCGGCTGCGTGGCCGTGTTCGCGCTGCCGTTCGCCGCCGTCGGCCTCTTGCTGCTGGGCCTGGCGATCTCGGACGTCTGGGAGTCGATCCGCATGCGCAGTTGGGTCGAAACACCTGCCCGCGTGCTGGAGACACGCCTGTCCGAAACGCGCGGAGACTCGACCACCTACCGCGTCGAGGCGCAGTACGAGTACACGTTCCAGGGCAATCGCTACGTCGGCACGCGCGTGGCGATCAA
>CADECO010000653.1:0-2710 GCA_902825905.1 uncultured beta proteobacterium
TCGCGCGCAGGTTTAGGGAACGCGTACCGGCGCTCCCACACCCGTAGTGTCGTTTTTGGGATCGAGGTCTCGATACTGACTCGATCAATCGGTGTTCCGTTTGCTGCGCCGATCGCACGTTCACACGTTGCGATCTGAACTGCGCCAATTCCCGCCAAGGCCATCTATCTCTCCGACAGCAAAGTCTCCATTTATCGGATGTTAGGGAGGCGTATGCCCCCCGGGCAATCGACAGGAGGCGGTGCTGCGTGTAAGAACGCAAGAAAATCGCTGGCGAACAATTTGTTTTGAGTTCGTCCGGACACGGCGTCGATGCCAAGGTATCCCGGACCGTGAAATGTGCCTTCGGGATTGAATCGATGCAGTCGCTCAAATGTTTTCAGAGCTGTGAAGGGTAGGTGCCTTCACTTCGAACTCGTTGAGGCAGCGCGCCGCCGGACGCAAGATTGACCCTCGGGCTACCCCGTACTACACCGCTTTCGTCACCACACCGCGTCCCTCGCTTCGTAACATTCGTTCCGACACGGAGGGAAGGAGGGGTGGTGTGGATCAACCGGCGATGCGCCCGCTTGCGCGCCACCGCGGTCGCAGCGGTCGCGACCAACGGGAGCGCAATCTCCAGTTCATCTATCGCTGGCTGGCGACGTTTCATTTCACCACCCGCGCGCTACTCACCACCGCGTTGCAGCACCGCTATCCGCCGGTGCGGCTGCTGCGCGCCAGCGTGGATCGTGGTGTGCTGGTCTGGTATCGCTATCCGACCTATGCCGAGCCGCTATTGATGCTCACCGCCGCGGGCAAGCGTGAGGCAGGCTTTTTGTATCCGGAAGCGCAGCACTACCGCGCTCGCCCTGGTGCGGTCTATATGGACACCATCAATCATGATCTGGCGGTGCAACGTGTGGTCCTCGACGAGGGCATCAGCCTGGACGATCTCACCCCGGCCCGGCTGATCGAACGCAATGACCTGAAAACCCCCGACGCGCTGTTCGATCGCGACGGACAGACCACTGCGGTGGAGATCGAGCTCACCGTGAAGTCCCACAAGCACATCTATATCGCCTTTGGCGATCACCTGGCGGCGATGAGCGCCGGGGAGTACGTCGCGGTGCGCTATCTGTTCGCACAGCCTTCGCACTGCGCGACCTATCGCACGTTGTTCGATGCACCTACCTGGCCGCGCTACGTGTATGCACGTGCCAAGCGCGCCTACCTGATCGATCCCACACGCCCGCAATGTGCCTTGGCTGAATGGCCAGGAATGGCCGAGCGCTTCCGCTTCAGCGTCCATCCGGCGCTCGCGCGACTGACCCACCGACCGGAGCCCCGCAATGCTCAAGCTCAAACCGCCGCCGAAGAACCCAAAACTGAAGCGCAACGTGATGCTGCGCCAATCGACCCTGCACACCCTTGACGCCTATGCGCGCGTATTCGCGGCGCAGTATGCCGAGCCGATCGAACTCGACGAGCTGATCGATCGCATGCTTGAGGAATTCATGGCCACTGACCGCAACTTTCAAAAGCAGCGCCAGGCGCTGGCGGCGATCAGTGCCCCGGAGGCCGCATGAGCGTTTTGCGCCGCGTCAGTGCGTGTGCGCACCAGGGCATGCAATTGACACCGAATTCAACGCGGGCATCGCGTTGACCAGCTCGAACCTGCGTCGTTATCGTCAGCCGATGAATCGCTCGCGGCATCTCCTTCGTTGCCTGTTTTCCACATGCTGGGAAGGCCGGGGAGGGAAGGCCCGTCGATTGAACGCGAAAGTGAATACACCATGAAATGATGACGTAGTGGGTGCGGGCGTCACGCTTACCTCCCTGGCTTGATTTCTTGGTCCCGCAAACGGGAGGGATGATGCGTGTGCTAATCGTGGAAGACCATCCGCTGACGGCCGATGCGCTGCGTCGGTTGCTCGAAGAAATGTTCCGTGGTGTGCAGGTCCTGCGCGCCGCCACCCCCGATGAGGCGATACAGGTGGCGCGGGCGCAGATGCCGCTCGATCTGTGCATCGCCGATCTGGTATTTGCGCGTGGCCCGGCAGTTGAATTCATCCGCGAGTTCTGTCGCGCGTTCGTCCAGGTGCCGGTAGCGGTCTATAGCGGTGTGACCGATCCGGCGATGGTGCAAGCGGTGCTGCGCGCCGGCGCATTGGGCTTCGTGCCCAAGCGCAAGGATCCGCATGTGTTCAAGAGCGCGATTCGCAGCGTCCTCTCCGGCGAAGGATACGCGCCGGTCGAGCTGGTCGGCCCCGGCGTGGGACCACGGCCAGAGGGCGCGGGCGGACTCTCCGATCGCGAGCTCGATGTGCTGCGCCTCATGGCCTCGACCGGTTCACGCAAGACGGTCGCACGTACCTTGGACATCTCGACCAACACCGTGAAGTCGCACCTGGCGAATGTCTACCGGCGCCTGGGCGTGACCAACGCCGAAGATGCGATCCGCAGGGTCAACGGTGCGCGGTCATGACTGCCGGGCACGTACCGTTGGTGGCGCGCTCCCCGGCTGTGCGCGCCGCGTTCATCGAGGCCGGCTACGGCTATGTCGACACGACCAACTTCGCTGTCTTCGTGTTGGTCGCGTTGATCGTCGGTGCGCTGCACGGTCACGTGAGTGAGGTGTGGCTTGCCGGCTGGGCTGGTGCGCAACTACTCAATCAGGTCGCGCGTCGCGGGCTGGCGGTGCTCCGTGCGCGCGCGCCGCGCGAGCAAC
>CADECO010000654.1:0-2697 GCA_902825905.1 uncultured beta proteobacterium
TGTCGGCATGCATGGCCGGCGTCGCGGGTGCACTCTATGTGCCGCAGGTCGGCATCATCAATCCGAGCGAGATGTCGCCGGCCAACTCGATCGAGATCGCCATCTGGACCGCGGTCGGCGGCCGCGGCACGCTGGTCGGTGCGATCCTCGGCGCATTCATCGTCAATGGTGCCAAGAGCTTCTTCACCGTGGCGTTCCCCGAATACTGGCTGTTCGTACTCGGGTTCCTGTTCATCGCGGTGACCTTGTACATGCCCGATGGGGTGGTCGGCCTGGCGAAACAATTGCGGGCACGGTTGCACCGCCCTCGCGATCCGATGGCGGCTGTGGTGACCAAACGCGGAGCTACGGCCACACCAATGGCGGCTCCCGCCCCACCGGCAAAACCGGTCAACACCTTAGCCACGCCTCCCGCTCGCGGTCTGAACACCACGCTGCCGACCGCACCGGCGGCTGGATCGAGCCCGTCATGAGCGCCATCCACACCAGCACGGGCTCCGGCGGCATGGCGGGCGCAGGTGGACACCTGCTGCGCGACGGCCTCGATACCTCGCACGGCACCGTTCTCTACCTCGAAGACATCTGCGTGAGCTTCGATGGTTTCAAGGCGCTCAATGATCTGTCGCTGTCGATCGACGTGGGCGAGCTGCGTTGCGTGATTGGCCCCAACGGCGCCGGCAAGACGACGATGATGGATGTGATCACCGGCAAGACGCGCCCGGACACCGGCACCGCGTTCTTCGGCCAGACGATCGACCTCACACGGCTCTCGGAGACGCAGATCGCCCACGCGGGGATCGGCCGCAAGTTCCAGAAGCCGAGCGTGCTCACGCAGCACACCGCGTTCGAGAACCTCGAGATCGCGATGAAGGCCGACAAGCGCGTGCGCCGCAGCCTGTTCGCTCGGCTTGACACCGAGCAGCGTGACCGCATCGCCGCGATGCTCGAGCGTATCCATCTGTCGCGGCACGCCGACCGGATTGCCGGAGAGCTCTCGCACGGACAAAAGCAGTGGCTCGAGATCGGCATGCTTCTGATGCAGGACCCGCAACTGTTGTTGCTCGACGAGCCTGTCGCAGGCATGAGCGACGATGAGACGGAGCGCACCGCCGAGTTGTTCCTGTCTCTGGCGGGCGAGCGCTCGCTGGTGGTGGTCGAACACGACATGAAGTTCATCGGCCGGATCGCCAGGCGCGTCACGGTTCTGCATGAAGGTAGCGTGCTGGCCGAAGGCACGCTGGCACAGGTGCAGGAGGATCCGCGCGTGATCGAGGTGTACCTCGGTCGCTAACTCGAACTCACGTCCGGCCACATCCGATCGAGTCGGCGCATGACCAAACGATACGCACGCGACCCGACTGCACACCACTGACCGACCCGAAACGCATTCTTACCTGCGGCGGCGCCGATACCACCATGCTCAACATCCAGCAACTGAACCAGTACTACGGCGGCAGCCACATCCTGCGCAACGTAAGCTTCGAGGTGCCGGCGGGCAAGGTGACGACGCTGCTTGGCCGCAACGGCGTGGGCAAGACCACGCTGCTCAAGACGCTGATGGGGTTGGTGCCGGCCGCGACCGGTACGATCCGCTTCAATGAGCGCGAGCTGAGCGACGCGGCGCCGTACAACCGGGTCCGTGCAGGCATCGCCTACGTGCCGCAAGGGCGCGAGATCTTTCCCCAACTCACCGTCGAGGAGAATCTGCGCATGGGCCTGGCGACGAAATCGAGCCGCGCCGCTATTCCAGCGCGCATCTTCGAGATGTTTCCGGTTCTCGAACAGATGCTCACCCGACGCGGCGGCGATCTGTCGGGCGGCCAGCAACAGCAACTGGCGATCGGCCGCGCGCTGGTGATGCAACCGAAGCTGCTGATCCTGGACGAGCCCACCGAAGGCATTCAACCGTCGATCATCAAGGACATCGAGCGGGTGATCCGGTCCTTGGCTGCCGCGGGCGAGATGGCGATCCTCCTGGTGGAGCAGTACTACGACTTCGCGCGCGCGCTGGCCGACCACTACCTGGTCATGGAGCGCGGGGAAGTAATCGCGCGCGGCCTCGGTGTCGACATGGAACGCGACGGAGTGCGCGATCTGCTCGCAGTATGATCAGTGCATGCCGCTCGATTTCGCTGCGCTCGCGCCGCTGTCTGATTCAACCGACCGCTCGCCCGCCGGGCACACTTCCGCCTGGGCCGCACGCTTGGCGCTGCACTACGCCAGGCGCGGCGCACGGACAGTACTCGCCTCGCGCGAGCACGACGGACCACTCGTGGTGCAAAAGCCGCTCTATCCCGAGGGCGACTCGGTCTGCCACACGATCATCGTCCATCCCCCCGCGGGAATCGCCGGCGGCGATACGCTGCAGCTCGACGCGATGCTCGCCGAGGACGCTCACGTTGTGCTCACCACCCCCGGCGCGGGCAAGTGGTATCGATCGGCGGGCCGCGGCGCAGAACAGTCGATCGGGTTCCAACTCGCCCCAGGTGCCTGCCTGGAATGGCTGCCGCAGGAAACAATCGTGTTCGACGGCGCACTGGCGAACATGCACACGCGGATTCGGATTGCGAGCGGCGCACGGTTCATCGGCTGGGACATCCTGTGCCTCGGTCGCACCGGCTCGGGCGAACGCTTCACGCGCGGCGAATGCCGGCTGCATACGCGCGTCGAACTCGACGGGCGCCTTGCCTGGTGGGA
>CADECO010000655.1:0-2693 GCA_902825905.1 uncultured beta proteobacterium
GACCGTCGGCAGCGCCGGATGCACGGGCTGGCGCTCGCGCGACGACACCGCGAACGCCTTGACCGATCCCGAATCGACATGCACCCGTGCGGTGGAGGTGTTGTCGAAGAACAGATCGACGCGGCCGGCGAGCAGATCCTGATATGCGGCCTGCGCGCCCTTGTACGGAATGTGCACCATGCGCAGTCCCGCCAGATGCGCGAACACCGCACTCGCGACGTGCTGACCGGTGCCGTTGCCGCCGGATGCGTAGGTGAGTTTGTCGGGGTTTGCGCGTGCATATTCGACCAGTTCGCGCAGTGTGCTCTGCGCGAAGTCCTTGCGTGCGATCAAGGTGTAGCTGAACGCCGTGGCCAGTCCGACCGGCGTGAAGTCGCGCAACGGATCGTAGGGCAGTGAGCGATACAGGCCGGGGTTGAGCGCGAGATTCGGCGTACCCGCCACGAGCAAGGTGTAGCCGTCGGCCGGCGCCTTCGCGGCGAGTTCGGTGCCGACCAGGGTTCCCGCGCCGGGGCGATTCTCGACCACGACGGTCTGGCCGAGCGTCTCGGGCATCTTCTCGGCGATGACGCGCGCGACCAGATCGAAGCCGCCACCGGGTGGTGACGGGGCAATCACGCGAACGGGCCGCGTTGGAAACTCCTGCGCGAAGGACGAAGCGGCGATCAGCGTGCAGACGAGCAGGACGACTGATTTCATGGTCGGTATCTTGGTGCGACGAGTTTCTCGGCCAGCGATTGCATCACATCGAGCGATTCGCTCGTGCTCGATCGGACGAAATTGAATACGCAGCATTTGAGGCCCGCCCGCTCCAGCTCGCCGATATCGTCGACCACAGCATTGATGCCGCCGCTCAGCAGTCGCCGCGTTGTGCCCTGCGTCGGCTCCTCATGGTTCCACATCGCCCAGTACGCAAGGTCGATACCTGCCGGATCGCGGCCGGCGCGTTCGGCCTCGGCGCGTAACCGCGCAACCGCGTCGCGATAGCGATCGATCGAATCGAGCGGATGGTCCGGATTGCTTCCCACCGGATACCAGCCATCGCCGATTCGCGCGGCCCTGCGCAACGCCGCGGGGCCTTCGCCGCCGATCCACAGCGGCGGATGCGGTTTCTGCACCGGCTTGGGCAGGAAGCTGATGTCGGCGAACTTCGCGTACGCGCCATCGTGGCGCGGACTCTCTTCGGTCCAGAGTTTCTTGAAGATGGCCAGGTACTCGTCGGTCACCTTGCCGCGTTCGGCGAATGGCGGCGCGCCGATCGCAGCGAATTCCTCGGCCATCCAGCCGGCGCCGCAGCCCACCGTCACGCGTCCGCTGCTCAGCACATCGATCGTCGCGAGCATCTTCGCGGCGAGCACGGGCGGCCGATGCGGCAGCACCATCACCGAGGTGAGCATCCGGATCGAACGCGTTGCGCCGGCGAGATAGGCCATCGTCGCGAGCGGCTCGAAGCAGTTGCCGTATTCGGCCTGCCCCATCTTGCGCGCGCCATATGGGTAGGGTGTGGCGATGCTGGTGGGGATGACGATGTGATCGGGGATCGCGACGTAGTCGAAGCCAAGCGCCTCACCGCGTTGGGTGAGCGCGACGATCGTCGCAGGATCGGCCAGCGGGCCCCGCGTCGGGATGTTGAAGCCGAATTTCATGCTTTGATCTGCGCCTCCTGCACGTCGACTCGGACAGGCTCCGCGCGTCCACGTCGTGCTGCAGGCCCGGGCGGAGCTCCGGCGGCATCTCCAGTTCCTTGAGGCCATTGTCCCGCAGAAACGCGCGCGTCGTTGATTTCCTTGATCGTGTTCAGCTGGAACGCAAGCTGATTGAGCGTGACGCCGGCTTCGTAGAATCGATGCCGCAACGGCTGACACCCGCCCTCGGCCACTTACGAGATCAAGCGCGCCGCCGCCCGGCAGCGTCAGAACGGTCCCAGCAGCGCCTGCTGAAAGCGGGGGTGTGCGCGCCACTGGTTGATGAACTCGCGCTCGCTGCGAGCGCCTTTCGCACGGATGATCTGCGCCACCGCTCGCCGCTCCTTGGCCGGCCAGCGCGCGATCTGCGGATTGAGGGCGACGAGCGGTGCCCAGCGTTGCCACGCTTGCCTCTCGTCCGATGAGAAGCCGGCGAGCGACGTCAGGCCGGTGATCTGCAATGCCGCTTCGCTGCACGCGGCTTCATTGTCGGCGCGTGAAGCGCTCGACGTGCCGTGCAGCAACTGCGCGATCTCGTGGCCGATCCGCGCGATCGGCGGCAGGCCGACGCGACAGCTCGGATCCAGATCGATGAACACGTGCCAGCGCGCCAGTTGTCGCAACGTGTCGGCCGAGGAACGATAACTCGATCGCGTGCGCATGCGTTCCAACTCGCGGACAACCAGGCGGCGTGCATCCCGCGCACGCGGCCGGAAGCCCAGCTTGAAGTAGAACCACCACGCGCCCGAATCGATGCCCTCGTCGTTGCCCTCGCCCAGCTGATACGGCTCGATGCTGAACGAGGTCACGCCGTACAGATGCCGCAGCACCGCGAGCAGTCGGCCGAAGGTGTGGGCCGCCTCGCCGCCGCGAAACGTCGGGAAGGTGTTGAACGACAGCGCCGCGGTGGGGCCGAGCACATCCGCCTGGATGTAGCCAATCGGCACGTTGTTGCGCAGCGTGATCGCGCCGAACACGGCAGGCAGCAAAGTGCGCCGCTCGGGCAAC
>CADECO010000656.1:0-2677 GCA_902825905.1 uncultured beta proteobacterium
TCGCCGAGGTAGCGCTTGTAGACCGCGAGCGCCGGTTCATTGTCCAGCTCGAAGAGCACGTTGCCTTCGGAGCGGGTGACGTGCCGAACCGGCCCGAACGGCTTCCATCCGCCGAACGAGCCGTGGGTGATCTTGATGGTCGCGTCGTAGATACCTAACGCTACGATCGAGCGGTCGGAAGCCTGACCATTGGCGATGGTCCAGGTGCGGCTGAATGCGCCGTTGTCGCCGGCGAGGCCGCCCGATAGCAGCACGCCTGGTCCGACCGCTTTCGCGATGCCGCCGATCAGCGCGCTGCCGTTGATGCGCACGCCCTGGCCGAACACGATCGCCGAGTGCAGGCCGCTGCCCGCGAGCTTCGCACCGAGGCGCTCACCAGCGGCGAACGAATCCTCCATCTCGCCGATGTCCGTCGCTTCGATGCGCAGATTCGGTCGATCGAAGCGAATGGCGCTCACCGTCAAGGTGCCATCCAGCACGCCATCCGCGTCGATCTCGCCCGCAGTCGAGCAACCCAGCATCGGCACGCCGGCCAACGCATCGAACAACGGTTGCGTCCGGGCCGGCTCCTCGAAATAGCCGACGCCGCCGAACACCATGACCAGATGCGGCTGAAGCGCGCGCAGTCGATCAAGTTCCGCACCTGCGGTGACCGCACCCTGGAATTTCGCTTGCGTGACTCGCATCGATACACCTCGCTCGTTCCCGATTGAACGCGACGATTCTATTGACACGCATGCAATAGATATGCGCAGAAACACGCAACGCCGGCGAACGAACGTCAGCGTGGCGGTCGAAGTTGTTCAGTGTTTGAACGCAGACCTTGCGGGGAGATGACGGCCTGGAGTTGCTCGAGCCTCTGTCCAGGACCGCTTGATGATTTCCTGATCGATCGCAGGCGCGCGTTCAGCTTGAGCGCGCCAGCATCAGGAGCATCTGCCGCCTCACCAATGCGCGCTTCAGCAGGCCGAAATACCTGCGAAGGTCCCAAGCTCGAGATGAACACGCAACGCGTCACCAAAGTCGAAGCGTGCATCCACCGACAGAGCATCGAGCAACGCATCTCCGATCGACGCTCCAGAATCCAGGCGAGCCAGCAGACGAAACGTTGCGTCGTCGAGGCGATGAATGCGCGGCTGCAGGTCCGCAGCCCGAAGTACGAGCAACTGGTCGGCGCCCTGCTGGAGATCAACCCCTTCGGCGTGCTCGCCGGCCGCGTGCGCCAGATTCCAGATCGCCAGAATCGGATAAGGCGACTCGATCAGCCATGCCGCGGGATTGAGGGTCAGTCGAGCACGTTCGAGCGCATCAGCATCGAAGCTGCTCAGCGCAGCAGGGTCGAGCGATGCACGATCGGCAGCGTGAAACACCCGATGCAACGCCCACTCCAGTCGCGCAAGATCAGGAACGTAGTCGAGCGACTCGAGCCCGGGAAAATCGGCGATGAATGCCGCAAAGCCCGCACCGAAATCATCCAGGGTACCGCTCACCGAAGGGATGTCGCACGCGTATCGCGCAGCCAGATGCGCGAAGAATCCCTCGCCCACCACTTGTTCGATCGCAGGATAGGTGTCGCGCAGCGCCTCGAGATAGTTGCTTGTGGCGTTGTTGCGATACACGTCGAACCCGATCGAGGGCGCACCACGCGTTGTGCGCAGGAGCGCAAGCGGTGCATCGCCGCCGAACAGGCCGGCCTGAAATGCCCGCTGGAGTTCAGGCAGCGAGTGCATGGACACCCTTGAGTCGGTGGGCCAAGCGCTCGGCACGCACCGCTTCGTCGAGCAGAACTTCAAGCGCGGGCAGGTTGGTGTCCCACTCGATCACCAGCGGACGTGTGCCGATGCGCGACAGCGCGTACTCGTAGAGGCTCCATACCGCTTCGTCGACCCGCTGGCCATGCGTGTCGATCAGCAGTTCCGGTGCCCGATCGAATCCCGCGAGATGGTATTGCGCCACGTGAGCAGGCTCGATCGCATCGACGTACGCGAACGGATCGAAGCCATGATTGACGGCACTCACGTGGATGTTGTTGAGATCGAGCAGCACACCGCAACCGCTGCGACGCGCCAAGTCATCGAGGAAGGCCCACTCCGGAATCACCGAACTGGCGAAGTGCACGTAGCTGGAGATGTTCTCGATCAGGATCTGCCGGCCGAGCAACGACTGCAGCCGGTCAACGTGATCGATCATCCGCGCGAGCGCCTCCTCCGTGTAGGGTAGCGGCAGCAGATCATTGGCGTGCCGGCCGCCGATCGCCGACCAGCACAGGTGCTCCGACACGAGTGTCGGCTCGAAGCGATCAACCAGGCGCTTGAGACGCTGCAGATGGGCCGCATCGAGCGCATCGGCCGAGCCGAGCGATGCCCCGACACCGTGAAAGCTCAACGGATAGTGCGCGCGAAAGCGCTCCAGCCACTGCAGCGGCTGCCCGCCATCACCAAAGTAGTTTTCGCTGTGGACTTCCAACAGCGCGAGCGGCGGCCGCTTGGCCAGCAGCTCCCGGTAGTGCCGCGGGCGCAGGCCGACGCCGGCGAAACGCTCGAGACCATTCGAGGCAGCTGCTTCCGTAACCTGGCGCAATATCGAGCCCATGCGTGCGAACGCCGCGAGAGGATGGCAGAAGGCCACAGCATGCCGCGCACTTCTCACGCAATGGTCACACCGTGGGAACGAAACG
>CADECO010000657.1:0-2651 GCA_902825905.1 uncultured beta proteobacterium
TGCATCCGCTGATGGCCGGTGCATTGCGCGTGCCCGGCAACCGGCTGCGGCTGATTACCCCGCAGGCGAGCGGCGGCAGTTTCGGCATCAAGCAGGCAGTGTTCGCCTACATCGTGTTGCTGTGCGGGGTGAGCCGGGCGTTAGGCGTGCCGGTGAAGTGGATCGAGGACCGGCTCGAGCATCTGAGCGCATCGTCCTCGTCGACCGATCGCAAGGGCACGGTGCAGGCTGCGTTCACGCGCGACGGTGAGCTGACCGGGCTGCGCTACGTCAATTACGTGAACCTCGGGGCATACATTCGCGCACCGGAGCCCGCGTCGGTCTATCGCATGCACGCGGCTTCCAACGGCGCCTATCGCGTGCGCAACATCGCCCTCGAGAATCATCTGGTGGTGTCCAATCGCACGCCCTGCGGCCTGAACCGCGGCTACGGTGGACCGCAGTTCTACTTTGCTCTGGAGCGGGTGATCGAACTGGCCGCGCGCGGCCTGGGGATCGATGCCGCCGAACTGCGCCGGCGCAATTTCATCGACGCGGCGTCGTTTCCGTATCAAGGCCCGGCCGGCGCCACCTACGACTCCGGCGACTACGCCGGCGCGCTGCGCGAAGCGCTGCGGCTCGGTGGCTACGACGCGCTGTGTGCCGAGCGCGATCAGGCACGCGCGGCAGGGCGGCTGTTCGGCATCGGCCTGGCATGCGGCGTCGAGCCGTCGGGCTCGAACATGGCCTATGTGTCGCTCGCGCAGACGCCCGAGGAGCGCGCCAAAGGCGATCCGAAATCCGGCGCCAATGCGACGGCAACGGTGGCGATGGATCCGACCGGGCAGGTCACGGTGCAGATCGCCAGCACGCCCAACGGGCAGGGCCACGTCACGGTTGCCGCGCAGATCGTCGCCGCGCAGCTCGGGCTCGATCCGAAGGACATCGACGTGATCACCGAGCTGGATACGCGCGCCTCGTCGTGGTCGATCGCCTCGGGCAACTATGCCAACCGCTTCTCGGCGATCGTGTCCGATGCGCTGGTGCTGGCCGCCGACAAGGTGGCCACGAAGATCAGGCGCATCGCCGCCGAGGATCTCGAAGTCGACGTCGCCGACATCGAGCTGGCCGACGGCGTGGCCCGCATCGTCGGCGTGCCCGACAAATCGATCCCGATCAGGAAGATCGCGTTACGCACGCACTGGCACACGGAGAGCCTGCCCGACGACGTCGAACCGGGCATCTACGAGACGGCCACGCTGTCACCCGAACCGCTCGGCACGATCTCGGCCGACGACAAGGTCGGCTCGGCGCTGACTTACGGGTTCGTGTGCGATCTGGTGGCGGTGCAGATCGATCGCGCCACCGGGCAGGTCGCGATCGTGAAGTACGTGTCGGTGCACGACGTCGGCACCATGCTCAATCCGCTGATCGTCGATGGGCAGGTGCAGGGCGGTTTCTGCCACGGCTTCGGTGCCGCGCTGATGGAAGAGCTGGTGCACGACCGCGACGGGCACTTCACCAGCGGCACGCTCGCGGAGTATCTGTGTCCGACGGCCGCCGACCTGCCGCCGGTGACGATCGGCCACGTGAGCACGCGCAGTCCGGCGAATCGCCTGGGGGCCAAGGGCATGGGTGACGGCAGCTCGATGCTGGCACCGGCCGCGATCGCCAACGCGGTGGCCGATGCGCTCGGTCGTGAGGATGTGATGCTGCCGCTGTCGCCGGCCCGCGTGTGGCGGTTGATCGGGTAGAGGCATCGAACGGGCGGCGCATCGAGTAAATTGTCGGGCCAGCGGCGCGGCCGGGCGGCCAGTGCGTGATCCCCGCCCCTCGAGCAAGCTTCCCTGAAAAGACATCTCCCCTGGAGGATCCAATGAACCGAACCATCCGAGAGACCATCGCAGCGGCGCTTTGTGTCGGAGGAGCTTTGGTTGCCGGTGCGGTGCACGCCCAGAGTTTTCCGACCAAGCCGGTGCGCGTCATCGTGCCGTTCGTGGCGGGCGGCTCGTCGGACATCCTGTCGCGCCTGATCAGCGGTCCGCTGCGCGAAATGTGGGGCCAGGCGCCGATCGTCGAGAACAAGCCCGGTGCGGGCAGCGCCATCGGCACCGATTTCGTCGCCAAGGCGGCCCCGGACGGACACACGCTGCTGGTGTGCGATCTGGGCACGATGACGATCATGCCCTCGCTCATCAAGAATCTGCCGTACGACCTGCACAAGGATCTCGCGCCGGTCACGGTGATTTCGTTCTCGCCGTATCTGATCGCGGTCTCGCCCAAGCTCCCGCACAAGACGCTCAAGGAACTCGTCGAGTACTCCAAGCTCAATCCGGGCAAACTCAATTTCGCCACCGCGGGCATCGGCAGCAACCCGCACCTGGCCGGTCTGCATTTCGCCAAGTCGATGGGCATTAGCTGGACCTTCATCCCGAGCAAGGGCGGCGCGCAAGCGTTGCAGGACGTGGCCGGTGGTCACGCCGATCTGGTTTTCAACAGCATGCTCGCCACCGCCCCGCACGTGAAGAACGGCAACGTGCACCTGCTCGGCGTCACTGCGCCCAAGCGCATCGGTGCGTATCCCGACGCGCCCGCGGCCAACGAGTTCGTCCCGGGTTTCACCGCCGGCAGCTGGCAGGGCGTGTTCACCACGGCCGGCACACCGCGCGAGA
>CADECO010000658.1:0-2643 GCA_902825905.1 uncultured beta proteobacterium
GCGCGCATCATCGCCATCGGCGGTATGGATCCGAAGCAGCCGGCGCAGTTGCCGCTCAAGGACGATCCGGACTACTTCAACAAGGTGCACGCCTACGCACGGCTCGCGCTCACCGACGCCGAACGCGATGCCTGGACGATCGCGCCGCGAACGGGCAAGGGAACCCGCGCATGAATCTTCCGATGCCATTGAACCCGCGCACCGATTTCATCCGGTGCGGCTTGCAAGGAGCCTCACGATGAGCGACGCGATCACTTTCTGGCTCGGCTGCAACGTGCTGCGCCATGGCGACATCATTCACGCGTGCGTCGACATCCTGCGCCGGCTCGATGTCGATGCGAAGGTCGTCGGCGGGCCCGACTACTGTTGCGGCACGACCAAGGACTCCAACGTGGTCGCCGCCGCCGGCATGGCCAAGCGTACGGCGCAGAATCTGATCGATACGCAGCGCGATCGCGTGGTGGCGTGGTGCCCGTCATGCCATGTGCACATGAGCGATGTGATCAGCCGCGCGCACGACACCACCTTCGGCCTCAGCCACTTCACCGAACTGCTGTACGAGCGCCGCGATCGGCTGGCACCGCTGCTCGAGCACGCCGTGCCGATGCGGGTGATGGTGCACGAGCACTACGGCTTCGATCGCAACGTCGCGGTAAATGCAATGGCGCGCGAGCTGTTGGCGATGGTGCCCGGCGTGTCGGTAGCGCCTACCACCTATCAGGTGCCCGGTTACATGTGCGCACCGTTCGCCGGCATGCCCAAGGCGCTGCAGGACATTGCGGCGAAGACGCTCGATCAGGCACGCGCGCATCAGGCGCAGGCGCTGGTCACCATCTTTCACCAGTGCTATCGCGAGATGCTTGGATTGGATTCCGACGGCCACCTTCCGGTCTACAACTTCATCCAATTGATCGCGCGCTCGATGGGCATCGACTACGAAGACGAGTACAAGCAATGGAAGGCCGCCGGCAAGGACGCCAAACGCGTGCTCGGGCCCGAGCGTGTCGCCACGGTGGGCGAGGCGCTGGTCGACCGCGCGCTGGTGCCCGAACTCGCACGGCGGCCGTATCGTGCGGGGTAGGGGGCAGTCGGTCACGCCGCTGCTGCCGGTCACGATCGAACCCGGCGGCATTCGCTACGCCCCGGGCGTGCGCGCCGGTAATTGGATCTTCGCCACCGGGCACAAGGGCGTCGCGCAGTTCGGCGCGGCGATGGCGCCCGAAGTGCTCGACGAGTCTGCGCCGCGCCACGGTGCTTCGCTGCACAAGAAGGAAGCGCAGCGCATCTTCGCCGGCTTCGACAAGATGCTGAAGGCTGCCGGCAGCGACCGCCAGCACGTCGTGCGCATCGATCAGTACTACACCGGTGCGCATGTGGTCGATCCGTATCACGAAGTGCGCCGCGCCTATTTCGCCGGCCACATTCCGCCCAGCACCTCCAATCTGCATCAGCGCTTTCTGCTCGAAGGGCAGAGCATGGAAGTGCAGCTCATGGCTGCGGTGCCAGGGCGTGGCGTTGAAGTGCGCCAGCATCGGCCGGGCAACCTGCCTGTGCACGCAAGCTCGGGCTACAGCCCGGTGCTTACCTGCGGCGATTTCGTGTTCGTGGCCGGACAGACCGCTGAAGCATTGGTCACCGCGGAAGGTCCGATCGATCCGACCGCACGCATGCCCGCAGGCCATCTGTGGAAGGGCACGCCGATCAAGCTCGAAACCGCGTTCATCATCGAGCGCAAGCTCAAACCCGCACTTGCCACGATCGGCAACACGCTCGCCGAAGTGGTGAAGGCGCAGGTGTATCTGCGCGACATCGACGATGTGCCGGCCTTCAACGAGGTGTGGGCGAAGCATTTTCCGAAGGCACCGCCCGCCACCACGATCATCACGACCGCCACGCCTGGCTTCGTCTGCGAGACCAGCCGCATCGAGATCAACACCATCAGCGTGCGTCGCGGCGGCAAGACCAGGAAACAGGTGATCGATGCCGGTGTGCCGATGCCGTTCGCGGGACAGGTGCAGGCGATCCGCGCGGGCGACCTGTTATTTCTCTCAGGCTTGATGGCGGTGGATGCGAAAGGCGCGCTGGCGCAGTCTGCCTGCGTCGATCCGCAACGTCCGTATTTCGCCAGCGCTGCCGAGCTGCAGATGGATCACATCCTCACGCAAGCCGAGCGCATCTGCCGCAAGGCCGGCACGTCACTGGCGAACGTGGTGCGCGTGCAGCAGTTCCATACCGATCTCAACGACTTCCACGCCGCCTGGCGCGCGTGGGGCCGGCATCTGCCACGGGCCTTCGTGCCGTTCTCGGCAATCGAAGTGCCGGCGCTCGCGGTGCCGGGGGCGGTGGTGCTGGCGGATATGTGGGTGCACGTGGCGGGGTGATTCGCGCGAAGCTGCGGCTCGCGCCATCTTGCCGTTCCCCTTGCACTTGCCATGGCGGCAGGCGTCCGCGACCGACTGCATGGCCGCGCTTACCTCAAAGGTAATCGACCTCGCGAGTGCGGGACGCACAATGACGCCTTCCGGCATAGCTATGAGAACAGTCATGCAGGCGGATGCGACAGTTGTCGATGGTAAGAGCAGTTCAGTGGGCACGCTGCTGCGCGATTGGCGTGTGCGGCGCCGCTTGAGCCAGATGGAGCTG
>CADECO010000659.1:0-2642 GCA_902825905.1 uncultured beta proteobacterium
GCGTGACTGCGCCACCGAGTTCCTCAGCGGTGACTTCCTCGTGGGTGACGGTCTTCACCACATCGGGTCCGGTCACGAACATATAGGAGCTGTCCTTGACCATGAAGATGAAGTCCGTCATCGCCGGCGAGTACACCGCGCCGCCGGCGCACGGACCCATGATCATCGAGATCTGCGGGATTACCCCCGAGGCCATGACGTTGCGCTGGAACACCTCGGCATAGCCGCCGAGCGACGCCACGCCTTCCTGGATGCGCGCCCCGCCCGAATCGTTGAGCCCGATCACCGGCGCGCCGACCTTCATCGCGTGATCCATGATCTTGCAGATCTTCTCGGCATGCGCCTCCGACAGCGCGCCGCCGAACACGGTGAAGTCCTGCGAGAACACGAACACCAGCCGGCCGTTCACCGTGCCGTAGCCGGTGACCACGCCATCGCCGGGCACCTTCTGCTCGGCCATGCCGAAATCGACCGAGCGATGCTCGACGAACATGTCCCATTCCTCGAAGCTGCCCGGGTCGAGCAGCAGTTCGAGCCGCTCGCGCGCGGTGAGCTTGCCCTTGGCGTGTTGAGCCTCGATGCGCTTGGCGCCGCCGCCAAGGCGCGCGGCCGCACGCATCTGTTCGAGCTGTCGAATGATTTCCTGCATCGGATGGCCTGCCTGAGCGGGTGGTGAGAGGTTGGTGATGGTTGGATGAGTGACACGGTGTCTCAGCGATCCGGTGGCGATGAACCACCCGGCTCGGTGAGTCGCAGCAACGCCGCGGCGGCGGCGACCGCGGAGCTCTCGCCGGCGATCACCGCGCGGGAAAGATGCTCCAGTCGCGCCCGCACCGCCGGATGATGACGAAAGCGCGAACGCAGGCCGTCGTCGATGAGCTGCCACATCCAGGCCAGCGCCTGGCGTTCGCGCTTGCGATCGAATTCGCTGCTCGTGCGCATCGCCTGCGCGTAGGCGCCGATCGTCGACCAGAGCGTGTCCACGCCAGTGCCGGTGAGCGAGGAGAGCGTGAGCACCTGCGGCGTCCAGTGTGCCGAGACGTGCCGCAGCAGCGACAGCGCATTGCGGAACTGAGTGGCCGCTGCATTGGCGGCCTGCGGATCGAGATCGGCCTTGTTGATGACGATGATGTCGGCCAGCTCGACCACGCCTTTTTTCATCGCCTGCAATTCGTCGCCGGCGTTGGGCAGTTGCAGCAGCACGAACGCGTCGGTCATGCCGGCGACCGCGGTTTCCGACTGACCGACGCCGACGGTCTCGACGATGATCACGTCGAAGCCTGCGGCCTCGCAAAGCAGCAGCGCTTCACGCGTGTGTGCCGCCACGCCGCCTAACGATCCGCTGGTGGGCGACGGTCGCACGAACGCATCGGCGTGCACCGACAGGCGCTCCATGCGCGTCTTGTCGCCCAGAATCGAGCCGCCGCCGAGTGATGAGGACGGGTCGACGGCCAACACCGCGACGCGATGGCCCGCACCGATCACGTGCAGGCCGAACGCTTCGATGAACGTCGACTTGCCTACGCCGGGCACACCGCTTACGCCCAGTCGCAGCGACTTGCCGGTGCGCGGCAGCAGTGCATCGAGCAGCGCCGCGGCGCGCTGTTGATGGTCGGCTCGGGTCGATTCGACGAGCGTGATCGACTTGGCGAGACTGCGCCGCTCGCGCGCCACCACACCGGCGAGCAGCGCCTGATCCTGGGCGCTCAACGCGCCATCGGCGGCACCCATTCGTTGCGTCGCAGGGCCGGGCTGGATCAGGTCGTGGCCTGCGCTTGCATGACGCGAATCGCGGCCAAGACCGATTTCGCGGCATCGGTGATGACCGTGCCCGGACCGAACACGCCCTTCACGCCGGCCTGTTCGAGAAAGGCGTAGTCCTGCGCCGGCACCACGCCGCCCACGAACACGGCAATGTCGGCGCCGCCTTGTTTGCGCAGCGCCTCGATCAACTGCGGCACCAGCGTCTTGTGACCAGCCGCGAGCGTCGAGATGCCGATTGCGTGCGCATCGTTCTCGATCGCCTGGCGCGCGGCCTCTTCGGGCGTCTGGAACAGCGGGCCGATGTCGACGTCGAAGCCCAGATCGGCGAACGCGGTGGCCACCACCTTCGCGCCGCGATCGTGACCATCCTGGCCGACCTTGGCGATCATGATGCGCGGCCGGCGTCCCTCTCCAGTGGCGAACGCTTCGATGTCGCGCTTGATCGCATTCCACTCTTCGTCGGCCTCGAACGCCGCGCCGTAGACGCCGGTGATGCTCTCGGTCGTGGCGCGGTAGCGTCCGTAGACCCGCTCGAGCGCATCGCTCACTTCGCCCACGGTTGCCCGCGCGCGGATCGCCTTGATCGAAAGATCGAGCAGGTTGCCGTTGTTGCTGCGCGCCGCTTCGGTGAGCGCCGACAAGGCGGCCTCGACCGCGCGTTGATCGCGGCCACCTTTCACTTTCGCCAGACGCGCGAGCTGCGCCTCGCGCACCGCGGTGTTGTCGATCTCGCGGATGGCGACATCGGGTTCCTTGTCGAGGCGATATTTGTTCACCCCGACGATCACGTCCTCGCCGCGGTCGATGCGCGCCTGCTTCTCGGCTGCGCACGCTTCGATCTTCAGCTTGGCCCACCCCGAGGACACCGCCTTGGTCAT
>CADECO010000660.1:0-2638 GCA_902825905.1 uncultured beta proteobacterium
TTCTTGATCGGCAGCTCCAGCTTCTTGCCCGACAGCGTGCGCGGCACTTCCTCGATCTGGAAGATGTCGTTGGGCACGTAGCGCGGCGACAGGCCGACCTTGATCTTGTCGCGGATGCGCGCATCGAGCGTGGCATCGAGCTTCATGCCCGGCCGCAGCACCACGAACAGCGGCATGTACGACTCGCGCCCCAGGTATTCCAGGTCGACCACCAGACTGTCGACCACTTCGGGCAGATCCTCGACCACCCGATAGATCTCCGCGGTGCCCATGCGGATGCCATGGCGCTTGATGGTGGCGTCCGAGCGCCCGTAGATCACCGAGCTGCCGCTCGCGCTGAATCGCACCCAGTCGCCGTGGCGCCACACGCCCGGATACACGTCGAAGTAGCTGTCGTGATAGCGCTTGCCGCCGGCATCGTTCCAGAAATAGAGCGGCATCGAGGGCATCGGCTCGGTCACGACCAACTCGCCCACTTCGCCCACGATCGACTTGCCGTCATCGTCGAACGCGTCGGCCTTCACGCCGAGGCATTTGCACTGCATCTCGCCGATCTCGACCGGCAGTAGCGCACAACCGCCGACGAACGCCGTTGCCGGATCGGTGCCGCCGCTGAGCGGTGCGAGCCACACGTCGCGCTTCACGTTGTCGTAGATCCATTGGTAGCCCTCGGGCGGCAACGGCGAGCCCGTGGAACCGATCCCGCGCAGCCGTTCGGTATTGCCGAGCTTGTTGGGCTGGACGCCGGCCTTCATGCACGACAGGAACAAGGCCGCGCCAGCACCGAATACCGTGGCGCCGGCGCGATCAGCGAAGCGCCACAACGTGCCCCAATCGGGCCAGCCCGGATTGCCGTCGTAGATCGCGATCGTCGAGCCGACCAGCAAGCCGGAGATATGCAGGTTCCACATGAACCAGCTGGTGCTGGAGAACCAGTGGTAGACGTCGTCCGGACCGAGATTGGTGTGGAAGGCCATCAGCTTGCAGTGCTCGAGCACCATGCCGCCGTGACCGTGCACCATCGGTTTGGGCACGCCGGTGGTGCCCGAGGAGTACACCACCCAGATCGGATGATCGAACGCCACCGGCTCGACCTGCAGCTTGGCCGAGCCCCGCACGATGTCCGACCAGGCTACCGCTTGCGCGAACCCGCTCGCGTCGACGGCCACGCCCAATCCCGGCACGAGCACGAGTTTCTCGACCGAAGGCAGCCCCGCCAGCAACTCGCTCACCACCTGGCGTCGATCGAACGACTTGCCGCTGTAGCGATAGCCATCGACCGCGAACAGGATCTTCGGCGAGATCTGCTTGAAGCGATCGAGCACGCTCACCGGCCCCATGTCGGGCGAGCACAGCGACCACGTCGCCCCCAGACTCGCCGCCGCTAGAAAGGCGACGATCGTCTCGGGCACGTTGGGCATGAACGCGACCACACGGTCGCCCGACTTGATTCCCATGCCGCGCAACGCTGCTGCGACGTTGGCGACCTGCTGTTCGAGTTCGCCCCAGCCGATCGTGCGCATGGTGCCGGACTCGTTGCTCGCGATGATCGCCGGGCGAGTATCAGTGCGGTGACGAAACACCTGATCGACGTAGTTGAGCGTCGCGCCGGGAAACCATTCCGCACCGGGCATCTCGCGTGACCCGAGCACGGTGCGATGCGGGCTGTAGCCCTTGATGTCGAAATACGTCCAGATCGATTCCCAGAACGCGGGCAGATCGTCGACCGACCACTGCCACAGCGACGGGTAGTCACGAAAGTCGCGGCCGTAGCGTTCCTTAAGGAAGCGCATGTAGCCGGTGATCCGGGCCTCTCGCTTGAACGCTTCGGATGGATACCAGATGTTGCTCATATGTCCCTCGCTGCTTCGACACCACGCCGCCAACCAAGCTCTCAGCAAACCATCCTGACGGTTCATCTGATGCCGCGATCATCTGCTCCGGCACCACCGAATCCGCACTCGCGCTAGCGCCCCCAGAACTCCTTCGAGGCCAGCCGGGCGCCTTCGGCCATCGCCGCCAGCTTGGCGAACACGATCTGCGGATCGACCGCCGCTTGCCCCACCCAGGTACCGTAGCCGCAGTCGGTGCCGGCGATCACGCGCTCGCGTCCCACCAGGTTGGCGTAACGCGCAATGCGCTGCGCCACCAGCTCCGGATGCTCGATGAAATTGGTCTTCGATTCGAGCACGCCGGGAATCAGGACCTTGTCTTCGGGTAGTTTCACCGTTTCGAATACCCGCCATTCGTGTGCGTGACGCGGATTCGCGGCTTCCAGCGAAATCGCGGTCGCACGCGCAGTAAACACCACCTCGACGATGTCCTTCAATGCCACGTCGTAGTGATGCGGGCCATCGTAGTTGCCCCAGCACAGATGCAGCCGGATCTGCTCGGGGGCGATGTTGCGCGTGGCGTGATTCATCGCCTCGATGTGCACGCGCATGCGTTTGCGGAATTCATCCAGGCTGAGGCTCGCGTACTGGATGTGCCGGCCCATGCCTAGATCAGGGCAATCGATCTGCAAAATGAAACCCGCCTTGGCCACGGTTTCGTACTCATGCCGCATCGCCTCGGCGATCGCTTCGATGTACGCGTCCTCGTTCGGATAGTGCGAGTTCTTGAAGAAGAGCGCGATCAC
>CADECO010000661.1:0-2634 GCA_902825905.1 uncultured beta proteobacterium
ATCCGCGTGAATTCCGTGTGCCCCGGTTTCATCGAGACCGACATGACGCGCGAGACGATGTCGCGCCGCGGCAAGGAGATCATGGCGATGGTGCCTTTTCATCGTATGGGCACCGCGAACGAGATCGCCGAGATGGTCTGCTGGCTGTGCTCCGACCGGGCTTCGTTCGTGAGCGGCGCCAACTACAACGTCGACGGCAGCAAGACGAGCAAGCAGGCGGCGTCAGTACTGCACGCGCTGCGTGAGCGCTCCGTCGACGATGAGGTTGGCCCCGGTGATGAAACTCGCGCGCGGACTGGCCAGGAACACCACCGCGTTGGCGATTTCCTGCGGCGTGCCCATGCGACCGGTCGGGTTGCGCGCGAGCATCGACTGGAACATCTCGGGTTGCTTCTCTTCGACGGTGCCCCAGACGCCGCCCTTGAAATACACGTTGCCCGGCGACACGACGTTCGCGCGGATGTTCTTCGACGCGAGGTTGCGCGCGAGTCCCTTCACGTAGGGGATTGTCATCGCCTTCACAGCCGCGTACGCGCGAGTCGGACCATAGATTTCCGCCATCGCCGTGCTGCTGATCACGACGATCGCGCCGGCCGACGACTTCTCGAGATGCGGCACCGCGGCCTCCGTCCCGAAGACGGTCGCCATCACGTCGATCTCGAACCCGCGTCGCCAGGATGCTTCATCCATCCCCTGGGCGAGTGCACTCACGTTGGCGACGAAGATGTCGACGCCACCCAGCGCCGCGGCCGAACCATCCACCCATGCGCGCAGTTGCGCAAGATCGGCGACGTCGACCGCGCCGCCGACCGCCTTCACGCCTTTCTTCGCGACATCCGCGACGGTCGCATCGACTCCCGCGGCGTTACGCGCGCACAGCGCAACATTGCAGCCTTCATCGGCCAGCAGGTCCACGATCGCGCGACCGATGCCACGCGTTGCGCCGGTGACCAGCGCGTTCCTGCCACGAATGCCGAGGTCCATCGGGATCTTCCTTTCGAGAGTGATGCGTGATGATGGCGTTGCCGGCTACTCGCGTCCAGCGAGCTTGCGTCCCTTGTCGAGCGCGGCGTAGCTGCGCACCGGGGCCGGCATCAGGAAGCGATACCCTTCGTTCAGGATCTGCTCGATGTTGTTGCCGTCCACATGCGGATGTCCCACCGGCACGCCGTGCGCCTTGCAGATGTGCACGATCTCGTTCTTGTGCTGCATCACCACCGGATGTTCGTACCGTCGCGGAAAGCCCAGCTCCTGGCTGAGGTCGCCCTCGCCGATCAGGATCGTGCCGATGCCGGGGACTTCAGCAAGCATCCGATCGAGGTTGGCGACGCCTTCGGTGTCCTCGATCATAAGGATCACGAGCACTTCGCCTTGCGGGTCGAGCGGCCAGGTGTCGGCGCGCGCGTAGTACTCCTGCTGCGTCACGCCCCAGTAGCGCACCGCTTGCGTGGGCCCATCGCCGCGCACGCCAGCAGGTTCGTAGCGTGGCGCGGTCTTGAGGCGCGGATAGCGACACGCCGCCACAGCATTCCGCGCCTGATCGACCGTGCTTATGTGCGGCCATACGATGCCGTAGACCCCGATATCGAGCGCCTGCTTCGCCAGCCACTGGCTGTGCTCGCCGCCATTAGGCGGAATACGCACCATCGGTGTCACGGCGGGCGCGAGCGAGCCGCACTGCGTAATTTGGCGACGGTTCAACATGTATTGCAGGCAGTCGCGCAGGGCTCGGGCGTCCCACGGATTGTGTTCCATCTCGAAGACGACACCGTCGTACTTGGAGGTGCTGATCGCGATCGCCGATTCGATGTCGGCGTTGGCGAAGGTGACGAACGCCGGCTTGCCTTGATCGAGCACGCCGATGACGTTGTTCAGGCGGGGTAGTTCGCCCATTGATGGGCCTCCTTCAGAGCGGTTTGACGACGGGCCATCAATCCTTCGACCACGGGCAAAGGCGTGGTCGTCGGTGGATCTCGCCTACACAGTGTGTTGGATATGGTCCGACGAGCCACCGCATGCCTGTTGGATGCCGCCCACCACATGATATCCGCTGGCACTTCGCCATCGCTCGTCGAGTGCACGGGTGCGATGCGGTTCGCGGTGTTTGGAAGAGATTGGCACGCGCTGTGCCTTAGGCCCTTCGGAGCGCGCACGCCAGCTGCTCACCAACCAAAAGACCCAGACCATGAGCAGCCTGGTGATTCATGACCTCGACCAATGCGACCCTCGGTAGCCGGCGCAGCCTGCCGGTCACGGCGGGGTTTCCTCCGGATTGAACTAGACCTGCCAGTCCGGGTACGTTGCCTTGACCCGCTTCGACACCTTGAAATACGTCCACCCGACGATGAAGCCGATCACTCCGACGATAAGGCCCTTGATGGCACCGGGCAATGCGTCGGCTGGCTTGAGTCCGGGAAGCGACCAGCCGACGATCAGGAGCGGTGCGGCAATCACCGCCCAGCCCAGCCGCAGGATCAGGAGCCTGCGCATCCTCTGCACCGCACCTGGACGAATGTTCCCCAGCGCGCGGCCGACGCAGATCCCCATCAGTACCAGAGCGACGTCGACGAGGGTGAAGAAGAGCCCGACCGCCAGGATGCCCGGCTGGATTCGGGAGAGCACGATGAAGCCGAC
>CADECO010000662.1:0-2630 GCA_902825905.1 uncultured beta proteobacterium
AGCTTCATACTGTTCCGTAGTCTGCTGGGGGCGGTGATCAGCGCGGCGGTGTGGCTGGTGGTGTATCGCACCCGACTGGGGGCGATGGTGCGCGCCGCGGCGTTCGACCGGAACATGGCTGCCTCGCTCGGCGTACCGGTCTATCAGGTCTATGCCGGCACGTTCGCGTTCGGTGTGGCACTCGCCGGACTCGCCGGCGTGTTGCTCGCGCCCATCTACTCGGTCTTTCCGACGATGGGCAAGGACTTCATCCTGATGGCCTTCACCGTCGTCATCGTCGGCGGCATGGGCTCGATCAAGGGCGCAGTGGTGGCAGGTCTGCTGCTCACCCAGATCCAGTCGATCTCGAGCCTGTGGATCTCGCCGGTATGGGGGGATCCGCTGGTGTTCGGCATCATGGTGCTCATGCTCATGGTCCGGCCGCAAGGACTCTACGGCAAGCTCGGCCATGGCTGACGCGGCGAGCCGCGTACGCGCCGAAAGCGATCGACGCGACACCGCCACGCGCGGCGTGCTGCACTGGTTCGCCTGGACGCTGTTCGCGGTGGGCATCGTGTTCGCCGCGGTGGGCTGGGCGCTCGGCGATACCTTCTACCTGCGGCTCGCAATCGAAGCGCTGATCTTCGCGGGCCTGGGCATCGCGGTGGATCTGCTGCTCGGCTACACCGGTCTGCTGTCGCTCGGGCAGGCGCTCTTCTTCGGCTACGGTGCTTACGTGTCGGCACTCGTGCTCAAGCACATCGCACCGTCGTTCTGGGCCGCGATGGGGATCGCATTGGGCAGCGGTCTGGTGGTGGGCCTGATCGCCGGCATCATCGCCATCCGCGCGCGTGGCGTGTACTTCGCGCTGATCACGTTCGGCCTGGCGCAGGTGATCGCCAAGGTGGTCTACAACACACGCGCGCTGGGCGCATCCGACGGCATCATCGGTGTGCCGGTGATCAAGATCGAGTTCGGCCTGTTCGCAATCGATACCGCACACGCCCCGAGCTTCTTTCTGTTCGTGCTGGTATTGATGATCGGGGTGTATTTCCTGTGCGCCCATCTCATGGATACGCCTTTCGGTCGCACGCTCGCGGCGATCCGCGCCAACGAATCGCGCGTGCCGTTCCTCGGCCTGCCTGCGTGGCGATACAAGCTGCTCGCGTTCGTGCTTGCCGCCGAGGTGGCCACGCTCTCGGGCGCGCTGTACCCGATGCTGCGCGGATTCGTGTCGCCTGAACTCATGTACTTCCAGACTTCGGGCAACGCGGTAATCACCGTGATTCTCGGCGGCGTCGGCACGCTCATCGGTCCGATGCTCGGCAGCGTGCTGCTCACGGTGTTGAAGTCGTTCATCGGCACCATCACCGAGCATCAGCTCATCATCATCGGTGCGCTGTTCATGCTCTCGGTGGTGCTCATGCCCAAGGGCATCGTCGGCTACCTGAAGCCGCGGCTGGAGCGCCGGCGGCTGGCGCGCATGGAGGCACAGCGGTGAGCACAACCAGCGCCATCCTCGACGTGGACGGCCTCACCGTCTCGTTCGGTGCGCTGGTGGCGGTCAACCAGGTGTCGTTCGCCGTGGAGCGCGGCAAGATCACCTCGGTCATCGGCCCCAATGGCGCGGGCAAGTCGACCCTGTTCAATCTGGTGAGCGGAGCGCTACGGCCCTCATCGGGCCGGGTGAGGTTCGCCGGCGAGGATGTCACGGGTGAGCCCACCCACCGACTGTTGTCGCGCGGGCTGGCTCGATCGTTCCAGATCACCAACCTGTTCTTCGAGCTGCCGGTCTACGAGAATCTGCGGCTTGCCGCGCAAGTACTGGAACCACGCGGTGCGTGGCTCCGCGCAACCCGCCACACGCACGTCGCCCGCGATCGCGCCGACGAGCTGATCGAGCGTTTCGGCCTGGCCGAGAAAGCACACGAAGCCGCGGGTTTCCTCTCGCATGGTGAGCAGCGCCGTCTCGAGATCGCGGTCGCGCTCGCAAGTGGCCCCAAGCTGTTGCTGCTCGACGAACCGACGCAGGGCATGGCGCATGCCGATACCGAAGCGACGGCGCGGATGATCCGCAGCCTGGCCGGGGATCTCACCATCCTGCTCATCGAGCACGACATCGGCCTGGTCATGGACCTCTCCGATCACGTCGTGGTCATGCACCAAGGCGGCAAACTGGCCGAAGGCCGGCCCGCCGCGATTCGCGCCAATCCCGCAGTCCAGGCTGCGTACTTCGGCACGCAGAGTCGAGCGCACTGACGCCATGCTCGCGCTCGCCGACATCCACGCGCATTACGGGCTCTCGCACGTGCTGCAGGGCGTGACGCTCACCGTGAACAAGGGCGAGGTCGTCGGGCTGTTCGGCCGCAATGGCGTGGGCAAGACTACGGTGATGAAGACCATCGCCGGCTGGATCGCCCCCACCACCGGCACGATCCGCCTCGACGGCGCGGAGATCGGCGGGCAGTCGCCCGATCGCATCTGCCGCCAGGG
The DNA here is from genome assembly GCA_902825905.1 of uncultured beta proteobacterium. Lineage (GTDB taxonomy): Bacteria > Pseudomonadota > Gammaproteobacteria > Burkholderiales > SG8-39 > CADEDU01. Next base: position 2,473 of record CADECO010000662.1, read on the forward strand.
CATCGGCTTCGTGCCCGAGGACCGGCGCATCTTCCCCGGCCTGAGCGTGGAGGAGAACGTCTCGCTCGGGTTGCTCCAGTCGCCGGGCATCACTCGCGCCGAAGGACGTGCCCGCATCGACGAGATCTATACGCAGTTTCCGCGGCTGGCCGAGCGGC
>CADECO010000663.1:0-1931 GCA_902825905.1 uncultured beta proteobacterium
GACGGGGCGGGCGAGGGTGGCGGCCCACGCCAGCCACAGTCCGGCGACATCGCTCAGGTTGTGCGCGGCGTCGGCGAGCAGTGCCAGCGAGTCGACGCGCCAGCCGTAAAAGGCTTCGATGGCGACGAAGGCCACGTTGAGCGCAATGCCGATGGCAAAGGCGCGCTCGTAGCTGGCCGGCGCGTGGCTGTGGCCATGAGCGTGGTCGTGACTGTGGCTGCGGTCGCTCACGCGGGATTGCGCAGCCGCAGCAAGGCGCGATTCGCCTTCGATATGGGGTTACGCGATCGCCACTTCGCATAAGTATTTGTTTTTAAACAACTATTTTTTGATCGCGAATGAGCGCCGTGCGGCGCGTGGTGGCGTCGGAGAGTGCACTCAGCCACAAGCGCCAATCGCCCCGCACGCGGTGCAGAATTCGCAGCCGTCCTTGCGGATCACGGCGGCGTTGCCGCACTCGGGACAAGGCTTGCCCTGCAGCGCGGGGTAGCGGCGGGCATCGGGATTGCGATCATCGTCCGGCGTTTCCAGCACGCCCATGTCGGTAAGCGGGTAGCCGCGCTCGTCGAGCACGCCGAGCATGGCGTAGCGGTGGATGATCAGCCGTGCCACGTAGGCGACGGTACTGGGAAAATTTTCCTGCCGCGGCGTGCCGGGAACGCGCGCCATGAAGTCGCCGAGCGGATCGTCGTAGGTCAGCAGTTTGCGCAGCTTCATGCCGATCCACGCCGGATCGATCACGCGCATGTCGAGCGACAGCACTTTGCACAGGCCATCCAGTGCGCGTGGATAGTGGCCGGCCAGCCACATCGCATACGGCCGCGTGACGCCGTCGGGCAGGGTGATCTCCTTCAGCCCGAGCACGAACTCTTCGCCGCTGGCCGGGTTCTGCACGTCGACCGTCCACGACAGCGTGCCGTCGGTGCCGGTCTTGGGTTCGTTCACGCTGAACATCGCATCGAGGACCGGCGTCGGCCCGATCGCCTCGAGCGCGCCGAGCCGCTCGCAGCGATAGCGGATGAGCTGTGCCACGCCGGCGACGATGCCCGGCACCGTGCGCGGCTCGCCGTGCGGCGGGAACGGCATCTCGAACGACTGATCGCCTACGGTGCGCGCGAGCACGTCGAGCTTGAGCTTGAGCCAGGCGTGATCGTTCGCGCGCATGTCCATCGACAGCGTCTTGGCGAGCGCGCCAAGGCCGCGTGGCTGCTCGGCGCCGTTCACCCACACTTCGAACGGCATGACCTTGCCTTCGGCCTCGGCCTGCCCGACGAACAGCGCGAACTCGCCGTGCGTATGGCGCAGCATGTAGGTCCAGGCGACGTTGCCGTCGGGCATGTCGGGGCGTCCCGGCCACTGCAACGACGACAGCACCGGTGCGGGCAGCGACTTGATCGACAGGCGCCGGTTGGCTTCACGCAGGAACACGTCCTGCGGCTGGCGCTGACTATCGTGCGCCTGCCCACCGCTCGAAGCGGACTTCGACGCATCGGTGGTGAGCACCGCGCCGAGCACTTTGTTCGGCCGATAAGTGGCCAGCCCCTTGAGACCGGATTTCCAGGCGGTGAGGTAGAGGTCTTCGAACTCGCCGTACGGATAGTCCTCGGGCACGTTCACCGTCTTGGAGATGCTGGTATCGATGAATGGCGCGACTGCCGCGACCACATCCTTGTGCGCCTGCGCCGAGATCTCCAGCGCGGTGACGAAGTACGGCGGCAGCGCCGGCGGCGTGGCCGCATCGCCCGCGGGCGGATGCAGGTGTCGATAGAGCCGCCAGGCGTAGTCCTCGACCGCGTACTCCTTGAACGTGCCCTCGGCGGTGCGCTTGCGACGCGTGTAGGTCCAGGAGAACGGCGGCTCGATGCCGTTGGAGGCGTTGTCGGCGAACGCCAGGCTGATGGTGCCGGTGGGCGCGATCGACAGCAGATGCG
>CADECO010000663.1:1941-2628 GCA_902825905.1 uncultured beta proteobacterium
ATCTCTGCGGTCGGGCGTGGCTCGCGTGACGCCCGCGGCCATCGTGCGCGCCGCCTTTCCGGCGTAGCGCAGCCGCAACATGATCAGCGCGTCGCCCAGACCGGTGAAGCCCAATCCGACGCGGCGTTTGGCACGCGCCTCCTCGCGCTGCGGATCGAGCGGCCAGTTGGTGGCATCGAGCACGTTGTCGAGCATGCGCACCGATACGTCGACCACCTTGCCGAATGCGGCGAAATCGAACTCGGCTTTGTCGCTGAACGGTGCGCGCACGAAGCGGGTGAGATTGATCGAGCCCAGGCAGCAGCAGCCGTAGGCGGGAAGGGGTTGCTCGGCGCACGGATTCGTGGCCTCGATCGTCTCGCAGTAGTAGAGGTTGTTGTCGCGATTCATGCGATCGAGGAACAGGATGCCCGGCTCGGCGTGGTCGTACGTCGAGCGCATGATCTGGTCCCACAGTTCGCGCGCGCGCACCTTGCGATACACCCACAGACCATCGTCGCGCTGATACGCACCGGCGGCTTTCTCGTCGGCAGCGGGTTCGGCGCGATGCAACAGTTCGACGTCGCCGTCTCGTTCGACGGCCTGCATGAACACATCGCTGACGCCGACCGAGAGGTTGAAGTTGGTGAGATCGCCTTTGTCTTTGGCGTGGATGAACTCCTCGATGTCAGGGTGGTCGCAGCGCAG
>CADECO010000664.1:0-2626 GCA_902825905.1 uncultured beta proteobacterium
CAGGGCGGGAAAGCCGAATGAGACTGCGAGAACCGCGTTCAGCACGGCCGCGTAGGCGAGTCCGGCCCAGAATCTGCCGCCGAAAGTCATCACCGTCAGCGCAGTGCAGTAACCGCCGATGCCCCAGAACGCAAGCTGCGCGAACGAGAGCAATCCGGCGTAACCGTAGATGAGATTGAGCGAAGCCGCCGCGACGGTGAAGAGGAAAGCGCTCACGCCCACTCCGGTGACGTAATCGGAGGCGACGAGAGGCATCGCGCCCAGCACGACCAGCGCAATAGGCACCCCGGCAACGAGCGGCCAGGTGGAAGGGGCGCGCGCCATGGGCTCGACTATCCGACCCGCACGCTACGCTGGCCGAGCAGCCCGTGCGGTCGCACCAGCAGCATCGCGATCATCACGATGAATACGGCGGTCTCTTGCCAGATCGCCTCGAAGAATCCGCCGATCCAGCTCTCCAGCACGCCCAGGCCGAGCGCGGCGAGGATCGCGCCGGGAATGCTGCCCAGCCCGCCGATGATCACCAGCGCGAACGCCTTGAAGATCAGGAACTGCCCCATGATCGGCTGCACCACGTGTACCGGCGCGAGCGCTGCGCCACCGATGCCGCACAGGATCGTGGCGACGATCACCGCGTTGCGCGCGACGGTCCGCGGCTTGACGCCCACCATCAGTGCCGCCTCGCGATTGATCGCGATCGCCCGCATCGCGCGACCGAACTGGGTGTGATTGAGGATGGCGTACAAGCCGGCGAACGCGCCCAGTGCGACGACGGAGGCGATGATGCGGGTCCAGGTGATGCGGATCGCGCCGATCGTCACGCCCTCGAACTTGAACTGGGTGTCGACGACCTTCGGCGTCGCCGTGAACAGATACTGAAATCCGTACAGCAACACCATCGAGATGCCGATGGTGATCAGGATCGAGCGCTCGAAGTCTTTATCGCGCAGACGCGACAGCAGCAGGTCGTACAGCAGCCAGCCGACGATCGCACTGGCGAGCGCGACCACGGCAAGCGCAGGGAAGTACAGGCCGCCGAACAGCGGCAACGCGAACACCATGATGTAGGCGCCGACCATCAGCAATTCGCCGTGGGCGAAGTTGATGATCTCGAGCACGCCGAAGATCAGCGCCAGCCCCGCGGCGATGAGCGCGTAGATCAGTCCGAGCATCAATCCGTTCAGCGTGAGCTGCAGCAGATAGAGCGGGTCGACTTGCATCGGCGTGGTGCGAGGAGAAACGCGGAACAGAACAATCGAGACGGAAGGGCGGGCCGAAGGGTGCTATGGAAAGGCAACATGGAATGGGATACACGCCGATGATGCGCAGGCACGTGAAGCGCGATCGATTATGACAGAGCACTTGCGTGCGGCAGCCGCCAACTCGTGTCGCTTGCACGCCCCGCGGCGCCTCCCTATGATCGACCGACCGCATCGACCGCCTTTGCCATTCGCCATGCCACGACAGGGGAGCACCGCATGAAACCGATCCGCACCACACTGATGCAGTCGATCGCCGGTATTGCGCTCGCGGCGGGCGTCAGCGCATCAGCTCTCGCGCAACAACCGATCCGCATCGGTTTTTCCACCCCGACCACCGGTCCGGCCGCGCTCGCGTCGCAGTGGGAGAAATGGGGCGTGGAGATCGCGCTGGAGGAAATCAACGCCGCGGGCGGATTGCTCGGGCGCAAGGTCGAGATCATTACGCTCGACAACCGCTGCAACCCCACTGAGGGCGCGAACACCGCGCGCCGGCTGGTGCAGGACAAGGTGAGCGCGATCATCGGCGGGCACTGCTCGAGTGCAACGCTGGCGATGATGCCGATCATCAAGGATGCGAAGATCCCGATGGTGACCGGCGTGTCGTCCAGCCCGCGCATCGGTGAGTTGTCCGGCGCAGGCGGCAACGACTACATGTTCCGCATCAATCCCGACGATCAGATGATGGCCGCGGCGCTCACCGAGTATCTCGGTGCGAAGAAGCTGTTCACCAACGTTGCGATCCTGGCCGAGGATTCCGACTTCGGCCGTGGCGGGGCGGCAGCGTTCCGGCCGCTGGCGGAAAAGGCCGGCATGAAAATCGTGTCGACCGATTTCGCCGCGCAGAGCACGCCTGATTTCACGCCGGTGCTCACGCGCATCGCACAACGCAAGCCCGATGCGATCGCGGTGTTCATGCTCGGCGCCGATCAGCTCAACATGACGCGCAACGGCATGCAGATGGGTTTGAAGATTCCCTATACCGGCCGCGCGGAGCTGGCCGGGCTGATGCTCGATCTGATCCAGCAGGGCGGCATGGACGGCTCGGTGTCGGCCTGGACCTACTCGCCCGACGTCGACAATCCGCTCAACAAGCAATTCGCGCAGAAATTCGCGGTGCGCCACAAGATCCGCGCCACGCTGCAGGCTTGGGCGGGCTACGACTCGTTACGCGTGCTCGCGCAGGCGGTGCGCGATGCGAAGAGTGACGACCCTGTGAAGGTGCGCGATGCGCTACAGAAGGTGAAGTTCACCGGCCTGCTGGGTAAGCCCGCGACGTTCAACAAGAACAACGAGGCCGGCAAGGTGGTGGTGATCCAGTCGGTGAAGGACAAGCGCGTGACCGTGCTGGATTTGTGGGAGGTGAA
>CADECO010000665.1:0-2614 GCA_902825905.1 uncultured beta proteobacterium
TCACGACATTCAGATTTCGAAGGGGAGCATCACCCGTGACAACCAAACGCAAGGCTTGCATCGTCGGGGCGTTCGAACACCCGACGCGCAAAGCCGAAGACAAATCCGTCGCACAACTGCACGCCGAGGTGGCCAAGGGCGCGCTGGAGGACGCCGGCCTCACCAAAGCCGATGTCGACGGCTATTTCTGCGCCGGCGATGCACCCGGACTCGGGCCGCTCGCGATGGTCGATTACCTCAACCTCAAAGTGCGGCATATCGATTCGACCGATACCGGCGGCTCCTCGTACCTTGTGCATGTGGCGCACGCGGCGCAGGCGATCGCCGCCGGCAAATGCAACGTCGCACTCGTCACACTCGCCGGCCGGCCACGATCGGAAGGTTCGAGCGGCACGCAGCCGCGCAACTTCGGCGCCAACGCCCCCGATGTGCCGTTCGAGCTGCCGTACTTTCCGGTGACGGTGAATCAGTACGCGATGGCCGCTACCCGGCACATGCACGAATTCGGCACCACCAGCGAACAGCTCGCCTGGGTCAAGGTCGCCGCGTCCCACCATGCGCAGCACAACCCGCACGCGATGTTGCGCGAGGTGGTCACCGTCGAAGACGTCGTCAACTCGCCGATGATCTCCAGTCCGCTGCACCGGCTCGATTGCTGCGTGGTGAGCGACGGCGGCGGCGCGATCGTGGTCACGCGTCCGGAGATCGCGCGATCGCTCAAGCGCCCGATCGTGAACGTGCTGGGCGTGGGCACGTCGCCGAAAGGCCTGAACGGCGGCAAGATCGATCTCACCTACACAGCCGGATTATGGTCGGGCAAAGCCGCGTTCGACGAGGCAGGCGTGAAGCCGGCCGACATGCAGTACGTGTCGATCTACGACAGCTTCACGATCACCGTGGTCATGCAACTGGAAGATCTCGGGTTCTGCGAGAAGGGCAAGGGCGGCCGGTTCGTCGCCGACGGCAACCTGATCTCGGGCGTGGGCAAGCTGCCGTTCAACACCGATGGCGGCGGGCTGTGCAACAACCACCCCGCCAATCGCGGTGGCATGACCAAAGTGATCGAAGCGGTGCGTCAATTGCGTGGCGAAGCGCATCCGAAAGTGCAGGTGCCCAACTGCCGGCTCGCGCTGGCGCACGGCACCGGCGGAGTGATCGCCACTCGCCACGCGGGCGCTACAGTCATCATGGAACGGGAGTAGAGCGATGCCCACCCCTTATCAGGACCGCAAGATCGCCGCGCCGGTGCCCAACCCGGAGAACGCGCGCTACTTCGAAGCCACGGCACAGGGCAAGCTGCTCTACAAGAAATGCCGCAGCTGCGGCGAGCCGCACTTCTTTCCGCGCGCGCTGTGCCCGCATTGCTTCAGCGCCGATACCGAATGGCTCGAGGCTTGCGGCCGCGGCACGATCTACACCTACAGCATCTGCCGTCGCGTCGGGCCGACACCCTTCGCGATCGCGTACGTCACGCTAGAAGAGGGCGTGTCGATGATGACCAACATCGTCGATTGCGACCTCGACGCGATCCGCTGCGGGCAGGCGGTCAAGGTCGTGTTCAAACCGACTGATGGTGGTCCGCCGGTGCCGATGTTCGCGCCGGTTTGATGTTCAAGGATCTACGAACGTGTTCGAGCGACCGATGAGAACCACTTCCGTACTTCGCAACATCGTCTGGATCAGTCTGCTGGCAGCAGCCGGCTCCGTGCACGCGCAGGACCCGGCCAAGGACTACCCGAACCGTCCCATCAAGCTGATCATGCCCAACGCGCCGGGCAGTTCGATCGACACGCTGGGGCGGATTCTCGCCACGCGCCTGGGCGAGTCGCTCGGACAATCGGTGGTCATCGAAAACCGGGCCGGGGCGAGCGGTGTGTTGGGCATGGAGCTGGGCAAAGCTTCGGCGCCCGACGGATATACGTTGATCGTCGCCTCGTCGAGCGCATCGACGATCGCGCCCCACATCCAGAAGAAGGTGCCGTTCGACACGCTCGCCGATTTCGCGTTCATCTCGACCTTTGCGGTCATGCCCAACGTGCTGGTGGTCAATCCGCAGTTGCCGGTGAATAGCGTGCGCGAGCTGATCGACTACGCCAAGGCCAATGCCGGCAAAGTGCACATGGCTTCGGCCGGACCAGGTGCGGCAAGCCACCTCGCGGGTGTGGCGCTGATGAACGCGGCGGGCTTCGAATCGCTGCACGTCCCGTACAAGGGCGGCGGACCGTCGATCGCTTCGGTGGTGGCCGGCGAATCGCACTGGACGCTGGCGCCTGCGCCGGCCGCGATGGGCGTGGTGCGCAACGGCCGGCTGCGCGCGATCGGCCACAGCCTCGACAAGCGCCATCCGCTGTTCGGCGACATGCCGACGTTGAGCGAGTCCGTGCCCGGCTACGACTACAGCGGTTGGGCCGGCATGCTTGCGCCGAAAGGCACGCCGCAACCGATCATGCAAAAGGTGTTCGATGCATTGAAGAGCACTACGCAGGAGCCGAGGGTGCGCGAAGCGATGGGCGCGCAAGGCGCCGACGTCACGCTCATCGCGTTCGACGATTTCCGCAAGTTCGTGGAGCGTGACCTCGCGAACAATGCGCGGATCGTGAAGGCGGCTGGGAGC
>CADECO010000666.1:0-2595 GCA_902825905.1 uncultured beta proteobacterium
GCATGGAAATATCGATGCCGATGGCGCGCTTGCCCGCATTCTGCGCGGCGTACTGCGCGTTGAGGCCGGAGTCGCCGAGCGGTTCACCGCCGGCGCGCGAGAAGTCGCCCACGCCCGGCTTCTCGATCTTGATGACTTCAGCACCGAGCAACGCCAGCTGGTACGTCGCGTAGGGCCCGGCCAGAACACTGGTCGCATCGATCACACGAATGCCCGCGAGCGTTTGCGCGTGCATCTTCTACTCGACCTTGAGATTGATGCGCTTCACGAGCTGTCCGAGCCGTGCGTAGTCCGCTTGCACCTGCGCCGTGAACGCCGCGGGCGGCGACGCGATCGCATCCAGGCCGATACCTTCGAGACGCGTCCGCATGTCGGATGTCTGCACGATCGCCTGCACGTCGACGTGGACCCTGCTGATCACCTCGGCCGGTGTCCCTGCCGGGGCTTGCAGCGAGAGCCAGGGCACGACCGGCTCGAACCCCGGGACCAGTTCGCCGATCGTGGGCAGCTCGGGCATGGGTGCCATCCGCTTCGCACCCATCACCGCAAGCGGCACAAGCTTGCCGGCTCGCACATGCGGAAGCAGGAGCACCAGCGCCTCCTGCATCATGTCGAGGCGCCCGCCGATCACGTCGGTGGTCACCTGCGTGGCGCCCTTGTAAGGCACATGCTCCGCCTTCAATCCGGTCGCCTGCTTGAGCAGCTCGAAGTTCAGATGCGGGATCGTGCCAGTACCCGAACTGCCGAAGTTGAGTCCGCTTGCGCGCGTGCGACTGACCTCGACGAGTTCCTTGAGGCTGCGCGCCCCGACGCCAGGATGCGCGACGATCATCCCCTGCGGTGTGGCCACGGCAGTGATCGGTGCGAGATCCTTCAGTGCGTCATAGCCCACGCTCGCGTACACGTGGGGATTGATGGCGATCGCCGCCATCGCGATGAAGCCGAGCGTGTAACCGTCGGGCGCCGATTTGGCGAGCGCCTGTGTGCCCAGACTGCCGCCCTGCCCCGGGCGATTCTCGACGATCACCTGCTGACCCCAACGCTCGGTGAGCTTCTCGGCGAGCAGGCGTGCCAGCACATCGGTGACGTTGCCTGCGGCGTACGCCACGATGATCTTGACCGGGCGTTGCGGAAAGGCTGAGGGCGATTGCGCATGTGCCGGCGCGGTGGCGACTGCCGCACAAGCGCCGAGCAGGCACAGCCATCGCAGCAGGCAAGGTGAGCGTCGTTCCATCGTGGGTTCGGTCGAGGCGAATAGCGAACCGGGGAGTGTACGCCGCGGCATGTGCGATCCCGGGCGGCCGCTAGAATCCACCAACCCTCCTTCCGCGACCGCAATGTATGCCCGCCTTCACCGTTCAGAAACTCGTCCGATTCCAGCATTGCGACCCCGCGGGCATCGTGTTCTTTCCGCAGTATTTCCTGCTCTTCAACGAGATCGTCGAGGATTGGTTCCAAGGCCCGCTGCAGACGCAATGGCGTGCGTTTCATCTGGAGCTCAAGCAGGGGTGTCCCATCAAGAAGATTGATACCGAATTCTTCTCTCCAAGCATGATCGGCGACGTGCTCGATTGCGAGCTGCTCATCGATCGGCTCGGCGGCTCATCGATCTCGCTCACCATCACCATGACCTGCAAAGGCGAGCTGCGAGCGATCGAGCATGAGACCCGTGTGCAGATCTCCAGCATCGAAAACAAGCCGAAAGCCTGGGCTCCTGAACTGCGCGAACGCATGGCGAAATTCTTGCGCGTGCCCGGTTGAACGACCACTACAATCGGCGCCCATCGGCCCATCGATTGCACCCTGCGGTTCTCAGCCACTCGTTCGTCCGATTGTTCGTCCGATTGTTCGCTCGAATGTTCGTCCGATTGTTCGCCTGCTTATTCGTCCGATCCCTCGCTCATGAATGCCGCCGACGACGTGCTCTCGCCCTCACGGGTTGCAGCGCATCCTGAGCGCGACGCGATCCTGTTCCACGAGCAACGCGTGAGCTACGCGGCGCTGCTGGCGCTCGTCAATCAGTACGCCAACGGCTTGCGCGCGATGAGGGTCGAGCGCGAGCAGCGCGTGATGCTGATGCTGAAGGACTCGCCGGCCATGGCGGCGCTGCTGCTGGCGGTCATGAAGATCGGTGCGGTCGCCGTCCCGGTCAATCTGCGCGCCAGCAGCACCGACCTCGCGCTGATGCTCAACGACAGCCGTGCGCGCGTGCTATGCATCGATGCCGAACTGTTGAGCGTGTATCGCGCCGCTCGCGGTGACGTCGGTCACGCGCATCACGTCCTGGTCGCCGCTGCCGATGCGCCGGGGCTGCAGCGCGTCGAAGCGATCGCTGCCGGTCAGCCCACCGATGCGGTGAGCGAGCGAGTGTCGCCCGACGAGATGGCGTTTTGGCTGTACACCTCGGGCACGACCGGCACGCCCAAGGCGGCCGTGCATCTGCACCACGACGTGGAGATCGCGCACCGCTTTCCGGGCGAAGCGCTTGGCGTCGGCCCCGGCGATCGGGTGTTCTCGACCTCGAAGCTGTTCTTCGCCTACGCACTGGGCAACAACCTGTTTCCGGCGCTCAAGCTCGGATCGCCCAGCATTCGC
>CADECO010000667.1:0-2594 GCA_902825905.1 uncultured beta proteobacterium
GTCGCGACAATGCGATCGACCACGCTGAACAGTTCCGCCTGCGAAAGCCCCATGATCACGTCATTGAACGTCGCGCTCGTGGAGCCTGTCTCGAAGGCGGTCCCGCCCACACGCGCGTTTTCGCCGTCGAGCCATGAATCGATGCGGGTGGCGTGGGCACCGGCGCGCTCCTGTCCAGCTAGGGGCACACCCGGCGCGATCACCACGGCGACGAGATCGGCTGCAACCTGCTCCTTCCCGCCAGCAGTGCTTCGCACGAGACTGAGCTCGCCGGGCGTGAGGCTGTTGATGGCCACGTTGGGGTCGTTCCGAAATCCTGCGGCGACGCCGTACCAGAGGCGATTGCCTGACGCGTCGCGCAGATCACCGGTCTTGAGGGTCTGCCACGGATACCAGCCGGTGCGCTGTTCAGGGCGATCGCAGTTCAACTCGGCCTCGCCGTCGCCATTGCGATCCGGGCAGGGCAGGCCACCCGGGCGATTGGCGTTTTCGGCGGCGAAGGCGATGAGCGCAGCCTTGGCCTGATTCAGGACATCGATCGAGCGTGATTCGCGCATATGCGGGGCCGAACTTGCCGCCAGATTGAGTCGGGTGGCCACCGAGTAAAGCGACGTGACGATCAGCATCGTCAGCACAGCGATTGCAGCGAAACCGCGTTGACCCCGACGAACGCGGCGTAGACCCACTACCCCCCTTGAAGCCATGTTGTTACCCCCGTTTAGTGTTCGTGCCGGGCTGTCGCCGCGGCCTTCTATTGCTTCTCCTGCGCCGACACCGTGCGTGTCGATGACTGGAGAAGTACGGGGGATTGTAGGAACGCGCTTGCAGCGCGCGTTAGACCCAACGCACTAGCTTGATGGACGAGCGTTGTTGGACGTGTGGACCGCGCGCTCGAGGCTCGCGCCGCTAGGGCAGGCGGCCAGCGGTGACCATGCGATTGACGAGTCGGCCCATGTCGATCCCGAGCACCAGATCGTCGAACTCGCACATCGGGCTGCCGCCGGCGTTGTCGTTGCAGCCGGCAATGGCGGGCCACACGTCGCGGGTGATGAAGTTCGCCGTGGCGATGCCCGGGTTGTTGGTGTTCTCGTCGAAGGCGTTTGCGCTGGGATTGGGCGGCATCGCAACGCCGGTGGGCAACGATGCGTTGTACCCGTTTGGACCGTGCGAGATGATTACCGCTGCGACAGTGGTGGCGGGTACTCCACCCACTGGGCCCGCAGCCGCACGTGTCCGAAAGGTCACGTTCCCAGGGTGCGTGACGCAGAAACTTGAGCCGCTTCCGGCGGGGATGGTGGAGGGACACCACCCGTTATCCGCGTAGGCGGTCGTCACGGCGTATGTGATCCGACGGCCCCATCCGTCGGTTTCCGGCACGCCCAGCGTGATCCAGGGGACGACGCCGATACTGATCCCCGCGCCGCCGACAGGCCCCAACCCGGGGTTGCTGGTCGCGCACCACAAATTGAACGGGGCGACGGGTACTGGAATTGGGCCAGTCGGCGCAGCGGGCGGGCCAGCAGCCACTGTCGCTTCGACGCCCGCACCAGCCGCTGTGGTCGCGAGTGCCGGATTCGCCGGGCAGGGCAATCGACCGTTGATGACGGCGAATCCAATGATTGCTTCACGGACTGACTCCAGCATCTTCTGCGTGTCGCGACCTCGCGAGGCCTCGATCTGACGCCATAACGGCATGATGAGTCCGCCGATCAGGAAGGAGAGAATCAGCAGCGCAACCGTCAGCTCGGTAAGCGTAAAAGCGCGTTGCCGTGCCTTACGGATCGCGGTTCGCCGGCGAGATTCGAGGCGCGTCATGGATGGGCCGATACGGCGCGATCATTGAATGTTGGCCGGGCGGGCCCGGTGACGAACTGCAAGTGGTTTCCTCCGAGCGGCCGATTGACGAGTTCGAGGTAGTTGGCAGGATTGTTGTCTGGGGTGCCAAGCGTGACGAGACTGCGACCCATCAGCACCATCACCCCGTCCATGTTGTTCTGTATAGCGGATGTTCCGCTGGCCATGTCCTGCATTGTGATCTGCAGGCAGCCCAGACTTGCGCAAGGCGTAGCCCAGTTGAGTCCGAAAGCCCGCGGCGCCACAGCATAATAGACATTGCGATGCCACTGGTTGCGCGTGAACCAAGCGGTGAGTGCGCCGAAAGCAAGCGTCGGATCCGTAAGTGCGGGATCCAGTCGAGGCCGTGTGAGGACGAACGTAGCCGGACTACCGAGAATCGAGAGTTGCACATCTACTTGTGCATCGACATTCATCGGACCGAATGTTCCGTGCTGTACGGGGCCCACTGCACCAACGTTTGTGAGTGGTGGTAGTGGTGATGGTGGTAGTGGGTCGACAATGGAAGCGGGGGTGTACGGGAGAACGAAAGCCCTGCCGACATTGCGAACCAGCGCACCGATCGTGACATTGACTGGATACGGACCGGCACCAAGATTGACCGAGCAGTTGTAAACACCAGAACCTTCCACCGTGCAGGTGATGGTCGAGCCGAATGGCGCACCCGCGGTAAATGAAGCACTGCCTGGCACCCAGAACACTTGCGCCGCCGCCCCATGGGCAGGCAAGAGTCCTTCCCT
>CADECO010000668.1:0-2593 GCA_902825905.1 uncultured beta proteobacterium
GAAGAGCGCGCGCAAGTTCCTTTCGCGGGAAGAACGGAAACCGTGGCGCATCGTCGTCTAGCCGGGTGCGCACTGCTCTGCGCGGCGGCTCTCTCCGCCGCGCCTGCTTCGTTCCTCATTCGCTTCGGCACCGATGGCAAAGCCGATACCGATTGGAGTGGGTCGATATCGCCCGCGCCCTCCCGAATCCGCGCATGGCAGTTCGATTCCGGCGATTCGCTTGCCGCGTCCGCTGCGTGGAAGGCGCGGACCGTTCAGCAGCGCTACTGGGATACGCCGTACGAAAAATCGATGAAGGGCACATCGAACCGGATGAAGGTCACCGTCAAAGGCGTGTTGGTCGACTACGACTCGCGGCCCCCTTCCGCGATTCGTGTGAGCACCGCCCACGGCGAGTTCGCGTTCACCGCCGCGGGACGCCAACTCGACGGACGCGTGGAAGTGACGGAATCGCCGATTGCCGACGCGCTGACCGCGGGTCCGGACGCGGATGATTATCCCTCGTTGCTCGAGGCGCGCGACGGAACGGTGTGGCTCGCCTGGCAGGCGTATGAGAAAGAGGGCGACCAGATCTACGCACGCCGATTCAAGAACGGCTCGTGGACTGCCGCCGAGCCGGTCGCCAAGGGCAACGGCGACTACTTCAAGACCGCGCTCGCGCAGGACGCCGCAGGTCAAGTGTGGGTGATCTGGAGCGCGCAGGAAAACGGCAATTTCGATCTGTACGGACGCCGCTGGGATGGATCGAAATGGGGCACAATCGAGCGGATCACATCGGCACCCGCGGCCGACGTGTACCACTCCGCGGTGGCCGACAAAGCAGGCAACGTACATGTTGCGTGGATGTCGGCTCGCGAAGGCAACTTCGACATCTATGTGAAGTCGTGGGACGGCAAGCAGTGGTCGGCGGAGCGCAAGCTCTCGACGTCGCCAGCCAACGATTGGGAGCCCGTGCTGGAAGCGGCACCCGACGGATCGGTGACCGCGCTTTGGGACACCTACGACAAGGGCAACTACGATGTCGTGATGCGCTCGCTTGGCGGCGGAGCGGTGCAGCCGCTTGCCAACAGCGGCGCGTTCGAGGCGCGGCCCACTGCTCAATATGACGCACAGGGCCGTCTTTGGGTCGCGTGGGAAGAAGGCGATTGGAACTGGGGCAAGGACTACGGACAGGGAATCGAAGACAACGGGCGCGGATTGATGGTACGGCGGCAGGTGCGCGTGGGCGTATTGGCGAACGGCCGGTTGCAGCAGCCCGCGGGTGGCCTTGCCGAAGCGATCCCAGCGGATTTCCGTCAAGCGTTCGTGGGCCCGAAGCTCACGCTCGATCGATCGGGCGCGCCGCGCATCGCGTTCCGCTTTCGTGTGAACACACCGCAAGGAGGCGGCGGCACGGAATCCGCCCGCACGATGTGGCGCACCGGGACCACTTGGCACGATGGCTCGCGGTGGCAACCGATGACGGAACTGCCGATCGGCTACGGGCGCATCGACAGCGGCATCGCGCTGTTGCCCTCGATGATCGTGTGGAACACCGATGGCCGCCCATGGCCGTTCGCCGCAACGCGCGACAACGATCTCGCGTGGGTGAAGTTGCACGCGGTCACCGCTGGAGCGCCCACGTTTGCTCCGTTCGTTCCGAGCAGCGAGAACCTGCGCAACGGACATCCGAACGAGGTCCGCGATCTGGCGCGCGTTCGCGGCTACCGCGCAACCTTCGGCGGCAAGAGCTACCGCATCGTGCGCGGCGACATTCACCGTCACACCGACATTTCGTGGGACGGCAATCGCGACGGGTCGCTGCATGACGCCTACCGCTACGCACTCGACGCGGTGGGCTTCGATTACCTCGGCGTCTGCGATCATCAAGCGGGCAACATGGTTCCGTACAACTGGTGGATGATCCAGAAGGCCGTGGACCTGTTCACGATTCCGGGACGTTTTGCGCCGCTCTACTCATATGAGCGCAGCCTGCCCTGGCCCAACGGGCATCGCAACGTATTGTTTGCCGAACGCGGCAAACCGGTGCTCGACATTTCGAACGCCGAGCAGCGCGGCAAAGAGGGCGCGGGCAAGCTCTACGAGTATCTGAAAAAGTTCCGCGGCCTTACGACTTCGCACACTTCGGCGACCGGCGCGGGAACCGACTTCCGCGATTCGAACGAAGAGCTCGAACCCGTTGTCGAGATCTATCAAGGCTACCGCCGCAACTACGAGACGCCAGGCGCGCCGCGCGCTCCGGCCAAGGGCGAGGAGCCTTCCAAGTTCGAGGCAGGCTACGTATGGAACGCGTGGGCGAAGGGCATCAAGATGGGCGTACAGTCGAGTTCCGCTCACGTATCGACGCACATTTCCTACGCCGCGCTCTACGTCGACCGCATCGATCGCGAGGCGATCCTCGACGCGATTCGCGCGCGACGCGCCTATGCCGCCACCGACAACATCGTGGTGGATCTTCGGGTCGCGGGCAAGTTCATGGGATCGGGCGCGGCCACTGGCGCGCGGCCCAAGCTCGAAGCTCGTGTGCTCGGCACCGGTCCGATCGAGATGGTGGAAGTGATTCGCAACAACCAAGTGATTTACACGTACCCGG
>CADECO010000669.1:0-2588 GCA_902825905.1 uncultured beta proteobacterium
CGCATCTGCGAGGACGGGATCGCTGCGGGGACCCACCGTTCTCGGTATCGAGTCGGCGCAGTCAGCACTAATCGCTGAACCAGCTTTCAACGTCCCCTGATTCGCAACCTTCACCGGACTGGTAAACACCACCGTGGCCAGCCGGTGCGGCCCATAGAACGCACCGACCCGTGGCGGCAACGTCAGCAACGTATTCATCGGGATCAACGCCTCTTCCTGATCCCCCAACGTGCGCTCGCGCTGCCACACCTCACCGCCGACGTCGTTGACTTCGGTGCGTTCCATGCGAGCCACTTTGCGTAGCGCGGTACCGCTCATGTCGGCCGCCCAGCGCGCGGTGTCCGGATCGCATTTGTAGAGCAGCTTCATCTGGCAGTTGGCGCGCACGCTCGCTTCGATGGCGCGGGCGTTCAGCGTGCGATCCTCAGGTGCAAGCAGGTCCTGCACGCTTTGATGCAGCACGATCATGTTCACGCGGTTTTGCACGGTCGTGGCGAGCGCATTGGACAGTTCCTGGCTCACCAGAAACTTGAGTTCATCGATGGCGATGGTGAGGTGTCGATCGCGCTGCGCGGCCATGGTTTGCGCGAGCCGGCACGCCTCTTTGATGAATACCAACGTGGCTTTGCGCAGGATCGCCGAGTCGATATCGCCGGCGAAGTAGAGCACCCAGCCGTGCCGCAGAACGTCGGCAACTTGCAGCCCTTTTTGCTTCGGATTGAGGGCCGGCACGAGCGCGAATTCCCGCAGCCCGTCATGCAGTCGGCGCGCCTTCGCCTTGAGCGGTTCTCCGTCCGCATCCAAGGCTTCCAGCGCATCGAGCAATGAGGCGATCGAGCCGTTCGAGTGCGCCAGAATCCGATCGAGAATCCGCCGTTCCTGGCCTTTGTAGAAGTCGGCATCGGTGCCGGTGTCGGCCAACCCGAACGCGCTCACGATGCGCTCACGCCGATCGAGCAGCGAGCCCGCCATGAATGGGTGCCAGCCACCCAGATCGTTCAACAGGTCGACCACGACAAACCGCCTTCCGACCCGTTGCGCCGCGTCTTTCAGCACCCACGGTCCCCACTCGTCGTGCTTGGGATCGACGTAGATCACCGCGTGCCCGCAGCGCACCGATTGATCGAGCAGACACCCAAGCGCCACGCCCTTGCCGAAGCGCGTCGGACCGACGCACTGGAGGTTGGTCTTTCGGATCAGTTCCGCCGGTTCGTACACCGGCCGATCCTGCTGATCCAGACCCACAAAAAACCACCCGTCGCGGTAGTAACGCCGCGGCTCGAACGACTTCGGTTGTAGCGCGGTGATTGCCGCGCGCACATCGCTCAACACATCGACTTCGGTGCGCTGGCGCATCGCGCGCAACCAGGCACTGAACTCGGGCGCCACCCATCGTTGATAGGTGAAACGGATGCCAGCGCCGATGGCCAGGCCCGCGGCCAGCAGCCACCCTCGATCGGCGAAGGTCTGCACCAGAAAACCCAGCGCCGTCCGTTCGGCCGCGGGATCGGTGCGGTGATGCACGAACCCGTACAACAGCACCATCACACCCGGCAACACCACGCCCACCACCACGGCAATCGCACCGCACGCATGGCGGGTCACGATCAGCACCAGGTCGATCAACGTGGTGTCGATATCGCGGGCGCGTAGCGGGAACGGATTGATGATCGCGATCAACGCAACGATCGCCGCGAGCAGCGCGTAGCTGGTGTGCAGCTGAAGCTGCATCAACCAGGCAAGCGCGTCGGTGAGGGGCGAGAGCAATCCATCAGGCACGTCGATCACGGTGCCTCCGAGACGATTGAACCCCCGCCACCGATTAT
This sequence comes from uncultured beta proteobacterium, assembly GCA_902825905.1. Taxonomy (GTDB): domain Bacteria; phylum Pseudomonadota; class Gammaproteobacteria; order Burkholderiales; family SG8-39; genus CADEDU01. The sequence continues at coordinate 1,827 of CADECO010000669.1, forward strand.
GCGAGCGCTTTGTGCCGGTGAGCGATCCGCCCGACGTTACAAGTCGTGCGGGACATCGTTCTCTGTCTGGCCGGTGTTGGCCGCGCCGGGCCAATAGCGACGACATCTCTCGTCACTTGCTCTGCCTGCAGGCTCGCCCTGTCGGAGTGACACTGGCGGTGACGCGCGCTTGCACGACGCATGATCCGCTTTGCGCCCGCGCACTAGGGCGCGCGAGCGCCGTGAGAGGGGGCCGCCCTCTCAATCGCTTGGTCGCCTGGACGTTGCCCAAGCGCTTGATTCACCCCGCGCCTTTCCCCTGGACGGTCCAAGGCTTGGAGGGCTACGCCCTCGCGCGGTCAGTGAGCCTCTGGACGAGTTCACTGCCTCGCGCTTCACCCGCCGCCGTCTGCGCGCTTCGCGCTTGACCCCGCCGCTCGCGGGCTGCGTCGCAGTCGGCCGAGCGGCCGCCTTGCGCCTGGTCCGGGCGTTCCGCCCGGAGGCCCTGGACGGGCCCCCGCGACCGTCGGGGTCAAGCGCGCGTGGACCGCGCGCTCGACGGCGGCCCCCGATCGCACGAACGCGCCGTGGGCGGCGACGTTCGTGCTTGCCCGCGCGTGGGCGCGCGTGCCTCGGGGCCGGGGCGTGTCTCGGGCGCGACTGGGGCGCGCCGCTCGCACGCGTGATCGGTGCGTGAGGCGCACCGTTCACCCGAACGCGCCCCCGTGCCACTGGGGTGGCCCGGTGACGCTCGCGTTCGTTGGGACGAACGCGTCGGCCCCT
>CADECO010000670.1:0-2587 GCA_902825905.1 uncultured beta proteobacterium
TTCTCCCAGCTGTAGGTGAGGTGCACCATGTCGCCGGAGAGCATCACCGGACCGGATTTCGGCAGGCGCACCACCAACACCTGATGGCCGGGCGTGTGGCCGGGTGCGAGCTTGATGAGCAACGAACCGTCGCCGAACACGTCGTGGTCGCCGTCGAGCCGGACGATCTTCGCACCGCGCAGCTTCTCGAAGTTGCTGGCGATGAAGCCGTAACGTTGCGGCTCGGGTCCGAACAGCGCGTCGTATTCGCGGCCCTGCATGTAGATCGTCGACGCGGCGAACAGGTTGGCGTTGCCGGCGTGATCGCCGTGCGAATGCGACATGGCGAAGTGCCCGATCGCGGCAGGCGTCACGCCGACCTCGCGCAGCGACTCTTCCAGCGGCTTGCGCATGAAGGCGGTGATCAGCCCGGTTGGCGCGCGCAGCCCGTTAGGCATGGCAGCCAGCCGGTCGGCATTGCCGCTGTCCCACAGGAACCAGCCTTTGGCGTGCCGAATGAGATAGCAATGATTCGCGAACACGTGCGGCTTGCCGACATTGACACCCGGGGTCCAGCGCGACACATCATTGACGTGGTTCTCGCCGCACTCGATCACGTACATGCGTTCCACGCCGGTGCCGCCGCCACCCGAAACGCAGGCTGCGACCAACAGGCACAAGACCACCGCAATCATCGATCGCTTCAACATGTCTCCTCCTTTTCTTGAGCGCCGCGCCATCGTGGAGCGACGCTGACGGCGGATCATCGTAACCCATCGTAACCAAGTGTTTCGAAGTCAACCTCGTCGGATCAGCCGGCGTTCCCCAGGCAAGACAACAAGAACGGTGAGGAATCGATGCCTGCTCGATGGCGCAGTCAGGAAACCGTGCGCAGCTGGTTGGTTGTCGCGCTGATCGTTGGCCTGCTGAGCGCGTGCGGAGGCGGGGGCGGCGGCGACGGAGGTGGAGGCGCAACGCCCGCTTCCGGTGCGCCGAGCGCGTTGTCCTATCCTGTCATTCCTGCGCTGACGGTCGGCGTGCCGATGACGAGCGTGTCGCCCACGGTGACCGGTTCCGTCGCGAGCTTTGGCGTGTCACCTGCGTTGCCGGCCGGCCTGTCGCTGAATGCGACGAGCGGCGCGATTGGCGGCACGCCCTCCGTGGCGAGCGCAGCCGCAACGTACATCGTGCAGGCGTCGAACAGCGAAGGTTCGACCTCGGCCGCCGTGTCGATCACCGTGAACGCCGCGGGCGCGTTTCGCCTGGAGCCGGTGAGCGGCACGACCATCGGTGTCAGCCAGCAACTCGATGTGTTCGCCGCTTTCAAGGCGCTGCAGTCCGATCCGTTTCCGCAGTACCTCGATCCGGCACAGATCGCGCTGACGTCTTCGCAGCCAAGCGTTGCCACCGTCGATGCGAGCGGCGTCGTGCGGGGCGTGGCGGTAGGCATGACGACGATCTCGGCGAGATATCAGTCGTACACCGCGCAGATCGCAGTGACCGTTGCCGGCAGCTATGTCGAGCGCACCGTGGCAGTGCCCGGCCAAGAAAGTCGGCGCTATGCGATGTACGTGCCGCCCGGATCGGCGACGCGTCCGCTGCTCGTGGCGATGCATGGCGGCGGTGGCAACGCTCGCATCCAGGCCTCGAGCACGCTGTTGTCGCGTCTGGGCGCGCAGCAAGGCGTGCTGATCGCCTATCTCGAGGGTTCGGGCGTGATACAGACCTTCAACGCGGGCAATTGCTGCGGCGCTGCGCAAACGCAGAACGTCGACGACGTCGCGTTCGTCTCGGCGGTACTCACCGACGTGTCATCGGCCTTCGCTGTCGATGCCAACAAGATCTTCGCCACCGGCTTTTCCAACGGCGGCATGATGTCGCACCGCTTGGCATGCGCGCTTGCCAATCGCATGAGTGGCATCGCTGCAGTGGGTGGCGCCTCCGGACAGTTCGATCGCGACGGCAACGTCTACTACGCCTGCACGCCAGCGCGGCCGATTCGCGTACTGCATCTGCATGCCACGAACGATCGCAACTATCCGTACGCGGGCGGTGTCGGCGAAGGGTTGTCCAACACCAACTTCTACTCGGTGGAAGCCACGATCGCCGACTGGCGCACCCGCAACAACGTCACCGCGCAAGCAACGATCGAAGCGGTCACGCCAACCACGACGTGCTACCGCTACGAGACGGTGGCCAACGCCAGTCTGCCCAGCGCCGCGGTGGCGCTGTGCAAGACCGATCCGGTCGATGTGTACGATCCGGCCACCGGGATCGTGCATGGTGGCGGTCATTCCTGGCCCGGCGGCAATCGCTCGCCGTCGCCGATGAGCGACGCGCCGGTCACCGACTTCGACGCGAACAACTACCTGTGGGGATTTCTCACCCGCTGAAGCACGATGTTGGGCAAGAAGGGCCGACAGCATTCCCTCTCGTTGCACCTTGTTCGGCCTCGCCCATCTGATTCCAACTCATTCCACCTTGATGCCGGCAGCCTTGATGACTTCGCCCATCTTCGCCAGGCCGGTCTTGGTGGCCTGCGCCAGTTCCGCGGGCGTTGAACCGCGCGGGATCAGGCCCTGGCTGGTGAGCCGTTCGCGCACCGTCG
>CADECO010000671.1:0-2586 GCA_902825905.1 uncultured beta proteobacterium
ATATAGCAAAAATATCCATCTAGACAGTGGAATTGCCGATCTTGTCTGCCGATCCCGGAATCGTTGGGTTCGCCTGACAAATCAACCTGTTGAACGGTTGTAGCGCGGGTCAACCCGCCGATCGTCGCAGCGCTGAGCGGTGCCGGGTGGATCCCGGTCGCCGCGACTACCCTACCCTGACAATCCCCTTTGCCAGCGCAAAATCGAACAGCACCTGCTCGGTGGGCTGCTCCGGCCAGGTGATCTCGGCCAACCACCGATAGAACGAGGTCGCAGCGATCCTGCTGCTCGTCCCATCGCGGCGCCAGGCGCGCGCGATGGGTGGGGCAAGCTGCTCGAGCTGCTCGGCTTCGAAGCGCGCGCGTGCCTGCGTCTGTTGCGCCTCGAGCATCTCCGCGTAGAGCGCGCGCGCATTGCCCAGCCGATCGGCCGCCCACGCTTCGCGGATGCGCTCGAGTTGTTCCGCGCGCGACGGCGGGCGCGGCAGTTGCGCAGCGCCGGGCGCCCTGCCCTCCCCTTCCAATGCCTTGGCGTAGCCCTTCTTCAACGCGTCACGCAAATACGCCACCGGCGATTTCAGCGCCGGCATGTTGGTGCTCTTCAATCGCTGCGCAACGTGATCGAGCCCCGCACGCAACTGACCTTCGTCGGTGCGTGCGTACAGCTCTTGCGCGTCCTCCTGCTTCATCCCTAGCGCCATGAGCCGCCCGACCAGTTCGAGATCGAACACATTGCGGCTGGGATCGTGCAACCCGTCGAGCGTCGCCTGCGCTTTCGGATGCACGCGGAACTGCATCTCTTCCACTTTGCGCCCGCGCTTGTGCTCGATCAGTTCCAGCCGAAAGTCTTCGCACAGTGTGTCCAGTTCGGCCAGCGCCCGCACGATCACGTCGCGCTTGAGGAAGCGGTAGTCGACGGTTTCGATGTCGCTGCGCCCGGTCAGCACGGCCGCCCACCAGATCGTGTCCTCGCGCATGGTGAGTCGGCCAGGCGAGGTGAGATAGCGGGCGCCGATTTCGTAGAGCACTGATGCGGCATAGCTACGCATCTGTGCGCTCATCTCCAGTAGCAAGCGCGTGTACTGCTGCGGGCGCACCAGCCGTTCGCGGATCTCATTGGGGTAGGACCAGCGCACCACGCAGGCGCGTCCGCGGCCCAGTTCCTCAATCGATACCGTGCCGATCAATTGCGTCGATACCCAGCGGCGCTGCCCTGCCCCGCTGTTCGACCATTCGATGGTCGTGGCCTGCATCTCGCGCAAGTGCGACTTGAGCAGCTCGGTATTGTTGGAATTGAATCGCGCATCGCCGATCAGTTCGGCCAGGGGCAATGCGTATACCGGTGTATCGACCCCTTGGCGTTGCGAGTGATAGAGCAACGCGTTGTACAGGCGGCGCGACAGCAACGTCAGCCGACCGCGTTTGGGGCGGATCGCAATCGCCTCGTTGGCTTTGGCCAGCGTTTGCTCATCGCGCTTGGTAAGCCGCGTATCCGCCTCGGAAGCTGAAGGGCCCTCGTTGGGGACGGGTTCGAGCGGCGCGTCTGGATCCACGGGTCGAGGCTGAACTCACCGGAGGCAAGTTATTGTGATCGGCGTTACTTACAATGCTACCGCAACCGTGCGTAGCGCGGCCTTGAAGTAGTTGAGAGACGAAGCTTGATTCCTTTAAAGGATTGATGTGGCGGAAAGCACTGATCAATCAGCGGATTGGATCGATGGTGCGGAGATCGATTGGGATTCTTTGTGAGTGCGGATGGGGATCAATGTGAGGGAATTTGGGATCGGCACGCCTCGGATGTGAGCGCCGTTGGGAAAGATTGTGAGTGGATATGGGATGGCTGCTGGCTGGTGATCAGAGTCAAGGCTTGCTGCCTGGCGTCCAGACGCGCCTGGCGTGTTCAGGGCACGTGAATGCAGCGGACTCGACCGGCTATTCCCTATCTATTCCCAATTTCACTCACAATGGCGAGCATGATTTCGCTCGGGGAACGCGGCGACTCCCAACCGTTCTCACAATCGATTCGACAGAATAAGTCATCGTTTTCGGATATTTTTCGGGAGCCAGTTAGTCTACGGATTTTGGTATCATCGCCAAATTCCGGAGAATCTCCGAGGTGGCGATGGCTGATGATTCCCAAACGACCGACGAGGCTGGAAACCAGGTTTCCACACCCTCCTCCGGCCCGGTCGCTCCGGCGGCGCGCACTGCCATTGATATGCGCCGAGTGGCTGCGATCGCCGCGCGGGCGAGCACCATGGTCGAGCAGATTCGCTCTCGCCTGCTCGCCCCCGAGGCCCGCAAACTCGCGCCCACCTACTCTTCGGCCCAGCTGGCCAACTTGTGCGGCGTCGACAAGTCGCACGTCACGTATCGGGTTACCAAGGGCGATCTGCCGCAGGGCCGGCTGACCCCTTCAGGCGGCAAGCGCGAGTTCACGCTCAACGAGGTACGTCGCTGGACCCGTGCGTACCGCGCCGATCGGATGCGGCCGGCGGGCCAAAAAGCGATCACCATCACCGTCGGCAATTTCAAGGGCGGTGTGGCCAAGACCACCAGCTCGATGGTACTGGCGCAGGGCTTGAGC
>CADECO010000672.1:0-2584 GCA_902825905.1 uncultured beta proteobacterium
ACTGCGACGCCGGGTCCTGCGCCCTTCCTGCTGCTCGAGAAACCGAGTCGGCCGCAGTATCCGTTTGCGCCTCCGGCGCCGCCGAAAGCCGCCGCGCGCTGAGGCCGTCATGACTCGAGTACGTGTCGCTGCGGCGATGTGCGCGTGGTTGCTGGGCTGGGGCTTCGCAGCCCCGGCCCAATCCCATGCGGTCTTGATGGACTCTTCGCCGAAGGCGAAGCAGATGTTCGACACGTCGCCCGAGGAAGTGTCGGTCACCTTCAACGAAGGTGTCGGTCCGGTATTTTTCCGGATTCTCGATCAGACGGGCAAGGAAGTCGGCAGTCCCGGCGACATTCGCCTCGATGGGACGCGGATGATCATGCCGTTGGGATCAGCACTTGCGAACGGCACGTACCTGATGACCTATCGCGTGATCTCCGCTGACACGCATCCTGTTGGAGCAACGATTCCATTCTCGGTCGGCGAGCCTTTGGCCGAAACGAACCTGTCGGCAGCCGCGCAGGCGGAACCGACGTCAAGCTGGACGACTGCGGTCGCTTTGAATCGATGGATACTCTACGCAGCGATGCTGCTCGCCGCCGGTTCGGCGCTGTTCCTCGTGGCATTCACGGTGTCGCCGCCGTTGATGGTACGCACAGCGAGCATCGGTCGGCTGGCCGCGATCGTCGGCGCTTTGACCTACGTCCTCGCAATCGGCTTCGGCGGTGCCGAAATGATACTCGGCGGCGGCGGCGCATTATTCCAGGCGGACAGCTGGACTCGCGGCCTGTCGAGCACGCTGATGCCGAGCGCCACCATCGGCGTTCCCGCCATGCTGCTGCTGTGGTGGGCGTTCGGAGGTGATGCTCAGCAACCCCGCGGTACCGCGCTGCTGCTCGGTGCGCTGGCTGCAATTGGCAGCTTTCTGGTAACCGGGCATGCCGCGACGGCAACGCCGGTGTGGCTGATGGCGACGATGGTTGGCGTGCACCTGACCGCCACCGCGTTCTGGTTCGGTGCGTTCTACCCGCTGTATCAAAGCAGCAAGCTCGACTCAGTGCAGGCCTGTGGCGCCCTGATGCTGCGCTTCTCGAAGCTCGCGGTGATCGCGGTGGGTGCAGTCGTGTTGAGTGGCCTGGTCATCAGCTGGACTCAAGTGGAAAGCATTTCCAATCTGCTGGGCAACGAATATGGCGAGGGCCTCCTGCGCAAGCTCATTCTGTTTGCGATCGTGCTCGGCATTGCGGCCTGGAACAAGCTCTCTCTGACGCCAGCGCTAATGCGCGGTGACGAGCAAGCGAAACGCCGCATCGGCACGACGATCCGCGTCGAGTACGCACTTTACGTGATGGTGATCGGTGCGGCGATGGCGCTGACCTTGAGCACACCGCCGCGCGCGCTGGTGGAGCAGTCCGCCAGCAACGCCGCGGGCATGCAGATGGGCGGGAATGGATTCAAGGCGACCGTGACGTCGGCGGAAGGCTACAGCGTCGACATCGATCTTTCGCCCGCTGCAGCCGGCGAGAACATGCTGATGGCAACCGTGAAGAGTCCGGCAGGCGAAGTCATCGCGGATCTGAAGGACCTCGAGATCGTCGTGACACTTGAATCCGCGGGCATCACGGACGTGCGACTGAGAGGCGAAGCCGTCGGCAATGGCATGTGGCACGTCATGATCCAGGAGATGCTGATTCCCGGCCAGTGGACACTCGAGGTCGATGCCTTCGTCAGCGATTTCGACAAAGTCCAGTTCAGCACACCGGTGGATATCCGCTGATGAGCAGACGAACCTTCGCGGGGGGTGTGTGCCTGGCCATTGGCTTGCTCGTCGGCTGTGCGAGCGGCGGTGCGCCCCGCGGCGACCGTGCGGCTGCCGAGTTCGCGCAACGTGAACTCGGCGTCGCCCTGCAGTGGAATCAAACGCAGTCGAGTCGGGTCGCTTCACAACTGCAGACGGACCAGTTACTCGCCGCACCGCTTGCTGCCGACGATGCGGTGCGCATCGCGCTGGGCACGAATCCTCGATTGCAACGTTTGCTCGCCGCGTATGCGGCGTCGGCGGCCGATGCGCGCCAGGTTGGGCGCGCTCCGAACCCCCTGTTCACGTTCGAGCGGCTCACCGCGGACGGCGCGGTGGAAATAGACCGCAAGCTTGCGATCTCGTTGATCGATCTGCTGCAATGGCCCGGACGACGCGGCCTGTCGCGCAGCCTGCAACAGCAGGCCGACATGCGCGCCGCGACCGACATACTCGGCCTGGCAACAGACGCGCGTCGGGCCTGGATCGAGGCTGTGGGCGCCCAACAGTCGCTGCAGTATGCCGAGCAGGTTCATGCAGCGGCCGATGCAGGCGCGACACTCGCCGGGCGCATGGCGGAGGGCGGCAATTTCGCGGCCGTCGAGCAGGCGCGTGAGCAAGCCTTCCTGGCGGATGCCACGGCAGAACTCACGCGGGCACGATTCGCAGCAACCCAGAAGCGCGAGCAGCTCGTTCGGATGCTCGGACTGCGCACACAGCAGGCCGATCGCATGGTTCTTCCTGAATCCCTGCCCGAGCTTCCCGCTGAACCGCTCGCTGAAGCCGAGCTGTCGCGCCGCGCAT
>CADECO010000673.1:0-2576 GCA_902825905.1 uncultured beta proteobacterium
GTAGAGCCGCAGCGAGGTGCGCTGGCGCTGAGTCAGATGGTGTCTGCGCCGAGCCATCGTTAGTGGCGGCCAATATCGAGGATGCGGATATCGATACACAAAGGTCCGATGCGGCGGGTGATGATTATCCGGTGTTCGAACCTGCAGTGCGTCTGGTCGATCTCATCAATCAGCAGCGAACCCTCGTCACGCGCCTCGCGGATATGTCGCTTGCCGAGGACGTAGAGTCTGAGGCCGGGGCCGATGTCATGGGGCTTGGCAGCGACGAAGTCGATACGGCGATCACCGGTGCAGCCGAAAATGTCGAAACGCGGACGCTCACGGACTTGGTCGACGTGCGCAGCGACGCTGAAGAGCTGTTCGAGACTGCGACCCACCCAGCCGAGCCGGTTCCGCAAGACGATGCCGGCGACGATGCGCTCCTTCCGCTTGCTATTTCAGCCGAGCAACTGATCGCGGCACTGAAAGCTGGTCCATCATCGTTCCATGAGGACGAGCCGGAGGAGAAGCCACTGGTCGAACTGGCAATCAAAGACAGCGAGCCGGCTGAACTCCCGCGCCATGACCTGATGGAAGATGCCGATGAAGAGGGCGCCGAGCGGGCGCCCATGATTATCGAACGCGCGCGCGCCGAGATGGCCGCGATCGCGGCCAGCGAAGCCGCACGCCCCGTCCGGCATAGCGGAGTCGTTGGCTTCTTCGCCGGGCTGTCGCTCTCGCTCGCCGCTGGCATTGTGCTTTATTGCACCCTCTGAGCGGTGCGACTGCGATGCATGATGGGTTGTCGCCGGACGTGGGATCGGGCATCACATGTCGGTGCTCGACCAACACGGCATCCCTGTGCAACGCATGCGCGACGCGATGCTTCGGCAACCCACCGCCGCTGCTCTTGCCGCCGCTGCTGCTGTCCTCGCTCTAGCCGTCGTCTGCGGGGCCAATCCCTGGACGGCCGCTGCGTTGACTGCGGCGGCGTTCGCAGGCGCGCGGGTCGCGTTACGGACGGCGGCGGCAGAGCGCATCGTTGCGGGTCACCGCGCTTCGAGCCTCACCGACGGCCGGCACGGCACCGATCTCTCCTGGCACTCGATCATCGATGCCCTACCGGACGCCGCCGTCGCGCTGAGCGGCACCGGCCGCGTGCTGCGATCGAGCCGCGCAGCGCGCGATCTTTTCACTGCGCTACGCAACGGCCAGACGCTTGACTTGGCGACGCGCAACCCCGATCTGCTCGGCGCGGTGGAGCAGGCGCTGGCGACCCGCACCGCGGCAACCGTCCAGACCCTGGAGCGTGTTCCCGTCGAGCGCCGGTTGTCGGCAACACTTTCCCCCTTGCAGTCCGGCACTGCCGACATCGAAAGCCCTGCACTCCTGCTCGTATTCCGTGATATCTCGCAGGAGGAACGGCTGGCGCAGATGCGCGCGGATTTTATTGCCAACGCGAGCCACGAGCTGCGCACGCCGCTGACCTCGTTGCGCGGATTCATTGAGACGCTGCAGGGTCAGGCGCGCGACGATCCCGAGGCGCGCAACAAATTCCTCGACATCATGTCCACGCAGGCCGGGCGCATGACACGGCTGCTGGATGACCTGCTGTCGCTCAGCCGCCTCGAAATGCGCGCACATGTGGCCCCGCAGGGCGAAGTGGAGATCAACGCGCTGGTGCGCGAGGTTGTCGACCTGCTACAGCCGATCGCACGTGAGGTAGGCGTTGCCATGACGTTTGCCGCCGAACCGGCCGAATGTGTGGTTCGCGGGGATCGCGACGAACTCGTGCAGGTGTTCCAGAACCTGGTGCAGAACGCTATCAAGTACGGCGGCCGCGACGGCCACGTCGACGTGATGGTGACGCGGACCTCCGGCACCGGCCGCGCGCGCGATCGCGTCATCATCGAGGTGCGCGACGACGGGCCAGGGATCGCCGAGGCTCATCTGCCGCGCCTCACCGAGCGCTTCTATCGCGTCGACGTGGCAGCCAGCCGCGACAAGGGCGGCACCGGTCTCGGCCTTGCTATCGTCAAGCACGTCCTCAATCGCCATGGTGGCCAGCTCCGCATCACCTCGACTCTGGGCGCGGGCTCCACGTTTGCGGTGGTGCTGGATTTGAAGGGGTAGCCGCCGCCTTCCGCCGATGTGCGAAGCTCGCGGCGTCGAAAACGTCGAGCGCGCCACCTACACTTGTAAGGGCGCCATGGACAGCGTTTAACGTATTGGCAAACTGACTAGGTCTGGGCCTAACCCAACAGCGTTCTCACGATCAAACCGCCGCCGAACATGAATATGACCATCACGATCGTTGCGTAGGTTGCTTGGCCATTTGCGCCTCGGAGAAAAGGCATGACCTGGCCATCGCGCGCCCGTGCCACGTAGACCATGCCCACGCTGAGCGCGATCAGGATCAACCCCAGCAAGACTCCGCCCACACCTGACATCTTTCCCTCCCCGATACGGCCAATCCTGCACCGGCCAGCCTGCCACCCTATCAGGGATCGAAAGAGATGGATCGCAAAAGCGCCGCCGCAAACTGGTGCCTCAATGACGCCAACCAGAAACGCACAAGCCAGCCCAATAATTGGGAT
>CADECO010000674.1:0-2556 GCA_902825905.1 uncultured beta proteobacterium
GCTTCTGCTCCTCGGTGCCCAGGTCGATCAATGGCTTCATGCCATGAAAATTGGTGGCCCAGATGATGCCGGTTGCGGCACAGGCCTGACTGATCTCACGCACGCACGCGAGGTAGGCGGTGTAGGACATCGGCGCACCGCCATAGGCCTCAGGCACGAACATCGCATTCAGGCCCAGCTCGTTGATCGCCTTGATGTTGTCCCAGGGAAACTCGCCGGTGCGGTCGTGGTGCTCGGCGCGCGGGGCGATAATGTCGCGGCAAAGCGCTCGCACGCTCTCGAGCAGCATGCGCTCCTCGTCGTTCAGCGCGATGCGCGCATCGAGGCGTTGCAAGACGTTCATGCTTGGTGTCTGATCGGTTCGTTCGACATCGGTTCGTTCGACAGGCGCTCAGTGCGCGATGCTCTGGCCACCGTCCAGGTAGAGCGTCTCACCGGTGAGGTAGCCGCATGCGGGCAAATACAGCGCCGCCACCATCGCGGCCACTTCGTCGGCGGTGCCGGGTCGGCCAAGAGGAACCCGCTTCTCCAGATAGCCACGCAGCGCGCTGCCCTCGCCCATCGACTCCGCGTTGAGGTCGGTTTCGATGTAGCCCGGAGCGACGTTCACGACCCGAATGCCTTTGCCCGCCCATTCGACCGCGAGGCACCGGGTGATCGCCCCGACGGCAGCCTTGCTCGCGCAGTAGGCGAGATTGCGCTTCACGCCGAGCTTGTCGAAGAACGAGCCGATGTTGACGATGAGTCCGCCGCCCGCCGCGACGAGATGTGGATAGGCGAGCTGGCAGGCAAGCACCATCGAGGTCGCGTTGGTATCCATGACCTGGTGCCACTGCTCGAGCGCCAGATCAGCCGAGGGCGCAGTGAGGTGCACGCCGGCGTTGTTGACCAGGCCGGCGATGCGCCAGGCGTCTCCCGCGAGTTGATCGAACGCCGCGGCCAAGGTTTCGCGTCTGGTCACGTCGGCGCGCATCGGGATCCAGCGCGCGGCGACCTCGGCCGCGGCGTTGGGACGATCAGGCAGTGCGCCGGAGCGCGACAGGCACGCGACGTGATGGCCTTGTTCGGCCAGCGCCTGTGCGATCGCCGCACCGATGCCCTTGCTTGCGCCGGTGACGACGATGCATGTGCGTTGCGAAGAGCTCGTTTGGTTATTCGTTGCGTCACTCATCGTGGCGCCACTCCAGCGGACTGAGGCGGACGCACCTGGACCGGCAGCGAGGCGTTCACCGGTCACCAAGCGGCGGCGCGTCGGGCGTCGGCGAAAAATGGTGCTGCCGGATCCGCCATCCATCCTTGGTGCGCACGATCAACAAAGTTGCGCGCAGCCGCGAGCGGGTCTCGCGCCCACCTGACAAGGTGAACGCGAAATCGACATAGCCCTGCGCAAGGAAGCAATCCGAATCGATTGCGAGATAGTGCGTATCGGCCAGCACCATCCGCCCCTGTTCGATGACGCCCACATACGAGGCAAAGTAACTTCGGACCGCTTCGCGACCCACTGAATGCCCTGCTCGGCCGCCAAAAAACAGCGCGTCGGACGTGTAGAGCGCCGCCAGCGCATCCGGATTCCAGGGGCTGCCCGCTTTGCTCCAAGCGTCTTGCACGGCCGCCAGGGCGCGCTGCATCTCGGACGTTGCATTACTCATGTCGATGCCACGTTAGTCGATGTTGAATTCGGCCGGTGTTTGATAACCGGCTTCGTGCAGATGCCAGCTCCGATATTGTGCCGCCACCAAGCATCCGGCGCATGCGTGATCTCTCCTCCCCTTGCGGATCCTGCGCCATAGTCACCCCTTCGGTCTGAGTCCGCACCTTCGAACCGCAGGCGGCACACTATCTCACGACACTGGCGGAATGACTCGTCGCCACATCGCGAACATCCGCTCCCAGTCGCGATTCGCGCCTTCCTTGTGGTGAATATCCCGGTCCGGCAATGCATACCCGTGCACCGACCCCGCATGCACTTCATGCGAGTAGCGCACCGCGCAACGCTTCATCGTCTCCGCGACCGTGTTGATGGTCGACGGCGGCGCGTAGTGGTCCTTCTCCGCGAACCCGCAGTACATCTCACCCTGGAACTGCGGCGCGCCGAGGTGCGGTGAGTGCGGCGTGTCATCCACCAGCAGCGTCCCATGCAGAGAGGCGCCCGCCTGGAATCGATCCGGGTACGCCGCCGCGACGCGAAACACCAGCCGGCCCCCAAGGCAGTAACCCACCGAACCGATCGGGCCCGCGCGCACCGGCTCGTTGCGGTCCATGAACTGCACCAGCGAGCCGGTGTCTTGCACCGCCATGGCATCGGTGAGGCGCGACAGGGGATCGACGACCTGCTTCTGCTGCTCAGGGCTGAGCCGGTCGAGTGAGATCATCCGGCCGGTCGCATCACGGAATTCGTGTCGGACTTGGCCGTCGCGATAGTAGAAATTGGGGAGCGCAACCCAGTAGCCGACCGTGGCGATGCGGCGCGCAACGTCGAACAGTTCTTCGCGGTGCCCCCAGACGTCCATGAAGACCACGACCGGCGGAAACGGGCCCTTGCCATCGGGATGCGTG
>CADECO010000675.1:0-2556 GCA_902825905.1 uncultured beta proteobacterium
GGTGGCGTTGTTGGTGAAGCAACTCGTGTAGCTCGTGGTCTGATTTGTTGACGCGAAACTCGCGCGCCACACCGGCACTCCTGTCATGTCCTTCGTTGGCGTCATAACCTCCATGTGCGTGCCTTCGGCTTACGCGCCAGAGTCGCTGACCTCATTTGAGGAAATTGCCAGCGTTCATTGTGATCAGAATACGTTCCTGCACGCTTCTTCCCGCAATGGCTGGCTGAATCAGTGCCTATCGGAGCTTGCTCAAACCTACGGGCTGTCCGCGTTCCCCAGCAAAGCAAAGCCATTGCTCAATCTGGGTGCGGAGTCACTCTCCAAGCCAATAACGGAGCTGCGTGCACTACTCGAACTCTTCGCTGCCGACCCATTGAAGATTCCTGAATACGCACGCTGGCAAGCAACCGCCGAGGCGTTGGCGTGCGTGGCGCTTCCCGCGCCGCAATCGTTTCTTGAGGCACGAGCGGCATTTGAAGAAGCCAATGCCGATGGCGAAGGCCAGGACCTCCCGGAGCTCCTGGCCTTGCTTTGGTGCCAGCTTCGACTGATGGAGCACGCGCGCGACAATCGGCTGAATTTCGTTTCGAGTGAACTGACGTGACGGATGGCCCTGCGCCTAATCAGACCTCACTAGGGGGCTTCATTTCGTCTGGTGCCGGCAGGCCAAGTGAAGCGCCAACGCTTGCTGAGCCGGCACGTGCGAGTTGGACTGCTCCGCCGCGTTTGCGTAGTGGAACGAGTGCCTAAGTTGTGACCCTTTCACGGTGGAGGCGCAATCGCGAACATGCCTTTATCCCCGCCCACTTCATCCGCGGAACGCCGTGTCCTGGTGTGGATGCTCGCGTTGTTCTTCGTGGTGGCCGTGTTGGTCATCGCCGTGACGTGGTGGCGCAAGAGTTCGGCTTGCGCCACTAGCTGCACTGCGGCCGGGCATGCGGGCAGTCAGTTGGTATCGACCGGGGGTGGGCGCTTTGGAATGACTGTCCAATGCCAGTGCGTGGGCACCCCTGCAGGCAAGAAATAGCCCGCCGCGGGTTACTGCGTGCCGACCGTCTCAGTGCATATACGTCCCGCCATCCACCACCAGCGTCTGCCCGGTGATGAATGCCGACTCCGGCCCGGCGAAGAATCGCGCGGCGCCGACGAGATCCTGCGGATACATGTCGCGCGCGATGGTGCGTCCGGCTACTGAGGGCCCGCGCACGCCTTGCATCAGGTCGTCGTTGGCCTGCACGCCTTCCGAAAGCGTGAAGCCCGGCGCGATGGTGTTGACGAGGATGTTCCTGGGGCCCAGCTCGCGCGCGAGCGATTTGGTCATCGACACCACCGCGCCTTTGCTCGCCACGTAGTGCAGGTAGAGCGGATTGCCCTTGAACGCGACACCCGACGAGATGGTGATGATGCGTCCGCCGCCGGAGCGTTCGATTGCGGGGGTGCACGCTTTCACGCAGAGAAACACGCCGAGCGTGTTGACGTCCATGACCGTTCGCCATTCCTGTGCGGTGAGTTCCATGAACGGCTTGGGCTTGAGGGTCGAGAAAATCGCGGCGTTGGTGACCAGGATGTCGATGCCGCCGAACGCATCCACCGTTCTCGCGGCCATGCGCTCGACGGCGGCTTCGTCGACGACGTCGGTCGGTACGCCGAGCGCCTGAAAGCCTTTCGCGTTCATCTCGCGTGCGGCTTCGTCCGAACGCTGCCGATCGGCGATCACGATCTTCGCGCCGTCTTCGGCCAGCCCTTCGGCGATCGCGCGGCCGATGCCGATGGCCCCACCGGTGACGATCGCTACTTTTCCTTTGAGTCGCATCGCGTAGACCTTTTCAAATCGTGCGTCGGTTCAGCGTACCCGTCCGCCATCGGCGCACCATCCGCGTCACTTCGCCTGTTCCAGCGCACGCAGCGCCTGGCTGAACAAATCGACCGGCATCGCGCACAGGCCACGCCCGAGCAGACCGCGTCCATCGGCGCTCACCATGCCGGTGGAGAGCAGTGGCGATCGATTGGTGCGCACCACGGCGGCTGCGTCGAGCCCGACTTCGACGCCGAGTACCGGATGACGTCCGGCCACTTGCGCCAACGCGCGCGCTTCATCGTCGGCCGCGAGCCACGGCGCGAACGCGCTGAGCAGACTCGGCGCACGACGCAGCACCTGACCGCCGAGGCCGAACGCGTCGATGATGCCGCTGTCGCCGGTGGCGGGCGGGAATTGCGGATTGTCCGGCGCGCCCTTCATGAACGGGCCTTGCACCAACGCGGGTGGCGCGGTGAACCAGCGCTCGGGCAGGCCGGCCAGTTGAATGCCCGCGGACTCGCCGTTCGAGCACAGTCTGGTGACCAGCGTCGATCCGGGCACGCCGGTTGCCGCATCGAGCATGAGCGCGCAGGCGGGCATCCAGAAATTCAAGAAATAGAGCGGGGCTTCGAGCACCGTGCGCAGTGCCGTGTCGACCTGTGGCGATTCCACCTTGCGGGTGCTGAGCACCGCGTGCAGCACAGTCGTTGCGCTGGAGAGTCGGTTGTGCAGATCGTCGCCTTCGGTGAGTGCCGAGC
>CADECO010000676.1:0-2550 GCA_902825905.1 uncultured beta proteobacterium
TTATGGCGCGCTCTGGCTATACTCCAAGTCGCCGCATCCGCTACTTCGGGTTATAGGTGAATCTGCGCCAGTTGGAGGTTTTCGAAGCGCTCATGCAGGCGCGATCGGTGAGTGGCGCGGCGCGCCTGCTCAGCCTCACGCAGCCGGCCGTCACCAAGTCTTTGCGCCTGGCCGAGCAGAGTGCCGGTTTCCTGCTGTTCCGGCGCGTACGTGGTCGGCTGTATCCGAGCCCGGAAGCCGAGACGCTGTGGCCGCAGGTCGAACGCGTGCGCAGCGACATGGGTGCGGTTTCGCTGCTGTTGCGGCACTTGCGCGACGGCAATGCCGGCAGTGTGACGGTCGCGGCAGTCGGTGGCGTCGCCCATTCCTTCGTCACGCCGGCGATCGTGCGGTTCGCGCGATTGCATCCGAAGATCCGCGTCGAATCGATGATCCTGCCCACCTCTACGGTGGTCGAACGCGTGGTGCAGAGCCAGGCCGACTTCGGTCTGGTGCATGAACCGGTGGACAATCCCTATATCGACGGTGAGCCGATCTGCCAGGTCGAGGCGGTGTGTCTGATGCCGCGTCGGCATCCGCTCGCCAAGCGCCGCGTCCTTGCGGTGCGCGATCTCGAGGGCGTGCCACTGGTGAGCTTTCGGGAGGACACGGCGATCGGTCGCCTGGTTCGCAAGGCCATTGCCGATGCCAGACTGCGACGCGAAATCGATTTCGTGGTGAATCAGGGGCAACAGGCGGTCGCGCTTGCCGAGCAAGGTGCGGGCATCGCCATCATCGATCCGTTCCTGCTGATTGGCCATCCGCGGCGCGGACTGACCGCTGTTCCGTTTCGGCCGGCGATTCCGTTGCGATTGCGCGTCATCCGTGCGCGCGAGCGTCCCCGATCGCGCGCTGCTGCCGGATTGGAACGAGAGATTCGACTGACGATCGCGAGCCTCACACAGGGCTCGCGTTTTGCGATTCGCGAGTTGGTGCGCGAGCGCTAGGCGGGGGCGAGCGCTGCGAACGGGTGTCCGCTACGAAGTGCGCCCGTGTCACAAAGGCCGGGACCCTTGGTGTTGTGGACGGCGTTACGTTCCAAAACCCGATGATCGCGAGTAACCTCACGGCAGAATCAATAGAAGTAGGGGAGGCGCGGTCGCATGCGCAGGATCGAGATGTTCTCCGCCCGTTCACTGTGGGCGAATGTACGGCCTGGGCGACGTACACAGGTGTTGCCGATGCTGAACGCGTGATCGGCCGTGGACTTCACGCTTTCGTTCGACTGGATCGATAACCCGATCGTGATCGTCCGGCAGTTCGTTGCCGGGTTGTCCAACGGTTCGCTGCTGTTTCTCGTCGCCGCCGGGCTTTCCCTCATCTTCGGTGTCTCGCGCATCATCAACTTCGCGCACGGTGCCGTCTACATGCTCGGTGCCTACTTCGCCTACACCGTGGTGGGCAATGCCAGCAAGGACCTTCCCACTTTCATTGCCGCGATCGTGTTCGCGACGATGGCCACGGCCGCATTCGGCGCCGCGTTCGAGGCCCTGGTGCTGCGCCGGATCTATCGCTCTGACCAGGCGTTTCAGTTGCTCGTCACCTTCGGGCTGGTTCTCATTCTTGGCGATGCGGTGCGCATGGTGTGGGGGCGTGAAGAGAATGCCGCGCTGGCGCCTGCCGGTCTGGATCACATCGTGAGAGTGGCCGGACTGGGTTTCTCTGCCTATCGGCTGTTCCTCGTTGCGGTCGGCGCCATCGTCTGTGTGGTGCTGTGGTGGGTGTTGTATCGAACGCGACTGGGTGTCATGGTGCGCGCGGCCACCGTCGATCGCGAGATGTTGAAGGCGCTCGGTGTGCGCACCGATCGGTTGTTCACCGCGGTGTTCGCAGCCGGTGCCGGACTGGCGGGGCTCGCCGGTGGGCTGTCTGCGCCGGTCGTGAGCGTGGGTCCCGGATTGCACTCGCAAGTGTTGATCGACGCATTCGCCGTGGTCGTCATCGGCGGCATGGGCAGCTTCGTCGGCGCGTTGGTCGGCGCGTTTCTGCTGGGACAGGCCAATGCGTTCGGGACGCTCATCGCACCGGCGTTGGCGATCGTGCTGCCGTTCGTCGTGATGGTGATCGTGCTGATCGTCAGACCCTGGGGGTTGTTCGGGAGGCCGGAGTGACGCAGGCCGCCGGCGTTGCGCTGGTGTTGGCCCTGCTCGGGCTGCCGTTCGCTGTGAACGATTTCTGGGTGTTCGTCGGCGTGGAGATCGTCGTGTTTGCCCTCTACGCGGCGACGTTCAACCTGCTGTTCGGTTACGGCGGCATGCTGCCGTTCGGCCATGCGGCGTTCTTCGGCCTCGGCGGATATACCGTGGCGGTGCTGGTGAAGAAAGCCGCGGTTGCGCCGCTGCTGGCGCTCGTCGCCGCGCCATTGGTCTGCGCGCTGGGATCGGCCGTGGTGGCCTATTTCTGCGTGCGCCTCACCGGCATCTACCTGGGCATGCTGAGCTTTGCCTTCCAGATGCTCGCGTACACCGTGGTGTTCAAGTGGTACGCCCTCACCGGCGGTGACGATGGCTT
>CADECO010000677.1:0-2521 GCA_902825905.1 uncultured beta proteobacterium
CAGGCCATCCACTTATCGGTTGCCAATCGCTGTTCAGACCAACCGAGCCACCTCTCACGTCAATTTCGCAGGCGCTTTTCACTTTATCCCATTCGCCCGCAAGTATAAGTCCTGCGACCGCGAAAGGCGGGCAGGACAACTTGCCCGGGATGTCCATCGCGGCCAGAACCTCGGCCATGTGTAGAGGTTTCATACGCATCCCGCCGGTGAAAGCGTGAGCCAGGTCAAGATGCCGTTGCTTATGGAATCCACCATGCATGAGCCAGCCCCAACCGGAGGGCAGGGTTAGTCCGTGACGCATGCATCCACTAATCAGCAGCGGAATATCATGAGCGAGGCCCGCCCACGTGACGATTTCAGTTTCGCTCGGCGCCTCTGCCAAAACCCGCAGGATGCCGGAGAGTACGGCTCGCTCGTTTTGTTCCGGGGCAGAAAGCGTTACGAAGCGGTCGACGTCGATGCCACCCTGCGCGTCTTCGCTCAGCACCATGACCGCGGCGGTGGTGATCGTCTGGAAAACCCATCTGGGACACGTGAGTGGATCCTCGCTGCGCGTATAGCCTCGCCGGATTGGCTTGTCGTCGCTGGGGACCCAACGCTCCATGACCTGATAGCGCTTGTGCCCGATATCATCGAGCACTGCAGATTCGATGTCCAGGACTACCCAAGAACGTCGAGCGCGGGGTAGAGTGATAGTCTCGGCCTTTAATATTTCCATGGTTTCTTTCCGTTTGAGTGATGGCCTGCGCGGCCGAGCATTTTTCCCGTTCGTCAGGGGGCTCATCCCTGATTCTTCCCGCCGAAGTCAGTTGATCGTGCGGGACATATGTCGCGCCGACACCGCCACAAGCGTCTCGATCGCTCGACGCAGCCGGCGGACTGAACGGGTGTTGTGGAACAATCGCAGCAACGCCGCTTCCGACCCGCGCTCGATGCCCGGCAGAGCCGAGGGTAGCAGTCCGACATCGCGTGCAACGTCGCGCAAAAGCGTGGCCAGGATCAACTCGGCATGCTCCGGCCCGGGGCCGGCCACCTCCACCACGTCCACGCGGGACAACAGCGGGGCGGGGAGCCGATCGATGCGGTTGGCCGTTAGGATCCAGTTGACGTGGCTAAGGTCGATCTCGACCGCAAGGCAGCCGTCGAAAAACCGGGCAGCAGTTGATCGCTCCAGCATGCCGAGCAGCGTTGAAACCGGATCGCCCATATTCCCGGCCGCCGCTTTGTCGATCTCGTCTATGATTACCACTGGATTGGCGGTACCGGTCTTCAACATCGTCATCGCCGGGAAGCACGGCTGCTGATGGCGAAAACCCCGCGGGTTGCCAGCCAATTCGGCATTACTGCTCACCCCGGCCAGCGACAAAAGAGCGCTGCCGCACCCGGACAGATCTGCGATTCGCTGCGCGAGATGCGTTTTGCCGGCACCTGGCGGTCCCGTAAGCAACATCGGCCGCAACGATAGCCAAGGCCGGCCCGCCCACAAGTTGAGTGCGCACTGGTCCGCAATACGGTCGATCGCTGTCGCCATCCATGGCGCTTCGGCCCGCAGGATCGCCGCGATCCGTGACTCATTACCGCCCCGCGGCCGAGGCAGCGCTGATGCGCCGGCCAATGGCAGCGGGACCGTCAGGCAATCATAGAGATGCGGGATCGAGGCGACCCACTCGTTGTTCTCGTTTCCGTCGCTGGGGATTGACCGGCATGGACGGATGTGGGGTTTGCCCTCGACAATCATCACAGCTGCACCTCCGACTCTGTCGTGTTGTCCCAAGCCGTGGTCGCAGCAATCTGCGTCGTGGCATCGTCCAGACCGTTCAGCCACAGTCGCCAAGTCGCCTTTGCTCGCGCAGCCAGATGGTCGCGTATCGCCCCGTGGCATCCGGTGCGGTGTGCTTCGGCAAGGTCGGCGCGTGTCATCGGCACGAAGGACAGACCCGCCTGGTGTGCGATTGCATCGAAAGATGTGGCTTTGCTGCCCCCATAGCTATCCGCCACGTCGATCACCTCACCGGTCAGCGCCAAGTCGAACTGACGCAGCAGCCGCGCGCCCGAGATAGCGTCGCGGGCGGTCTCGGCTGCAGCAATGAGCGATGGGACCACGATATCGCCCGCTCTCCACAATAGCAGTCGCGCCGGTGGCGCCTGCAGGCGGTCGGCGAGCCACTTCATGGTTTCGACTTGATCACAGGTCACAGTCGTACTGTGGGCGGCAAGATCAAAGGCAAGCGTGCCGAACCGATTAGAAACGGTCAGCGTTGCAGCTCCGATTAGCAGCGTCCGCGCAGGGCGTTCGCCGAGTTCAGGTTGATTGATCCAGGCGGTGGAAAGGATGACGGTATCCGTGTTCATGTTCTGCCTTCGAAATGAAATCGGCCTTGCCATCGTGGTGATGGCCAGGCCGGCATGGCGTGAGTTGATGAGAGGGCGACGGCTGTGTTCAGGACATCTTAAATGTCCTTTCCTCTTGCTCGCGGCGAAGCCTTGCCGTGACCCGTTCGAGCGAGGCGGCAACATCGGC
>CADECO010000678.1:0-1249 GCA_902825905.1 uncultured beta proteobacterium
TAACGGCGATCCGTCAGCCGCAGTGCAGGAGCAGACGACGATCTTCTTCGAAGGGCGCGATCATCAGGCGCGCGTCTACAACCGTGCGCTGCTCAAGGCGGGCGATCGCATTGCCGGCCCCGCGATCGTGATCGAGATGGACGCCACCTCGCTGATCCTGCCCGATCACGTCGGCGAAGTGGATGCGGTGGGCAACATCCTGATCCGTCCGGCGAAGTAGCACCGAAGCAGAACGGTACCTACATACCCGCGACCTGCTCGCGACGCACGCGCCACGCACGCACGAGAACGACACGAGACACGCACGATGCCAGCCACCATCATCCAGACGAACACCCGGCCGTTCAGCAAGGTCGATGTCGATCCGATCACGCTCGACATCATCGAGAACGCGCTGAAGAACGCGCGCTCCGAGATGGACGCGGTGTTGTTCCGCACCGCGATGTCGCCGGGCATTCGCGAACAGCACGACGCGTTCCCGATGATCGCCAATCCGGACGGCAAGATGGTGGTGGGCCAGTTCGGTTCGTTCTTCTCCGGGTTCATCGCCGGCTATCAGGGCGACATCGAAGAAGGCGACATCTTCCTCACCAACGATCCGTACGGCTGCAACGGCGCGGTGAGCCATCTGAACGACTGGCTCACGCTGATGCCGATCTACATCGACGGGCGCATCGTCGCCTGGGGCGCGATGTTCGGCCACATGACCGACATCGGCGGCAAGGTGCCCGGCAGCCTGCCCACCGATGCGGCGCAGATCTTCGAGGAAGGCATCCAGATCCCGCCGGTCAAGATCTATCGCAAGGGGCAGCTCAATCAAGAGGTGCTGAACCTGATCCTGCGCAATTGCCGGCTGCCCGAGTGGAACAAGTCGGACTTCAACGCGATCGTCGCGGCGCTGCGCATGGCCGAACGCCGCGTGCGCGAGATGGCCGCGCGGTTCGGCGTCGATCAGCTGGTGTGCGGCATGCAGGAAATGCTCGATCGCAACAAGAAGGCGATGGGCGCGATCCTGAAGATCGTCGTGCCGGAGAAGAAGCAGTACTTCGAGGACTACATCGACGATGACGGCATGGGCATGGGCCCCTACAAGATCGCCTGCCATCTGTGGCGCGAAGGCGACCGCGTGATCTTCGATTTCGCCGGCACCGATCCGCAGTCGATCAGCTCGGTGAACTTCCTGCTGAACGAGGAAATGTTCAAGATGTTCCTCGGCTCGTTCTTCATCAACATCTTCGATCCGCAGATC
>CADECO010000678.1:1349-2490 GCA_902825905.1 uncultured beta proteobacterium
CGCGGGCGACACCTTGTACTTCAACACCTGGGGCGGCGGCGGCTGGGGCGATCCGCTCAAGCGCGAAGCGAAGAGGGTCGCCCAGGATGTGCGGCGCGGACTGGCGACCGTGGAAGGCGCCAAGCGCTATGGCGTGGTGCTCAAGACCGATCTGTCCGTCGACCAACGCGCAACCGACGATCTGCGCGCGCGCATGGCTAGTGAACGCGGCACGCCGGAACTGTTCAACCGCGGCGGCACCGTCGACGAACTGAAGGCGCGCTGCAAGGCCGATACGCACATCGATCCGCCGCGCGCGCCGGTGTTCCAGAAGTGGATGGGGCGTCAGGATGCTCCGGCGCCTGCCAGATAGGCACGCGACTCAACTCTGAGCAGGCACGCCGCGCCGCAAGTCGATGCCGAACTTGTCGCTGATGATCGCCACGATCTGATCGTAGACGCAGCCCGCGCGCACGGTCTGGAAGCTGCGTAGATCGACGATCGTGCTGCCCAACCCTTGGGTGTTGTGATAGGGCACCAAGCCGTAGTCGATCTCGATATCGGCGATGCGGCGCACCTGTGCCTCTACCTCCTGCAGCACGAACTTGCTGCCCGATAGCGACACGTTCGCCGACGAGCCCGCCACGCCATAGGCGCTCTCACGAGCCAAGCGCGCGATCTCGTCGTGCAGCGGACCGGCGTTCAGCAGCACGTCCATCGTCTCGGCTTTCGTGGCGTTTCGCAGCGTGAACGGCGGCAGCCCCGCGGCCAACGGATGCTCGGCACGGAACGGCGCCACCACCGAGAACGGCAGATCGTGATCCTGAGTGATGGTGCGCACGACCTCGCGCGCCAGATCCGAGACGTGCAGCAGTTCATTGAAGAGCTGCCAGTCGCCGAGGTTGCCACATGGCTTGTCGAACGATCGCTCTTTCGCCGCATACATGCGCCGGATGGCATCGTCCTCGTGTCCGACGACGGCGTAGCCCACGCTCAGCGGAATGATCGCCACCCCACCCTTGCGTACAACATCGAAAACGCGTGCCGCGTCCTCTCTGATCGGCCGGCCTTCAAACACGGCCGTCGGCGCCTCGTCCGCGACCCGAGTTCGACCTGTCTTCCAGGCGCACGTCGTCGCGCACCTCGTAGATCTCGGTCGATT
>CADECO010000679.1:0-2480 GCA_902825905.1 uncultured beta proteobacterium
TTGCCCCGTCGCGCTTCGGCTATCTGCGCACGCCCTTGCCGGACGATGCATCGCCGGCCGCGCAAGCCGACGCTCACGCATGTCTGCTCAATGCACTCGGCATCCAGCAGGTCAGCGTGCTGGGTGCTTCGGCGGGCGCGCCCTCTTCCGTTCAGTTCGCTCTGCGTCATCCGCAACGGATTCGCGCGCTCGTTCTGCTCGTGCCGGCGATTTACGTACCGCGCCCCAACGCGGCCCCCTCGGTTCCAACGCCGCCCGGTGTGCAGTGGCTGTTCGATCACGTGCTGCGTTCCGATCTGCTGCTATGGATCGCGATCAAGCTCGCGCCCGGGCCGCTGATCGGTTCGATCCTGGCGACGCCACCCGGCCTGCTCGCCGCAGCCAGCGCCGACGAACGCGATCGCGTGCAACGCATGCTCGAACTGACCTTACCCGTCAGCCGCCGCAGACTCGGGCTGCTCAATGAGGCGCAGGTGATGGCCTCGCTCGCGCGGTATGAACTGGAGAAGATCGCCGCGCCAACGCTCACGATCAGTACGGCCGACGATCGATTCGGCACGTACGACGCGGCGCAGTACACCGCCTCGCAGATCGCAGGCGCGCGCTTCGCCGGTTACTCCACCGGCGGGCATCTGCTGGTTGGGCGGCAGAACGAGGTGATGACCGAAATCGCGGCGTGGCTAACACGGCCTTGAAGCGGTCGATGTAAGGCAATCGAGCGAGCGCCATGCCCGCTTGATCATCGTCAAGCGCCGGCGCGCGCCTTCAGCCAGGATCGGCCGAACGTGAGCGCTGAAGGTCCGAGCGTAGCCCTATCGGCACCGCATTCATCCAACGATGTCCACCATCCACCGCACCCCGATCGATCCGTCCACCACGAGTACCTGGCAACCCTGGCGCTTGGCGCTGTTCAATCTGGGCTTTCGACCGTTCTATCTGCTTGCGGCGCTGCTCGCAGCGTTGACGCTGCCGCTGTGGACGTTCGAGCACTTGGGCGGTATGCCGTTGTTCGGCCGCTATCTCGCCGGCGTACTGTGGCACGCGCACGAGATGGTGTTCGGGTTCGCGGTGGCGGTGATCACCGGATTCCTATTCACTGCCGCCCGCAACTGGACCGGCCAGCCCACGCCAAGCGGCGCACTGTTGCTCGCGTTCGCAGCACTTTGGGTTGCCGGACGAATACTGAACGTTGCGGGCCCTGGCCCGCTCGCGGCAGTGGTCGATACCAGCTTCCTGGTGCTCGTGGCGATCGCGCTGTGGATCCCGTTGCAGCGTACGGCCAATCGCAACCGCTTCTTCGTCGCGATCCTGCTCGCGCTCGCCGCGCTGAACGGTGCATTCCACCTGGCACAACTCGGCGCGATCAGCTGGTCAGCGCTGAGTGCAGTCGAAAGCTCGCTCGCGCTGGTGATTCTGATCGTCTCGATCATGGCCGGGCGCGTCATTCCGGCGTTCACCGCCAACGCGATTCGTACCGCGCGCGTGCGCCAACACGCCTGGCTCGATCTTCTGGCGATCGGCACGCTCGTCCTCGCGCTGGGTGGCTATGCCTTCGGCGTTCCCGGTGTCGCATCGGGCGTGCTCGCATTGATCGCCGCAATCTTCCACGCCGCACGGCTGTGGCTGTGGGATCCGTGGGCGACGCGGCGCACGCCGATACTGTGGATCCTGCACCTGTCCTACGCGTGGATTCCGATCGGACTCGTGCTATTGGGCATCGGACTGCTCCGCGGTGACACGCTCACCGTCTTCGCGCTGCACGCGTTCTCTGCAGGCGCGGTGGGCGGGATGGTCATCGGCATGATCACGCGGACCGCACGTGGCCACTCCGGACGTCCGCTGCACGCGAGCAGCGCCGAAATCGCGGCGTATGTGCTCGTACACGTGGGTGCGATGCTGCGGGTGTTCGTGCCGCTCGTGTGGCCAGGCGGATACATTCTGTCGATCGTGGCCGCGACCGCGCTGTGGTCGCTGGCGTTCGCGATCTACGCCGTGATGTACTGGCCGATCCTCACGCGCTCGCGGATCGACGGCCGGCCCGGCTAAGCACCTGGAACGGA
Source organism: uncultured beta proteobacterium (assembly GCA_902825905.1). Taxonomy (GTDB): domain Bacteria; phylum Pseudomonadota; class Gammaproteobacteria; order Burkholderiales; family SG8-39; genus CADEDU01. Next base: position 2,061 of record CADECO010000679.1, read on the forward strand.
GATCGCCCGACGCGACACCTCACGGGATGATCGGAGAACGCCCGTTCAGGCGACCTTCGAGTAATTCGCGCGTTGCGCGTCGCTATTGAGATAGCGATCGAACGCCATGCACACCGCGCGCACCAGCAGCCGACCCTTCGGCGTCACGACGATCGCGTCCGGATCAACTTGCACCAGCCCCTGCGTGGCAAGCGGCAACAGTGCATCCAGCTCCGCTGCGAAGTAGCGATCGAACTCGATGCCGTGTTCGGCGGCGACGCGTGCCTTGTCAATGCGCCCTTCACACATGAGCGCCATGATCACGCGCCGGCGCAGCAGGTCATCGGCCGAGAGTTCGATGCCGCGCATCACCGGGATCTGCCCGGCATCGAGCCGCTCGTAGTACTCGTCCAACGTGCGCACGTTCTGGCTGTAGGTCGG
>CADECO010000680.1:0-2463 GCA_902825905.1 uncultured beta proteobacterium
GCGCGGTCCGCGTCGGGCAGGTCGTGCGCTTCAAGCTGGGCGAACAGCGACTCGATGCTTGTCGCCTGACTCGCCCGTTCGAGTTCCATCGCAAACCCACCGATGGTGCGCTCGAACGCCTCCACATTGGTCTGATACTGAGAGCGGTTGAGCACCCAGGCCTCACGCGGACGGATCCAGGTGATCACGTCCGGGTCGACGCCCTGCTCCAGCAGCCAGACCGCGGTGTCCATCGCCGTCTTGCCGCCACCGATAATCACGAAACCTCGATGCCAGCAATTTCTGCCGTGCGGCCGGGTGACGTGTCTATCGGCGAGTGACTACCGCGGCAATGAAGCAGGCGAGGCCGTCTCTCTGCTCGACGGAGCGGGACAGACGCGGCGCTAACGGACCGCTCTACTTGCCCGCCCTACTGGCCCGCCCTACTTGCCCCTCCCGCATGGATCCTTCCGGCATGGATCCTCCTTGCAGCCCGTGTCCTTCAGTTCGATCTCCACGTTCACGCTCTTCACGCGCACGCAGGCGACCTGCGGATCGTCCAGCCCGAGACAAGCGAGGAGCGACTGCGCCGCATCCGCGCAACCGTCGCCTTTGCCGGGCGGCACCGAACCGCTGGGCGGCGTGACGACCACCGGCGGACGATCGGGCTGCTGCACCACCACACCCGGCCGCGCGAGAGGCGTCCAACTCACCTCGACGGTGTAGCTGCCGGCGCCCCGATCCTTCACCGTGCCGACAATGTTCACACCCGGCAGCGGCGCGACCGTGAACAGATTGCCGCGACCCGGCCCGAGCGGATTGTCGAACGGATCGCGTGGCGTGATCACCAGGGTGCCGTGGCGTCCATCGGGCCGATCCGTGATGTCGATGATCGTCACCAGCGTGCGTCCCGGATCGATCGCCGGCTCGACGTGGATCGACCATGCCGCCTCGCGCGTGGCCTTGCAACCTTCGCCGTAGGTGGCCACCGCACGGAAGTGATACGTCCCTTCTGCTTTGGCAAGGTCGGCAAGCGGCAGGTTGTAGATGCCATCAGGCTCCATCGCGCCGTCGTCGTGCAGACCATCGTCGTGCAACGCGACGCGCCGATGCGTCGGCGATACCGGCAGCACGCCACCCGCGCCGCGCGCGATCGCTTGCAAGGTCGAGTGGAACGCGCCGACCGCATCGCCGCTCGTGGTCGGGGCGCGCAACCCCGCGTCGGTCACCAGGCGCCCCAGCGCCACGCTCGGTGCGTCGATGAACAGCTCCACGTCCGCATGCGGCGTGGTGCCGTTGCGATAGTGCAAGCCGACGCGCGGATGAATCACATCACCGGTGTAGACGCGCTTCTGGTCGCCGAGGTACGTGAGCTTGGGTCCACCTGCGGCCACCACCAGCAGGAAGTAGCGCACGCTCGGCAACGATGATGCGGCCACGTTGTCGATACCGATGATCGGCGTACGCTCGACCACGACCGTCCAGGTGCCGTCGCGCTCGGTCTGATGCGGCAGCGTCACGCGCGCGAACACCCAGGTCTGGCCGCGTTTCTCCTCGACGCGTTTGGGATTGACGAGCTTGCCGCTCGGCGTGCGAAGCTGGAATTGCAGCGGCGTATTCGGATGATCCCAGCCGACCACCACCGTGATGCGCTCTTCGCCGCACACGTGCAGTTCGTGCGGGTCGGATTGCTGTTGCCCGGCCTTGAGCACGTACTCCGGATCGTTCAGCGCGCCCGCTTCGAAGATGTTGCCGAAGCACTGGCCGAAGAATTTGCGCAGCGCCATGCCGTCGACCGCGCGGGTGAAATCGCCGCCGTGCTGGCGCGCGAGGCGGCTGAGCAAAGGTCCATCGATATCCGCATCCGAGCCGAAACCGATCACGCACAACTGCGTGCTGCCCATGAACGGCTCGATCTCCTCGATCATCGGCAAGGTGTTCTGCAGCCCGTCAGTGAGAAGCAGTACCGAGCGCGTGTTGCCGGTACTGGCGCCGAACCCCAGCAATGCCGCACCGACGCCCGCGCCGATGCTGGTGGCGCCGCCGGCAGTGATCGCGCCGATCTGGCCCGTGATGAACGGCGGCGGACCGACCAGCAGTGGCTTGACGGTTGCGGCGGGTCCGGCCGCACGATCGAGGCTCGCCGTCGAGCTGAATGACACCAGCCCGAGCCGATCGCCCTGCCCTTCACGCACCAGCTGCACGAACAGCGCGGCGGCGTCCCTGGCTTCCTGCAGTTTGGTGCGGCCGATCGGCGGGGCCGTTTCGGTCATGCTGCCGGAGCGATCGAACACGATCATCACGTCCTTCGGCGTGGGCGGCGCCGGCGGATTGGTGAGCGCCGCTTTCACCGCCGCGATCGGTGCGTAGCTCACCGAGCAACCGGCACCACTGCTGAGCGGCCCCCCCACCAACTGCCCGTTGACGTCGAACAATGCCGAGCCCGAGCTGCCGCCAGCGTAGTCGAACCCCGAAATGCTGCCG
>CADECO010000681.1:0-2460 GCA_902825905.1 uncultured beta proteobacterium
TGGAACGCATCGCGCACACCGCCGAGGTAGAGCTCAAGCGCGTGCCGGGCACCCGTGAGGTGCAGACCCTCGGCGGGCCGGGCCGCGCAGTGCGCGTGCTGCTCGATGCCGACCGACTGAGCGCTTACGGCGTCTCTGCACTCGATGTGCGCAACGCGCTGCAACTGGCGAACGTGTCGCTGCCCACCGGCAAGCTGGTCCGCGAGAACCGGACGCTGCTGGTCGAGACCGGCAACTATCTCGAATCGGCACACGACGTGCGCCAGCTCATGGTCGGCACGTTCGAGTCGCGCCCGGTGTATCTGGCCGATGTGGCCGAAGTGACCGACGGCCCCGATCAACCCAATCGCTACGTGTGGACCGGCGCCGGCCCCAGCGCCGGCAAGAAAGGCATCACCACACAAGGCGAGCACCCCGCCGTGACCTTGCAGGTGACGAAGAAGGCGGGCGAGAACGCGGTCGAGGTGGCCGAGCGCGTGATGAACCGCGTGAGCGAGCTGCGCAACACGATCATTCCGGCGGATGTGCAGGTGACAGTCACGCGCAACTACGGAGCCACCGCCAACGACAAGGCGCAGCAGCTCATCAAGAAACTGCTGTTCGCGACGCTGTCGGTGGTGGCACTCGTGTTCGTGACGCTCGGCCGGCGCGAGGCGCTGATCGTCGGCGTGGCGGTGCTGCTCACCTTGGCCGCGACGCTGTTCGCCTCGTGGGCCTGGGGCTTCACGCTCAACCGGGTGTCGCTGTTCGCGCTGATCTTCTCGATCGGCATTCTGGTCGACGACGCGATCGTAGTGGTAGAGAACATCCATCGCCGCCGTGCGCTCGATGACGGCCCGCTCGAAGGGATCATCCCCGAAGCGGTCGACGAGGTGGGCGGGCCGACGATCCTCGCGACGTTCACGGTGATCGCGGCGCTCTTGCCGATGGCGTTCGTGACCGGACTGATGGGGCCGTACATGAGCCCGATCCCGATCAACGCAAGCATGGGCATGGTGATTTCGCTCGCGATCGCGTTCACGCTCACGCCGTGGCTCGCACTCAAGCTGCTACGTCATGCGCCGCACGCGCACGAGGCGGAAGGCGAAGGCTGGCTCGACCGGCTGTTCAAGCGCGTGCTCGGCCCGTTCGTGGCGGCGAAGCAGGCGGGGCGCAATCGCAAGTTGCTCGGCCTGGCGGTGTTCGCGCTGATCGGCGCGTCGGTGTCGCTCGCTGGCTTCAAGCTGGTGGTGCTGAAGATGCTGCCGTTCGACAACAAGTCGGAGTTTCAGGTGGTGGTGGACATGCCCGCGGGCACGCCGGTGGAGATCACTGCCGCGGTGTTGCACGAATTGGGCGCGCATCTCGCCAAGGTGCCGGAGGTGACGGACTATCAGGCCTACGCGGGCGCGGCATCGCCGATCAATTTCAACGGGCTGGTGCGTCAGTACTATCTGCGCGCAAATGCCGAGATGGGCGATCTGCAGGTGAATCTGGTCGACAAGACGGAGCGCCATCGCAAGAGTCACGAGATCGCGCAGGCGGTGCGCCCGGAGCTGGAGAAGATCGGCGCGCGCTGGGATGCGAAGGTGAAGGTGGTGGAGGTGCCGCCCGGGCCACCGGTGCTATCGCCGATCGTCGCCGAGGTGTACGGGCCGGATGAAGCCGGACGCATCCGCACCGCCAAGCATGTGCGCGCGGCGCTGAGCGAGACGGCCGATATCGTCGGTCTGGACGATTCGGTGGAAGACGCCGCGCCGCGTATCGTGCTGAAGGTGGATCAGAGCAAGGCTGCGCTGGTAGGCGTGACGCGTCGCGATGTGGTGGAGACGATGCGCGTGGGCCTCTCGGGCGCCGACGTGACGCCGCTGCACGACGGACACTCGAAGTACGAGGTGCCGGTGCGCATCACGCTGCCGCCGGAGCGCGGCGGCGAACTGAGCGACTTTCTGAAGCTCACGATTCGCACGACGCAGGGCGCGCTGGTGCCGCTATCCGAAGTGGTGAAGCCGGTGACCGTCGAGCGCGACCGGCCGCGCTATCACAAGGATCTGCTGCCGGTGGTGTACGTGGTGGGCGATCAGGCGGGCCAGCTCGATAGCCCGCTCTATGGGATGTTCACTTCGCGCAGCAAGATTTTCGCGACCGAGAGCGAAGGGGCGAAGCTCGGCGAGTACTTCATCAAGCAGCCGAGCGACCCGTACCGCCAGTACGCGATCAAGTGGGACGGCGAGTGGCAGGTGACGTACGAGACGTTCCGCGACATGGGGCTCGCCTACGCGGTCGGCCTGGTGCTGATCTATCTGCTGGTGGTGGCGCAGTTCGGCTCGTATGTGGCGCCGTTAGTGATCATGGCGCCCATCCCGCTGACGGTGATCGGCGTGATGCCCGGTCACGCCCTGCTCGGCGCGAACTTCACCGCGACCTCGATGATCGGCATGATCGCGCTGGCCGGCATCATCGTGCGCAACTCGATCCTGC
>CADECO010000682.1:0-2449 GCA_902825905.1 uncultured beta proteobacterium
CCCGATTTATTGAGATCGCAGCTTCCAGAGCGAGACCATTGAGCTCTGTGTTCGCTGGTGCGTCACATACCGGCTGCGCTATCGCGACCTGGCGGTCGTCATCGGATTGCTCGCTCCATGCTCGCGAAAGGAATCAATCCTTAGCGCAAGCCAGCACTGGGCAAGTACGCTTTAGCAAGTCCGCCGCGCCAAGCTCGTGTTGATAATACCTCACGTCCAAGTAGTTAGACCACTCACTTGACAAGTGTGCAGATCGCACTCATCTCCACCACAAACTCGCGTGCAGATGTGTACCCGACATTCGTGCGTTGAGATAGTCGCCCTCAACTTACTAAGCTGAGAAGTGCCCGCGATTGCAGTGTGAACATGCCGCAGCGCGCGTTGAAAACGATTTCGATTGTCGCTTGTCGTTGTTCCGTAGCGAATCTCCACCCTTGCAATAAAGCGCGCACTCATTCTACTGAGCTGCAAGCATAGTAGTTTGCTAGTGTCTTTCGAAAGCCAGAGTGCCACTGACCCGCGGCTGCCTCGGAATCCGCTGCGTTTCTCAAAACTATCGGCGAAGCGCCGTCACGATTTGTGGATCGGCGGACCCAAGTTCGCTGCTTCGGGCGAGAATGCCGCCGCTGCGATCGAGCGCGGTAATGACATTCGCGTGGCTGAACTCGCCGCTTGGAAGCTTTCTATACTGAATGCCTAGGGCGGCCGCGATGCGGCGAACTGCTACGACATCACCGTGCGCGAGCGTCCAGCGCGCGGTATCGATGTGACGCTGCGTGGCGAGCTGGCGCAAAGCAGCTGGCGTATCACGTTCCGGATCGAATGAAACAAGCAGCACGCGCAGTCGATTGCGCTGCGCGCCATCAAGCTCGCGCTCGATGGCGCGCAAGGTATCGATGGTCAACGGACAGGTAGCCTGACAACTGCTGTAGAACATCGTCACCAGGAGCGGACTTCCGCGGTAGACGTCCAGATCGATCGACTTGCCGTCTTGATCAACCAACCGCTCGTGCAGTTGATAGAGGGAAGCAGTGCGATCCTCGGCCGCTGTTTCGGCGGCGAAATCCGGCATCGCAAAAAACACTGCAAAGATCAGCACTACGATGCGTCGATGCTTCATGGCCGTTTCCCCGAATCGCTGGCGCAGCGAAATCCCATCGAGCCCGAGCTGTAGGACGCCTTCATGCTTGAGAGCATCGCGATGCGCATCATCATGGCGTAGTTCTCTTTCTGTTCGAGATCGATGGCTCCGCTGCCGCAGAAACGATTGCGGTTTGGATCCCCCTGTTCGCGGCTGTCTTCGCTCACCAGCATGCCGCCGGCGTCCTCGACCCACTCCCACACGACGCCGTGCAGATCGCGCACGCCGTAGTAGTTAGCAGAAGTCGAACCCGCCAGGGGCAGGGCGGCGCGTGCCGAGGTCGAGTACCAATCGAGGATCTGCTGAAGCCAGGCGGGATCTTTGCGGGCATCGGGGGCCGTGGCGCTTGCCGCAGCCACCAGTTCCCATTCATGCCAGCGAGGCAGGCGTGCGCCACGCGCCTCGCAGTAGGCCCTGGCAGCGAACCAGCTTACATTCGTCACCGGCTGCCGTGCGATCGCGCTTCCCGGGTCGGCATTGCTGATCCAGTGTTGCAGGTAACCCTCGTCGGCAAACAGACCGGGGATGCGATCTCGGCGCCATTCGGGCTGGGAGCGTACAAAGTGCGCAAAATCCTGATTGCTTACGAGGGCGACGTCGAGCCGAAATGCTGGGACATCCACGAACTTGACGGTCGGCGCAGGCGGCAAAACCGATTCGATCCGGCCGCCGGCAATGGGCACGACCGAATCGGCAGCATGAAGCAGCGGGCTCACTGCGCTCGAGAGCACAAGGACAACTAGCAATCTGAGGAGGCGCTTCATCCCCGGCGCAGCAGTCAGTGCGCCGCTCCTTCGGTGCGCTTGGTTGCGGCACGTTCCGACTTGACCTCAGCACTGGTCACCACACCGCCGTTATTGCCCCAACTGTTGAGCGCGAATGTAAGTATGTTTGCGATTTCGTCATCATTGAACTGGCTCATCGGCGGCATGACCGAATTGAACGTTGCGCCGTTCACAGTCACTGCACCACTGAGCCCATTGAGCACTATGCCGATCGCGCGCTTGCGGTTGTCGAGCAGGAAGTCGGATTTGGCGAGCGGTGGGAAAACATTAGGAATTCCGGCGCCCGTATCCTGGTGGCAGGCCGAGCAGGTACCCTTGAACAGCACTTCGCCCGCCTTGACCTGTTGCTCACGCGTCAGCGTGCCGCTGGCGCTCGCGAGCGCTGCGGTTTCGACTGCCGCGGGATTCGAGAGCTTATCGCTTAAGTAGACTTCGTCACCTTGTTTGCCGGAGTAGATATCAGGCCGCGGATCGCCGCTCACTTCGAGGATCGCGACGGCGCCCTTATTGAAGGCGCGGAAAA
>CADECO010000683.1:0-2449 GCA_902825905.1 uncultured beta proteobacterium
TTCAGTGATCAAATACAACGTCGCGCGAATGAGTTCGGGAATCACGTGGCTCGGGTCCAGGGGCTGGAGCGCGCGGGTCATGTAGAGCCAAAAGGCGAGCAGGCCAAAAGTCGCCAGGAACAACAGGACGATGACGACTGGCTGCGCAATCCAGCGGCTCAACAGACCGCGTTCCTCCGACCGGAACGCCACTTCGAGCGCGCCCCAGCGCTCTTCGCCAGTATTGAGCGCGATGTTCAGATGGGTGAGGGTCGAGCGGTCTGACCGTGGCTCGCGCCAGACTTGCTCGTGATCGCCGACTTCCGCGACGATCACGCCATCGACTCGACGCACCGCCGCAGAGCGCACGTCTTTGTTGCGTTCGAGCACTGTGCGCAAGGTCGCTTGCATCGAATTGCTGTCGTCGCTTTCCAGGAGCGCGGCGATTTGGACGGCGAGCGATTCGCCTAGCCCTTTCCTTACCTGCTTCGAAACCGCCCCCTGTTCGGGCAGGACGTCGAAGATCAAATCGGCGATCAGCACGAGTGCACCGGTCAGTGCCACGAGCGCCAGCGTCATGCGCAAGATCAGGCCGTGGCGTTTCATGGCAGTGATCCGGTCCGCTGATCTTGAGATGCGTGGCTTTGCATGATTTGTGCGACTGAATCCTGGGAGAAAACTGTTGCGGGTGACGCTTCGTGCGCATCGTTAGAGTCTGCCAGCGTGCCGTCGTCCTCATCGTCCTCATCGTCCTTCCCGAGGACGGGCAGCACATCGACATGGCGCCACGCCGGCAACCCCATGGCTATTGCGGCGGCCAGACCACCGCTGTGCGAGGCCCACCACACGAACCCGGCCGCGAAGGCGGCTCCTACCAGGCGCACCGGGTCCTCGAGGAAATTGCGCCGGGCAAGCTCGACGACTTCCTCGGCCGCGTCGCCCAGTTGCACTATCGCTCCCACGCTCACCGTCGTGCCGCGTGCGATACCAAACGAGTTGACAAGCGTGAGCTTGCCGTCCTTCCAGCCGAGCGCCTGAAGCACGACTTCGTCGGTTTCCATCGCATTCAGCGCAGGCGAGGATGTAGCGATCTCGTAGAGCACGGTATGACGGCGGAACACGTTTGCCACCAGTTCAAAACCCTCGCGAATGGGCTGCACTGGTGTCTCACGCGCTTCGAGCACCGCAGTCCGCAGCGGCGCCACAATCTGCCGTGACTCGGCCACGTCCGAGTCGCCTCGCGCGGCCGCCAAACGCCCTTCGATCGCGTCCGCATCTCCACCGCCGTTGCGGGCGACGGCGCCCGCTTCGACCGGCGTCTTCGAATTCGTAGCTGTATTGCCGGGGGATGCCGCGTTCGGATCCCCGTTGTCCTGCTGCGGAGCTGACGGTAGCGGGTTGATCGTGCCATCTGGCGCTGGTGCGCCAGCCACATCATTGACGTCGGACACCGCGATCGAAATCAGCTGGTCCACTGAGAGACCCGCCGCGTCCGTCACGCGGACGACTACGTTGTGGCTCGTCGCCGACTCGAAATCGAGCAGTGTCCCATTGGCGACTATGATCTGACCCGATGCCGAGTCGATCGTGAAACGCCCGCCGGCATTGTCGACAAGGCCGTATGTAAGGGTTTCCAGCACATCGGGGTCAATACCGGTAAGCGAGCCGACGACAGTACCTGCCGCAGCGTTCTCCGCCACCACGCCGCCTGTAATAGCTGCGCCCGTCGGCGCCTCATTCACACTGGTCACAGTGATCGCAATCGCCTGCGTGTCGGTGCCGCCATTGCCGTCGGATACCTGCACGGAGACGTCGTAGACGTTGTCGCCGCCCGCATCGGCGGGGGCTTCGAAGTTAGGTGCGCTGTTGAACGTCAGCGCGCCCGTCGTCGGGTTGATCGAGAAGAGCGAGGCGTCCGCTCCGCCCACGATCGAATAGGTGAGCGTGTTGGCGGGCGCGTCGGCGTCGGTGGCCGTGACCGTGGTGACGTTCGTGGCGCCCTCGGCGACGTTGATGTTCGCTGTGGCGCCGCCGCCGTTGCTGGTGATGACCGGGGCATCGTTGGCGTCAGTGACCGTGATCGCGATCGCTTGCGTGTCGGAGCCGCCATTGCCGTCAGCCACGTGCACGGTGACGTCGTATACGTTATTGCCACCGGCATCGGTCGGTGCTTCGAAGTTGGGCGCGGTCGTAAACATCAGAGCGCCCGTCGTCGGGTTGATCGTGAATAGCGCTTGGTCGGCGCCGCCCACGATCGAGTAGCTCGGCGTGCCTCCGTCGACATCGGCGCTGGCCACAGTGGTTACCGCAGTGCTGTTCTCGGCCACGGAGGTCGCGGCACTCGCGCCACCACCATTGCTGCTGATGATCGGGGCGTCGTTGGTGGCCTGCACACGCACGACCGCGACCTGCGGGACTGCTGTTCCCCCGTCGCCGTCGGTCAACCCGAACGTGATCTGGCTATCCAAGA
>CADECO010000684.1:0-2431 GCA_902825905.1 uncultured beta proteobacterium
TTCACCCCGTCGAAACGCTCTCGGACGTTCTGGCCATCGCACTGGTCTGATGAAAGGTGGGGCGTAAGGAGTTCGCGCCTCGCACCCGGTCGGATTTTCAGGGCGCGGCGGTCACGCCGTCGCGTTCCTGAGATCCATCTGCTGGTTCTGTAACCCGGCCACATATTCGTTCGTACGTGGAGCACACCCTCCCTCACGACGCGCGACATGGTTGGCACGGCAACACGAATCAGCGGTGAAGCACTGCGAACGTCACCTCTTCGCACGCTGCTTTCGACTCTTGGCATCGTCATTGGGGTTGCGGCGCTCGTCGCCGTTCTGTCGTTAGGCGACGGGATGGAGGAAACCGCCCGGACACAGCTGCGCGAGACCACGGGAATGCTGGCGTTGAGTGTGTCGTCCCGAACTCGTGTCACGACCCCCGACGGGCAGGTGCCCGTCCCCAACCCGGTTCCGATCAGCGAGAGTGTGGCAAATGCCATCATCGCGCTCCCGCGTGCAGAGCGAGCGGTGGTGCAATTGCGCTTTCAGGGTGATCTGAGCTCGGTGGACGGCACCAAGCGAAGGGTGGCTACCGTTCAGGGGGCGCGTGGCAATCTGGCACCGGCGACGAATCTGGTTGCGGGCCGGGACCTGAACCCCGCAGATGAGCAAAGCGCGGCGCGAGTCGCGGTACTGTCAGAAGGGATGGCTACGCGACTCAGCGATGACACATCGGCGGCATCGATCATCGGACGATCCGTCCTGCTGCGCGCGACACCTTTCGAGGTGATCGGCGTGGAGCGTCAGGGCGACGGCGAAGGCCGTCCGCAAGTTCGCGTTCCATATTCCACGGCCCGTTTCCTCGGCGACACCGAAGGAGGCGAAGCGCTGCCCACTCTGGTCGTCGAGGCGAAGCAAATTGAGGATGTCGACGGCCTGGAGGGACAGATTACTGAATTACTCGCGGCGAGCGATACCGCGTGGAAAATGCACTATTCTGTCGGCTCCTACCGTGCGCGCGCTCAGCAACTCTCCCAGGGAATTCTTGTATTCAAGCTCCTGATGGGGGCGCTGACCGGCATATCTCTGCTGGTTGGCGGTATTGGCATCATGAATGTCCTTCTGGCGTCTGTGGCTGAGCGTACGCGGGAGATCGGCATTCGGCGTGCGGCCGGTGCGACCCGTCGCGACATCCTGCTGCAGTTTCTCTCCGAGTCCGTCGCCATTTCCGCGTTAGGCAGTTTTATCGGAGTGCTTGTCGGACTTGCTGGCGTCAAGCTGATTATCGTGATTGTTCGTTCATTTGCGAACGCGCCGTTTGTACAGGCTTCATTCAGCATGACGTCGATTGCGATAGCCACGCTGGTCACGGTGGCAATCGGCCTGATCTTCGGGACGTATCCGGCAAAACGTGCGGCGGGGTTGAACCCGATCGATGCCATTCGGCATGAATAAGCCGTACGTGATGGCGGCGCGCCTGGCCGAACTGAGCGCCGAAGTGCGCGAGCTGCGCGCGATGCTTGCGCCGCCGAGCGCGGTGATCCTGACAGGCGCGGAGGTGGCCGAGCACTTCAGGCGGCTGCGCGATGGTGGGGCTTAACGCTAGGTTGTGCGGCCAGTAACGGCTGCACGGCCCGGCCGGACCGATGCTGAAAGCCATCAACAAGGCCTATCAGGCATTGAAGAAAATCGACTGACGCTTATGACCCTTTTTCTCTCCATCCTAGCCGTTTTCCTCGCAGCCCTTATCGGCTGGCGTATGGGAAAAAAGTAATTGCTTTGTTGACATGCGTTCGTGCGCGCGTATAATACCCCCATTGTACGCGCTCACCGACCTTCAGGCTCCCAGCGATAAGGCCGCCCGCCAACGGCCTTATCGGTGCAAGTCACCCAGGCAACGCGGCACCTGACCCAAACGCCGCATTCAACCAAGGAATTTTCATGAGCGAAACTGCAGCAACCACGACCCCCAAGAAGCCTGCCACCACCTACACCAAGGTGAAGATGGAGGACGGCCGGGAGGTCGAATTTGCGGGCAACCGCAAATCGGACAAGACCATCCTGACCGACGATGCCGGCAGGGCCTACGGCGTCCGCTTCGACTTCCTGAACGGCCGCACGCTGACGCTGCTGTACAGCGAGGTCGATGAGACGACCCTCCTGTACTCCGCCGGTCACGGCATCGCCCAGAAGGCGGGCGACGAGTACTCCGGCGTGAAGGAGATCGACGACATGGCCATGGCCGTCGAGGAGATCTTCAAGCGCCTGCGCAGCGGCGAGTGGGCAGCGGCCCGCGAGGCTGGCGACTCGACCGCCGGCGCCAGCATCGTCATCAAGGCCCTGATGGAAGTCACGGGCAAGCCCATCGACTTCATCAAGGACTTCCTGGACAAGAAGCTCGAAGCGGCCAAGGCCAAGGGCGAGAAGCTGTCCCGCCAGGACCTCTACA
>CADECO010000685.1:0-2420 GCA_902825905.1 uncultured beta proteobacterium
ACCGACTCCGGCAGGTGGCCCGAGTAGCCGAACAGCGCCTGGCGATGGCCGAGCGGGCCGACGATGGCGTCGCCGTTCCGCGACCCTGGTGAATCCGACGAACTGCGTCGACAGCTTATTGAAGCACTCGGGATGTTGGGAGAGCGGCAACGCTCGGTGATTGTGCTGCACGATATCGAAGGATTCAAGCATTCAGAGATTGGAGAGATCCTCGGAATTCCAGAGGGTACCGCGCGTTCAGATCTTCATCATGCCCGTGCTCGCCTGCGCGATGCACTAAGCCATTTCCGGAAGCCGTTATGAAACGTGTGACAGATGGGGAATTTTTCCCCGAAGATGAACTCCGGCGCGAACTGGCCGCAGAATACGCTGCGCCCGTGGACGACTCGTTCTGGGCGAGCCTTGAGCATCGCATCATGAGCGGTGTGCGCGCCGAGCTCCCCTCGAAGTGGTGGTCTCATTTTCCGGGGTGGGTGCGCTACGGCGTCGCTGCCGCGGCGGCCGCCGCAGTGGCCATCAGCGTGGCAAACTGGCAGCTGCGTGCTGTTGAGAGCCGCATCGCGTACGAGGAGCTGGCCGGCGACCCCACGGGGGTTCCCCTTTTAACAGAAGTGTTCGATGAGCGCACCGAAGCGCAGCGAGAGAACACCCTGCGTTACCTGATTTCGCACTAGAGGATCTTTTCATGCGTCAGTCAAAAAACCTTGCTCTGATGTTCCTGCTGGGGACGTTCGTGACCGGAGGAGCCTTGGGCTTCACGGCCGATCGCTTCCTTAACAGGGATCAGGTCTGCACGTCAAAGAGTGGGGCATCAGAGTCGAGCAGGACCACCCTGGCCAACCGGCTTGGGCTTTCGTCCGAACAATCGATGGCACTGGATTCGATTCTCGACGACCGTGGGGTGCAGTACAAGAAGGTCCTGGAGCCCGTTCGGCCAAGTCTCGATTCGGCGCGCGAGAATGCGCGAAATCAGATTCGGCGAATGCTCACGGACGACCAGCGGGCTCGATTTGAGACGCTGCTTCTGGAGATGAAGGATTCAACCGGTAGGAGCAACGACGATAAATGATACGAAGAATGTGCCTGATGGCACTGGCAGCACCGATGGCACTTTTCGCACAGGGCGCCGCCGACAGCGGCGCCCGTCCTCTTTCGTTGGACGAAGCCATCGCGTTGGCGCAGCGTAATTCGGCGCGTGTCATCCAGGCGCGCAATCAGGTGCGTGCGAATGACGCCTCCGTGCGTTCCGCATACGGCAGTTTTATTCCGTCACTGAATGTGAACTACGGCGGGAACCGACAAGGGGGCGAAACGTTTTTCCAAGGGCGGCTTGTGCCCTTCACCGGAAACCCCTGGAATTTCAGCCGGGGTCTCTCCAGCAATCTTGAGTTGTTCGACGGCGGCAGGCGGATGAACAACCTGCGATCGGCGCAGGCCAACGTCACCTCCGCAGAGTCCAATCGGCGCCTGCAGGAGTTTCAGGCTGCACTCGAGGTCAAGCAGCAGTTCTTCATTGTGCTGGCTGCGCGGGAATCCCGGGCGGCCGCTGAAGCGCAGCTCGCACAGGCCGAAGAGCAGTTCAAGACTGCGAATGCGCGCGTCGCAGCGGGAGTTGCTACGGTATCTGATTCATTGCGTTCGATCATTCAGGTCTCAAACGCACGACTCGCGGTGCTCCAGGCCGACAACAGCTTACTGCAGGCCAACAACACGCTGACACGCCTCGTTGCCACGCCGTTTCAGGTGACAGCACGGGACGACGAAAGCGAACTACTGGCTGCCGTGAGCGTCGACAGCGCGGTGGTCTCGGCGTGGGTTGACGATGCCCCGCCGGTTTTACAGGCAAAGGCGGCGCTTAACGCCGCGGTGGCCAGTCGAAAAGCCGCGCGGGCGCCCTACCTGCCTTCGTTGACGAGCAGCTTCAGCTATAACGGCAACCGCACCGATGGCACGTTTGATCCCTCCGGGACGTTCGCGTCTCAATACGCCGTGCGACTTACGCTCAGCTATCCGATTTTCAACGGCTTTCAACGCGAAGAAAATTCCACCCGCGCGAGCGTTGCCGAAGAGAACGCTCAGGCCGCGCTGCGCGACGCGCAGTTTGTCGCGCAGCAGCAATACGCTCAGGCGCTGGGGCAGCTGCGACTTGCACAGGCCCGCATGGAGATTCAGCAGAGTTCCATCGCGGCGGCAGAAGAAGACCTGCGAGTGCAGAATCAACGCTACGCGCTCAATTCGTCCACGCTGCTTGATGTACTCACCTCGCAGTTGACGCTGAACCAGGCACGGAGTTCTCTGATTCAGGCTCGATATGACGCGCGCCTTGCCAAAGCCCAAATCGAAGCGCTGGTCGGAAGGAACCTCCCATGATTTTTGCTCCCATTACTCGATCGGACATGCCTTTCCCCCTGTTCATTAAT
>CADECO010000686.1:0-2409 GCA_902825905.1 uncultured beta proteobacterium
CCTGCGCAGCCACGGCTCCCCGGCCCTCGATGACCCGATCGGCACCGTGTCGCGCCACCAACCACTGGCGCTATCCTTTGCGCAGCAGCGGCTGTGGTTCGTCGAGCAGTTGAGCGCCAACACCGGCACCTACAACGTGCCCACGGTGCTGCGGCTCAAGGGTGCGCTCGATGTGCCGGCGCTGCAGGCCGCCCTCGATACGATCGTGGCCAGACATGAGAGTCTGCGCACCCGGTTCGTGAGCATCGATGGGGAGGTGTTCCAGCGCATCGATGCGCCCGCTGCGGTGCGCATCGAGCGGCGCGAACTGAACGAATCCCAGCTGCACGAATCCGTGCAGCGTGAAAGCGATCGGCCCTTTGATCTGATCAACGGACCGTTGCTGCGGGTGCTGCTGATCGCCCTGGCTGCCGATGAGCACGTGTTGCTGATCAACCTGCATCACATCATCACCGACGGTTGGTCGGCCAATGTGTTCGAGCGCGAACTGTCGGTGTTGTACCAGGGGCACTGCGAACAGCGGACCGCCGAGCTGCCAGCCTTGCCCATCCAGTACGCCGATTTCTCGAACTGGCAGCGGCAGTGGCTTTCCGGCGACCGACTCGAGCAGCACCTCGCGTACTGGAAAACCCAGCTGGCGAATCTGGCCACGCTGGAGCTGCCCACCGACTTGCCGCGGCCGCCGCTGCAAAGCTACCGCGGCGCGCGAGTGAGCCGTAGCCTGCCCGCAGATCTATCGCAGCGCTTCGTGAAGCTCGCGCGCGCCGAAGGCGTGACGCTGTTCATGGCCGCGCTGTCCGCCTTCAAGGTGCTGCTGTATCGCTACAGCGGCAGCACCGACGTCACCGTGGGTACCCCGATCGCCGCGCGCTCGCGCCCCGAGCTCGAAGGCCTGATCGGATTCTTCGCCAACACGTTGGTGCTGCGCACCGATCTGTCCGGCGCACCGTCATTTCGCACTTTGCTGGCCCGCGTGCGCGAGACCGCTCTGGGGGCTTACACCCATCAGGACCTGCCGTTCGAGAAACTCGTTGAGGTGCTCGCTCCGGCCCGCGATCTCTCGCGCAATCCGCTGTTCCAGGTGTGCTTCGCGTTGGTCGAGTCTCACTCCAATTCGCCAATGCAGCTGACAGGCCTGGAGATCTCGCACGTACCGTTGGGCACGGAACAAGCCAAGTTCGATCTTTCGCTGACTCTGTACGAACGCGACGGTGAACTGCGTGCCGGCTTCGAGTACTGCACCGATCTGTACGAGCGTTCCACGATCGAGCGCATGGCCGAGCACTTCGCGGTGCTGCTCGAATCGATGCTCGTCGATCCCGATCGCAGCATCGACACGCTGGAGTTGATGGGTCCGGCCGAGCGCGCGATGGTACTGGAGCGTTGGAACGACACCACCACCCCCTACCCGGTGGATCTGACACTGCCCGCGCTGTTCGAAGCGCAAGTCGCTCGCAGCCCCGATGCACCAGCGCTGCTCGATGAGCACACCACCCTTAGCTATCGCGAGCTGAACGCGCGCGCCAATCGGCTGGCGCATTTGCTGCGTGCGCGAGGCGCGCTACCCGATCAGCCGGTGGCCGTGTGCATGCAGCGCTCGATCGACAGCGTGATCACGATCCTCGCGATCGTGAAGGCCGGCGCCGCCTATTTGCCGATCGATCCGCAGTACCCGCCCCAGCGCATCGCTTTCATGCTCGAGGATGCGGACGTTGCGTTGGTGCTCACGCATGCCACGACACGCCAGCACTTCGACGCGGATGACGCGCGTTGCCTGTGCGTCGATGCGGCGCATGAGCAGATCGCACGCCAGCCCGACACCGATCCGATTCACGCGTGCACGGCCGCGCATCTGGCCTACGTGCTGTACACCTCAGGCTCGACGGGTCAGCCCAAGGGTGTGGCAATTCCACATCGTGGCATCTGCAATCACCTGCTGTGGATCAGCGCACAACTGCAACTGCAGGCGTCGGACCGACTGCTGCACTTCACCTCGATCAGCTTCGATGCCTCGGTATGGGAGCTGTTCGCGCCACTGCAAGTCGGTGCGGCCCTGATCCTGGCGGCACCGGGCGGTGAGCGCGACATGGGCTATCTCGCCCATACGATGCATACCCAGGGCATCAGCGTCATGCAGGGGGTGCCCTCGATGCTGCGGGCGCTGTGCGCAGAGCCTGAGCTGGCCCAATGCAGCCGCCTGCGCTACATCGTGTGCGGCGGGGAGGCGCTGGACTACGAGCTGGTCGAGCGCCTGCAGCAGCTGTTGCCAGTCGCAAGTCTCGGCAATTTCTACGGGCCGACCGAGGCCAGCATCGATGCCACGTTCTTCGCATTACCGGCGCAGGCACACGGCAGCGGCGTGGTACCGATTGGCCGGCCGATCGCCAACGTGCGCTGCCACGTGCTCGA
>CADECO010000687.1:0-2403 GCA_902825905.1 uncultured beta proteobacterium
CCCCCCGCGCCAGTACGCGTACATGCCGCGGATCAGCGTCTCGGTGACCATGTGATCGGACGAGCCGATGTCGCGCCCGCCCAGTTCGCTGATCGCTTCGCCTTCGTCGTTCTGGCGAAAGCCGAGCTGCTGCATCTCGATCACCTCGCCGTCGTCGGCCGACACGTAACCCGCCGGACCGAACAGATTCGCCTGGCGCAGACGCCGGCGCGTCATCTCCGGCGTATCGTCTTCGTAGCCGAAATGGGTCCAGTAGAAATCGAACACGCCCGGAGCGCGCGGCACGATATGGCGCGTCGAGACCGAGTTCACCTGCTGCTGCACGATGAGGCTGGGGAACAGCGTGATCATGGTGACGGTGGGTCCGTTCCACCAGTACTCGGGCACCACGTCGAGCACGCGATCGTCGGCGAGCTTCATGTTTTCCTTGAAGCTGCCCACGCCCTGGGTGACCTCGCCTTTGCCGCCATCGTTCTTGCGCGAGATCATCACCGCGTGCCGGCCGTGTTCATCGAGCACGAGCTGCGATTTCTGGTCGGCGCGCCACAGCCCGAACACCACGAACCACGTGTGCAGCAAGCCGGGGTGGTAGGGGTCTTTGATGTTCTCCTGCATCAGCTTCCAGTTGCCCGGAATGCGCTGGCGCGAGTAGCCAAGCAGCGTGAGCTTACGGCCGTTGAACACGCGCTCGTACCACTGCGACACCTCGGCGCCGAGGTACTCGCGCATCGGCGCAAGCGAATGGTCGAACGAACCCCAGATCACGCCGTTCCACTCCTCGACCTTCAGCTGCACCAGGTTGTGCTCGCTGCGCTTGAAATCAGGCGGAAAGCCGCCTTGCACCTTGCCCTCGTTCTTCACGCCACGCAGGAACGGCACGCCGATCAGATTGCCCTGCAAGTCGTAGTTCCACTGGTGATACGGGCACTGGAATTCCTTGGCGTTGCCGAAATCCTTCTGGCAGAACTGCGCGCCGCGATGGGCGCAGCGATTCTCGAACGCGTAGGCCTTGCCGTCTTCGCCACGCGCGACGATCACCTGCCGCTCACCCACCCAGGTGCGCTTGAAATCACCGGTATTGGGCAGCTCGCACGCCAGCGCGAGATAGCACCAGTGATTGCGATGGAAGAAGCGCTCCAGCTCCTCGCGGAAGATGGCCGGATCGGTATAGACCTGGTTGGGCACGCGGCTGGGCCCGACGGCAGGCCAAGCCAGGGGCGATTCGAAACGATCGGGAGCGTTCATGACGAATGCGGTGATCGGGTGCGGAAGTCGAGAACAGAGCGAAGGCAGAGCGAAGGCAGAGCGAAGACCGAGCGAATCCGCGGACGAAGACGCGGACCGCCGATCCTAGCCCAAGCCCCTGTCCGTTGCACCTTCGGCTTCGGAGCAGGTGAGCCATAATCGGCCGCATCGTCGATCGCTCACCAAAGGGGAACGTCCATGCAGATCCTGCAACCGCCCGGCTGGGCCAAACCGCGCGGCTATTCCAACGGTATCGCCGCCCGTGGCACGCAGATCTTCGTTGCCGGACAGGTCGGCTGGGACGCCGAATGCAAGTTCGTCTCCGACTCCTTTGGCGGCCAGACCGCGCAAGCCCTCAAGAACATCGTGGCAGTGCTGCGTGAAGCCGGCGCGGGCCCTGAGCACATCACCCGCATGACCTGGTACGTCACCAGCAAGGCCGAGTATCTGGCCGCAGCGAAGGAAATCGGCGCCGCCTATCGCGACATCATCGGCCGCAACTTCCCGGCGATGACCGCGATCGAGGTGACCGCGCTGATCGAGGATCGCGCCAAGGTGGAGATCGAAGTCACGGCGGTGCTGCCCGACTGAACCAGCGCTCGCATCAGCGCGCTCAACGAACTCGCCCTCACATCGACGCGCTCGGCGATGCGTTCGTCCAACAACCAGTTAGCGATCAACCACCAGGGCGCCCATCAAAATCAACCAGGGCACGACTCAGGGAGCAGGCAAACATGACCAAGGATTACGAAAAGCTCTACAACCCGCGCACCACGGTCAGCAATTTCCAGGACGTGGTCGACAAGTGGCGCCTCGACTCCGAACGCGCCCGCGCAACGAGCGATTGCGTGCTGAACATCCCGTACGACGCCGACGCCACCGAGAAGCTCGACATCTTTCGCGCCAAGGGGCAGAGCAAAGGAGTGTTGATGTTCATCCACGGCGGGTACTGGCGCGCCTTCGACAAGAAGGACTTCTCGTTCGTCGCACCGGCACTCACCAACGCGGGCATCACCGTCGCCGTGCCCAACTACGCGCTATGCCCCAAGGTCACGATCGAACACATCGTGTGCCAGATGCTGCAGGCCGCCGCCTGGCTCTATCGCAACGGCAACAACTTCGGCGCGCCTCGCCATCGGCTCTATGTGGCCGGACATT
>CADECO010000688.1:0-2399 GCA_902825905.1 uncultured beta proteobacterium
GAGCGGTCGAAGCAAATCGCGATGATACGCAGCATCAACCGGCCGCGCGAGGTGGCGACGATGCGCGCCGCGGACGATTCGACGAGGCCGTCCTCGGCGAGCGGCGCGAGCTGCTCGAGCGCTCCGGCGAAATATTCGTCGAAGTCGATGCCGTAGCGCAGGGCGATGCCGGCGCGATCGATCACGCCGTTGCACATGAGCTCCTGGATCACCTCGGCGCGCAGGACATCGTCGTCATCGAGCGTGAGGCCACGATGCAATGGCAACCTGCCCTGATCCAGCGCTATCTCCCACGCGGTCAGTTCCCGGTGATTCTGGCTGAAACTGTCGCCGACGTGACTGATGGCGCTGACGCCGAGACCAATGAGGTCGCACGCCGCGTGCGTGGTGTATCCCATGAAATTGCGCTGCAGTGTTCCCTTCTCGAGCGCGCGGCTCAGCTCGTCGCCGGGCAGCGCGAAGTGATCGAGGCCGATGTACACATATCCCGCGCCGGTGAGGCGCTCGATCGCCGCTTGCAGCAGGTCGAGTCTTGCCGATGCATCCGGCAGATCCTGCTCGGCAATCTGCCGCTGCGCCTTGAACATCTGCGGCAGGTGCGCATAGCCATAGACGGCGACGCGATCGGGACGCGCGTCGGCGATGATGTCGAGCGTCCGGCGGAATCCCGTGACGTTTTGCCGCGGCAGGCCATAGATGAGATCCACGTTCACCGAGCGGAAGTCCGACTTGCGGCACTCCTCCAGTGACCACAACGTTTGCGCGACGCTCTGCTCGCGATTGATCGCCAGCTGCACCGTGTGGTCGAAGTCCTGTACGCCGAAGCTCGCGCGGTTGAACCCCATGGCGGCATACGCGGCGATATCGCCTTTGCGCACGGTGCGCGGATCGAGCTCGATGGAGAAATCCCGGTCGGCGCTCGCGGAAAAGCGGAAGTGGCGTGCGAGTCCGTCGATGAGCCCGCGCAGCGTCGCGGCGTCGAGAAAATTGGGTGTGCCGCCGCCGAAGTGCACCTGTGCCACATCGCGGTCGCGATCGAACAGCCGTGCCGTCAGCTCCGCCTCGCGCAACAGGCGTTCGACATAGGGTGCGCCGCGGCTGGTGTCGCGCGTGATGATTCGATTGCAGCCGCAGTAGAAGCACGGCGAGAAACAGAACGGCACGTGTATATATAAGGAGAGGTCGCGCGGGATCGGCTCCTCGTTGCTTCGGGCCGCGTGCCTGCGCAAGTCTGCCTCGGTGAAATCCGGGCGGAACCTGGGCGCGGAAGGGTAGGACGTGTATCGAGGTCCGGGCCGGTCGTACCGACGCAGCAGCGTGGGGTCGAATTGCAGCGGCGAGATCATCCGGGTTTCCCATCCACACGCGGCGACCAGAGGATCGGCGCATACACCACCAGGAACACGCCGAATGCGAGCATCCAGGCGAGCCCCGCCACCGTCAGCGTCAGTAGATAGTGTGTGGGGGCCAGCACGATGCCGAATACGCGCAGCAGCGCCGCGAGCGTCAGCAGCAGATAGGCAACGCCGATGGCACGCGAGACCGCGAGCGCACGGCCGGTATGCCCGAGCGCAACGCGCGTCATGACCGCGAGGATCATCGTCGCCAGCGCGCCCGCACCGAAGGCGTGGGTCCACTTGCCGGCCCAACCGACATCCCCGAGCAGCGCCAATGCCTTGAGTGCCAGACCCAACGGTATCCACGCGTATGCCACGTGCAGGATCCAGAGAACGGGTTCGCCGCGCGTGCGGAAACTGCGCCAGCCGGCCAGCCTGATCGCATGGGCGATGGCGGCGAGTCCGGCGAGCACGCCGCTGACCCATAGCTGCGGCGCAACTACGTCCATTACCGCGATCGCAATCATGAGGCCGATCACCGCGTATTCGACTGGTCGTCGCGTCACCGTGGTGACCGTTTCGCCGCGCCGTCGCAGCGCATTGGCCGTGAACGTGGGAACGATGCGACCGGCGATGATCGTGACCAGCAACAGCACGAAATCGAGCGCGGCGCGAATCGCTCCTGCGGCGAGCAATGCGTCTGCGCGTGCGACGCCCAGGACAAAAGCGCCGTCAATGATCCATAACACGCAGAGTACGGCGAGAACCGGAAGATTTCGATTGCGCGGTAGGATGGGTGGCGCCACCAACGCAAGGAGACACGGCACGAATGCCAGCTCCGCTGCCGCGAGCGCCCAGAACGGCACGGCGCCCGCTGCGCCCATCGCGACTCGCCCCGCGGTCCACAGCAGGACCGCGATAATCAACGGCACACCCGCGGAGCCGCGCTCTCCGGTCCAGCTCGGCACCGCCGTGAGCAGAAATCCGGCGATTGCAGCCATCACGAAGCCGTAAAGCATTTCGTGGGCGTGCCAGTAGAGGGCGGGCACGCCGCCGAACGAC
>CADECO010000689.1:0-2395 GCA_902825905.1 uncultured beta proteobacterium
ATGGGGACGCGCCGCAGCTAGTTCCGCGACATCGAATCCATCACGAGCCGCTGCAGTGCGCGCGTCGGTGGATTCGATCGGTGGTGGTGTCGCCGGTTCGCGCCCAGCAGACTCGGACCTGCGGTCCGGATTCGGCATCGCAATGCGCAGGGGGGTAGCAGGCGCGGTCAGCCCGAACTCGGTCGGCGCCCGAAACCACGCATCGAGCAAGATCCAATGCAGTGCGATGGACACTGCCAGACAAAGCGCGGGTACGCGCCAGTGCGCCGGAAGATTAAGAGAGGCTGAGCTCATCGCCGTCAGAAATCCGGATCGAACAGCGACTGGCCATCGCGCGGCGCAACCTTCTGCATCGGGATGCGCGCCGCCGTAAAGCGCGTGCCCTCGGCGACGCTTCCTTCGCGCAACTCGAACGGCTCGCTGCGCGTCACCACGCCGTTATCGAGATCGCGATAGCGAACTTCGTAGCGGCCGGGGCGCAGTTCACCGACCACGAACGAATCGCGCGCCTTGACGACCAACCAACGCACCGCGAACGGCCGCGCCTCACGATGGGCATAAAGCTTGGCGTACACGTCCGATGGGTTCGCGCTGTTGTCCAGCGTCACCGTGGACTGGCCGTCGTTGAGCAACACCTTGAAGCCGCTCAGGTAGGCCGACTGCGCGGGCCAAGGCTCGCCGCCGGGCGCACGCTCCGGACGGGCGTAATCGTTGCCACGAGCGGGCGATCCACCCGAGGCCGGCACCGATGGCGCGGCACGCGCGATGTCCGCGGCGGTGGCTAAACTGCTCGACGATCGCGACTCCGACTCCATCAGCCACACCGCTCCGCCGATCAACGCTGCGCCGAGCAGCGCAGCAAGCGTGACGAGCGAGGCAATGGTCGAGCCGTGCCGACGACGCGACGGGCGCGCGCGATCAGACCCCGGCGCCGCCGCTTCGATCGAGCCTGGTTCCTCGGACTCCGGGCCGATCGCGTCCTCCGCGGTGGCGCGTGCAGCAGGCAGAGCGTCGCGGCTCGCGCCGGCTGGCGGTGCCGTTTCCATCTGCCGGATCCAGCGATCGTGTTGCGCGCGTCGCACCGGATCGGCCAGCACCTCGTAGGCCGCGTTGACCAGTTTCATCGCGCTTTCGGCCTGCGGGTCGTTCGGATTGCGATCCGGATGCAGCTTCGAGGCGAGCGTCTGATACGCCGCGCGCACGACTTCCGGCGGCGCGTCGCGCGTAACATGCAGATTGTCGTAATGCGTGCGCAACGGCGGTCGGGCGGACACGGGCAAGCAACGCAACGGTGAACTGCGGGCGATGGAACCGCGTACGGTTGGCGAACCGCGAACGGTGCAGGCGATTATAGGAGCATCGGCACCGTGCCCCGACAGACGAATCGCCTCGGCGGATCGGCTTATCGACCATCGCCTGATCGATTCCCGTCCTATCGTTCCGTGACCTGTCGGTGCGCGCCGTTATCGGTCGCACAGGTTCTTTCGTCCCGCCGCATGCAGCGGAGAGGTCGATCGTTCGACATACAATCGGCAACCGTCTCATCGCGCAGATCGAACTTCATGTGGCGTCCACCTCAACGCGTCAAGTGGTATCCCAAACCCGGCCCGTGGCCCACCGCTGAACAGGCTGCCGGCTCGCGCCTGTTCAGCCCGATCGAAGTGGGCCGGTTGTGCCTGTCGAGCCGCACCTGGGTGCCCGCGATGGTGCCGTGGCGCTCCACCGACGAGGGGTTCGTCACCCCGCAGAACATCGAGTGGTACGAGCGTTTCGCGTACGGACAGCCGGGCGCGATCGTGCTGGAAGCCACCGGCATTCGCGATGTGCCCAGCGGCCCGTTGTTGCGCATCGGCGATGACCGGTTCGTGCCGGGGCTGCGGCAACTGGTCGAGGCAGTGCGACGTGCAAGCGATGGACAGACCAAGTTGTTCATCCAGCTCATCGATTTCCTGTCGATCCGGCGCCGGCCGACGGCCGAGCGCTTCTTCGCGCAGTTCCTGCGCATCACCGATCGACATCGCGACGCGTTGCGCAACGTGGCCGCAAGCGACGACGAGATCCGCACGAAACTCGCCGCTATGTCCGACGCGGATCTCGCCCAGGTGCTCGACGAACGCGAACTCGAAGCACTGCGCTTCGGTGCGCGCGAACGGATCACCGACACCCACCTGCCGCATATCCGCGACCTGCCCCAGCAACTGCCGGGGTTGTTTGCCGATGCAGCACGACGCGCACGCGAGGCCGGGTTCGACGGCGTGGAGCTGCACTACGCGCACGCTTACACCATGGCCTCGTTCCTCTCGGCGCGCAACACGCGCACCGACGGCTACGGCGGCGATCGCACTCAGCGTGTTCGCCTGCCGCTCGAGGTGTTCAAGCGCGTGCGTGCCGAAGT
>CADECO010000690.1:0-2392 GCA_902825905.1 uncultured beta proteobacterium
ATGAGGAAGTCTTCCGGGTAGAACTCGCCGCGCACGCCGAACCCGCCGCCGACGTCCAACTCGATCATGTCGATCGACGTTTCCGGCAGCCGCAGCATTTTCGCCAGCGCGCGCCGGTTGAAGAACGGCACCTTGGTGGCGCCCCACACGGTGAGCATGTTGGCTGGCGTGTCGAACGCGGCGACCAGTCCGCGCGTTTCCATCGGGACGGCGGTGTGGCGATGCGAATAGAACGATTCGCGGCGCACGTAGTCGGCGCGCGCGAATGCGGCGTTCACATCGCCCTTGGCGACGGTGTAGCGACTCGCCACGTTGGTGCCCGGCCCGGCGTGCAGCACGCTGGCATCGGCGAGTGCGCCGTGCGCATCGGTGACCGGCGCGAGCGGCTCATAGTGCGCATCGACGAAGTCGAGCGCATCTTCGGCGATGTACGGGCTGGTGGCGACGATCACGCCGATTGGTTCGCCGACGAAGCGCACGCGGTCGCTCGCCAGCGGTTGTTGCAGGAACCGTTCGACACCTTCGAGCGGTGCAAGCCGTACGGGAATGGTCGCGGGGTAGTCGGCGATGTCCGCATGCGTGAAGAACGCCTTTACACCGGGGTGCGCGATCACGCGTGACTTGTCGATCGAGACTAGCCGCGCATGCGCGTGGGTGCTGCGCACGATGACCGCGTGCAGCATGTTGTCGAGCTGGAAATCGCCGACGAAGCAGCCGCGTCCGGTCAGGAACCGCTCGTCTTCATTGCGGCGGATCGACTGCCCGGTATACGGCTCGCGAATTGCCGGGTGGGCAGGGGCGTTCACGAGATGAAGGCCGACGAGTACGCCGCGGATGTGCGGTAGCGTCTGCTCAGCGATGAGACCGAGCGCATCATCGTCGGCGACTCAACGCACCAATGCCGTGCTGAGCGCGGGGAACACCGCGACCAACAACAACACGATGAACATGATGATGACGAACGGCCCCGAGCCGCGAAACACTTCGCCTAGGCGGATGCTCTGGTCGGCCAGGCTCGATTTCACCGCGAACGCCGACAGACCCAGCGGCGGCGTGAGCAGGCCGATCTCCACGGCGATCACGGTGATCACGCCGAACTGGATCAGGTCGATGTTGAATGTCTTGGCGATCGGCACCACGATCGGCACGACGATCAGCAGGATCGAAGTCGAATCCAGGATGCAGCCCAGACCGATGATGATCGCGATGTAGACCACGAAGAATCCGACGATGCCCAGTCCCTGGAGCACGCTGCCGATCGCTTCGGGCACGCCCGAGTAGGTGAGCATGCGGCTGTAGAGGTTGGCGGCGATCAGCAGGATCAGGATGCTCACCGAGACGAAGCCGGTTTCGACCAGCACCTGCCACAGCCGTTTCCAGGTGAGGCGTCGCCGGATCAGGGCGATGACGAAGGCTCCGAACGCACCGACGGCGCCCGCCTCGGTCGGCGTGAAGATGCCCGAGTACAGGCCGCCGAGGATCAGCACCACTAGTGCGAGCACCGGCGCGAGCTTGTTGAGTGCGCTGCCCCAGGTTTCGCGGCGGTCGAGATCGGCGCCGTCGCGTACCGTGCCGGCAAAGCCCTTGAAGTACTTCACCATGATGTAGATGCCCAGGCAGAAGGAGATCGACATCAGCAGTCCCGGGATGATGCCGGCGATGAACAGCTTGCCGATCGACTCCTCGGCGACGATGCCGTAGAGGATGAACAGGATCGACGGGGGAATCAGCATGCCCAGGATGGAGGAGCCGGCGACCACGCCTACCGACAGCCGGGGTGAGTAGCCATTCTTGAGCAGCTCCGGCACGGCGATGCGCGTGAAGACCGCGGCCGAGGCGATGCTGATGCCGGTGACCGCTGCGAACAGCGCGTTGGCTGCCACGACCGCCATCGCCAGCCCGCCGGTGATCTTGCGCAGCAGCCATTCGGCGACTTCGAAGGTGTCTTTGCCCAGTTCGGCGATGCTCACGAACATGCCCATCAGCACGAACAGCGGAATGGTGGCGAAAACGATGTCCTGAATGCCGCTGTACGAGGCCAACCCGAGCATGCGCGAGGCGGTCTCGAAGTTCTCCTTGATCAGCCAGATCCCGGTGAACGACAACGACAACAGCACCACGCCGACCTGCATGCCGGCAATGACCAGGAACACCATCGCGGCGATGAGCAGGAAGCCGATCTGCAACTCGCTCATCGCGGCGCTCCTGCGTTTCGGTCGCGATACGCCGTGCGCAATGTATTGGCGATCTGCATGATGTAGGCGACGGCTACCGAGGCCGCGCCCACGACGATGATGGCGCGGATCGGCCAGGTGGGAAAGGTGAACACGCCCTCGACGCCGAAGAACTGATTGCGGGTGATCGACTGGGTGAGCAGCGGCCAGCTCGCGCG
>CADECO010000691.1:0-2378 GCA_902825905.1 uncultured beta proteobacterium
AACTCGAAACCACCATGCGCGTCAACGGCGTCGAAGTCACGCGCCGCATCGAACCGCGTCAGCACCTGATCGATTTCATCCGCGAGGAGGTCGGCCTCACCGGCTCGCACATCGGCTGCGAGCATGGCGTGTGCGGGGCCTGCACCATCCGCGTCAACGGCGAGATCGTGCGCGGCTGCCTGACGCTGGCGGTGGCCTGCAACGGCAAGACGGTCGAGACCATCGAAGGCGTGTCCGATTCGGGCGAAGCGGCCGAGATCCAGCACGCGTTCTACGAACGCAACGCGCTGCAGTGCGGTTTCTGCACCCCCGGCATGGTGATGTGCGCGATGGATCTGGTGAAGAACAAACCCGGCGCCACGCGCGAGCAGATCCGCGAATACATCTCGGGCAACTACTGCCGCTGCACCGGCTATCACGCGATCGTCGATGCGATCGAGGCGGTGCTCATTTCCAAGCGTTCGATCGGAGGGAAAGCATGAGCGCGAACACTGGAACCAAGGGCGACGCGCAGCGCGCCATGCAGCACGGCATGGAACGAGAGCAGGCGACTAATCCCGCAACCTCGATGAGTTCGACCACTACGACCACGCCGACGATCGAGCGGCCGCTGATCGCACCGGGTGCGCGTATCCAGCCCGGTTACATCGGCAAGAGCGAACCGCGCGCCAACGCCAAGCGCCTGCTGTCCGGTCGCGGCGCCTACACCGACGATCTGCGCTTTCCGCGACTGGCCGAAGTCGTGTACTTCCGCAGCCCGCACGCGCACGCCAGGATCAAGAAGCTCGACCTGTCGAAAGCGCGCGCGGCCAAAGGCGTGATCGCGGTGGTCGACGGCTACGCGGTGCGCGAGATCTGCTCGCCCTGGATCGGCGTGCTCTCGCACCTGAAAGGGATCAAATCGCCGCAGCAATTTCCGCTGGCGATCGAAGTGACACGCTGGCAAGGCGAACCGGTGGCCGCGGTGGTCGCCGAGACGCGCGCACAGGCCGAAGACGCGCGTGATCTCATTGAAGCCGAATGGGAAGCGCTGCCGGTCGTGGTCGACATGCACGAGGCGCTGGCCGGCAAGTACGTGATCCATCCCGACCTGGGCGACAACATCTGCTTTCATCGCGAGGTCGATACCGGCGGCGTGGAGGAAGCGTTCGCCAAGGCCGATGTCGTCGTCGAAGAACACTACGGTTTTGGCCGCCACACCGGCGTGTGCCTCGAGCCGCGCATCATCCTGGCCGACTACAACGCGGGCGAGCATTCGCTCACCGTGCATCACAACACCCAGTCGCCGCACATGATGCAGCAGCTGTTCGCCAAGCACTTCGATATCCCCGAGGCGCACATCCAGGTGATCGCCAAGGATGTCGGCGGCGGTTACGGGATCAAGGTGCACACCTATCCCGATGAGATGTGCACGGTCGCGCTGTCGATCATGCTGCGCCGGCCGGTGAAGTTCGTGGCCGATCGCATGGAGTCGATGATCTCCGACATCCACGCGCGCGAGCACAAGGTGAAGATCCGGCTGGCGGCGAACAAGGACGGGCAGATCCTCGCGTTCGATCTCGACGATCTCACCGCCATCGGGCCGTACTCGGTGTACCCGCGCACCAGCGGCATCGAAGGCAATCAGGTGGTCAACCTCACCGGCGGGCCGTACAAGCACCAGCAGTACCGCGCGCAGCTGAACGCGGTGTTCACCAACAAGAACGTCACCTGCCAGTATCGCGCGGTCGGGCATCCGATCGCGGCCGCGGTCACTGAAGGGATCGTCGATGCGGCGGCGATCAAGCTGGGCATGGATCCGGCCGAATTCCGCCGGCGCAATCTGATTCCCGACGATGCGTATCCCTACACGTTTCCCTCGGGCATCAAGTTCGAGCGGCTCTCGCATCAGAAGTGCCTCGACAAGCTGCTCGAGATGATGGACTACAAGGCATTGCGCGCCGAACAGGCGGCGCTGCGCAAGCAGGGCATCCATCGCGGCATCGGCCTGGCCTCGATCATCGAAGTCACCAGTCCGTCGGCGGCGTTCTACGGTGTGGGCGGTGCACCGATCTCGGCGCAGGACGGCGCGACCTTGCGGTTGGACGTCTCGGGCATGGTGACGGTGCTGTGCGGCGTCACCGAGCAAGGGCAAGGCACCGATGCAATCTTCGCGCAGATCGCCGCCACGGCCGTGGGCGTGTCGCTCGACAAGGTGCGCGTGCTCACTGGCGATACGCGCGTGACGCCCTACGGCGGCGGCACCTGGGCATCGCGCGGTGCAGGCATCGGTGGCGAAGCAGTGCTGCAATCGGGCAAGGCGCTCAAATCGAACATTCTGGATGTCGCCGCGGCGATGCTGAACGTGAAGAAGGTGACGCTCGACATCGCCGACAACC